>JBPOJK010000095.1:0-18702 GCA_052033675.1 Pseudomonadota bacterium
GGATTTTCATGGTAACAACGTTCATCAGGTTGGCTTTGGTAATCCATATGTCATAGATGCCATCAAACAACAGTTGGACGAACTTCCCTTTTGCAGCCGTCGCTATACCAATCAAATTGCCATAGAACTGGCACAAAAATTGACAACTTTAGCACCCGGCGATTTAAACAAAGTTTTATTTATGCCCGCAGCATCACTGGCAATGGGTGCCGCTTTAAAATTGGCACGCAAGGCTAGCGGACGGTTTAAAACCATCTCGATGTGGGATTCTTTTCATGGTGCAACGCTCGACACCATTTCTATTGGTGGCGAATATGCGTTTAAAAAAGATATGGGACCGATGTTAACCGGTGCTGAACATGTAATGGGTGTCAATACTTATCGCTGTATTTTTGGACAATGCACCAACTGTGCCATGAACTGTCTTAAATATCTTGAATTCGTACTTGAGAAACAAGGCGATGTCGGCGCGGTCATTATTGAAACCGTCCGCAACACTGACGTTCAAATCCCTGACATCCGTTATATGCAAGGCGTGCGCGAAGCGTGTGACAGGCATGGTGCGCTATTGATTCTAGATGAAACAGCAACGGCTTTTGGACGCACCGGTAAAAATTTTGCTTTTGAGCATTTTGGGATAATTCCAGACATGGTTATTGTTGGTAAAGGCCTTGGCGGTGGGGTTGTTCCTATGGCAGCATTAATCATCAGAGAGGAGTTAGAAGTCGCAAATGATATTGCGTTGGGACATTACACCCATGAAAAATCACCGCTGGGATCTGCCGCAGCGCTAGCAATGCTCAATTATCTGGAAGATTATAACTTACTGGCACAAGCACAAAAGCTTGGTGCATATTTTGGCGCAAAATTAATTGGATTAAAAGAAAAATACCCCTTGATTGGCGATGTTCGACAAATTGGATTATTGTTTGCTATTGAATTAGTTACCGACCGGGCAACTAAAGAAAAAGCCATTGAACAAGCTGAGGCTGTCATGTATGAATGTATGGAAAATGGTTTAAGTTTTAAAGTTTCACAAGGAAATGTAATTACCCTATCGCCACCATTGATTATTAATCAGGCTCAATTGGATGAGGCATACGATATTTTAGACCAAGCCATACACAAGGTTAGCATCTAAAAATCAAAAACTGGATAAATAACTATTTATTATCTGATGTTACGCAACACATAGTATTTTCAGAGCTTGTTTTGTGTTAAAGTGAATTGTGAAGATGATTAGAGTTTGTTTACGTAAAGAACGCGATTTTGTGAACTGTTTGAGCGTAGCGAGTTTTTCACAAAATAGTTCTAAGTAATTACAAACCCTTATTTTCGTAACATTTGAACGAAGAACACAAAACCTGCCCTGAAATATGACCTAGTGCGTAACATCAGTTATTGTTTTTATAAGGATTTTTCATGAAACAAGCAATTAATGCAGTTATATTTGACTGGGCTGGGACGACAATTGATTATGGGTGTTTTGCACCATTATTACCGTTTGTAGAGGCATTCAAAGAATTTGGTTTAACCCCAACGTTGGCTGAGGTGCGTGCTCCAATGGGGATGCTAAAAATTGACCACATTCGCGAATTACTCACGCTAGATAGGATAAAACAGCAGTTTATCACACAATACCAGCGACAACCAAATTTCGAAGACATCCAAAACATTTACTCAATTTTTGAACAACACGTATTCAAGCATTTAACGCAGTTTACAGAGCCAATTGATGGCGTTGTTGAAACGGTGGCACAACTACGAGAAATGAATCTTATAATCGGCTCAACTACCGGCTACACCTCACAAATGATGGAAATAGTCGTACCTGCGACGGCAGAGAAAGGCTACAAACCTGATTTATGGGTAGCGGCAGATCAAGTAAAACGTGGACGCCCCTATCCATATATGATTTATCGAAACATGCTGGAATTAGACATTCCCAATATTCGTGGTATCGTGAAAATCGGCGATACTATTTCGGATATTATTGAAGGTCTTGCAGCAGGCTGTATTTCTGTCGGTGTAATAGAAGGAAGCAGCGAACTTGGTTTAAGCAAAGCCGAGTTTGATTCGATCGATTTTGCTACTCAACGAACTGCTAAATTAAAAATCCGCAACCGAATGTACGCAGCAGGTGCAAATTATGTTATTGATAACATCCAAGAACTGCCGAGTTTAATTTGTGCATTGAATAGTTGTTATAACTAATTGCCCCTGATGTCATAAAATAATTTTGCATAAGAAAGCAGTAAGGAATTATCCTTACTGCTTTCAACTCTCGGCGACTGCCAACTTATTGAAAAACTAGTCCTATTGTTAGTAACGGATGGCATTAGCCCAATCGAAATAACTATAATTTTGTCCATCTTGAGTTATTGTGCGAGTTTGCAAATGAATGGTATAGTTGGTTTTAGTTGAATCAATATCTTTACCATCCGGCGAAGTTGCCTGTTGATAAATCAATCCGGTTGCCGGCTTTTTCGGACTAAAATCTTGAACTTTTATGGCATAGCTGCTCAAACTACCACCTTTAACCAAAGCTTCTTTTAGTACCCGCCCATCGGTATTTGGCAAACTTAATCCCAGCAAATGGGCTACAGTCGGCGCTACATCAACATTCCCGCTTGGAAGACTATCAACAAAATTACGCTTAAAATCAGGGCCATAGGCTATCAGGGTATTATGAACATCCACCGGACTAAACGACCCATGCATTCCCCTGCTGCTACCGGCACTATTAAACTCAGTACCGTTAAAGCCCATAATCCGAGCTTCTGCATTATAATTACTGGAGACGATTACATCCGGATTTCTTTGTTGGTCATTCTGAATTTTTACCTGTGCCAATGGCAAGCTGCCAGGAATATTTCCATAGCGCCGATCAACAAAAATTGCACCAAACTCTTGTCTCGACTGACAAAAGCGCACCAACTTAGTAATTAATTTTTGGTCATGACTCGGCACGTAGAAATAAGTACTTCCGCCATTAGCCGCAACAATTACTGCATCGTTAGGTAATACCTTCGGCACCATATAGGATGGTGTGTTGTATTTAATGCCGACATCTTCATCCCGGTGACCATTGATATCCACAACCTTGACATCGCCGCCACAAACTTTTCCACTCTTATCATATAATGTGGGATAAACTGGTGTTCCATCGGCTTTGATACCGGTTAAAATCGGATCGTACTGACATCCGGCTCCGTCATAAGCTTTAAATCCCCCACGGGTTAGTAAGTCTGCCGGACGAAAATCACCCGATACCGCGTAACCATTAACATTATCAACCTCAGTTACCATTCCGCTTTCTATTTTACGCAACGGAAATTCATCGACATCGCC
Source organism: Pseudomonadota bacterium (assembly GCA_052033675.1). GTDB lineage: Bacteria > Pseudomonadota > Gammaproteobacteria > Burkholderiales > UBA11063 > Aquella. The sequence continues at coordinate 3,352 of JBPOJK010000095.1, forward strand.
GGAAACATTACTGTGCCCATGGTCAGAAACAATAATTAAATTAGTATGATTCCACTGATGGGTGGTTTTTAATTTAGTAATAAGCTGTCCTAATAGTTGATCCTGATTCGCCAGCGCGGAATAATAAGCAAAACTTCCCACTCCATAATTATGTTCTGTCGTATCCGGATTTCTCAGCCAAATTACCGACAATTGTGGATTATATTTCGGTAATACCTGATTAAGATAGCTATTCATTAGATAGCTATTGGCATTATTATATGCTGAATTAACCCCCATCGTCGGATCCGAGGTTACCCCATCTTTCAGATTAATAACCGCACCAAATGCTGTTGGATTACCATTATCGGCATTTAAAGTAAAATTCGGGTACCTGAATTTTGTTGTTGCCGGCAACGGATAATTGATTGATTTCAGATAATCGGCAAAGCTGACCAATACATCATTTACTTTTTCATGCTAAAATCCGATTTTGATATATATCGAGAAACGAGACAAGGAATAAAAACCATAAAACCGATAGAACTGTTTTAGAAAACTATCTTCAAATAGAATTCTATTATGGTTTATGTATCGCCAAAGAAATCTGGCGGCAATTCGCGCAACACCGCAATAATTTGTGCACCCAATAAAACAATTATTGAAATGATATAAAGCCAGAATAAGAAGATTGGAATCGCTGCCAGTGAGCCGTACAAAACATATTGATTATTGCTAAATGAGCGAATATAAATCGCAAATCCAAATTTAGCTAACTCAAAGAAAATCGCCGCCACTACCCCACCGATTGCCGCATGTTTAAAATCAATTTTACTATGCGGTACAAATTTATAAACCACGCTAAAAGCTAGAAACGAGCTTAAATACTGCAGCAGATTAATTACCCCAGCATATTTATTCAAAGCGTAACGCGGTAAATAATGGGTCACCGCTTCGTGCATCCCCAATAACACCAGACTACTACTGATTAAACCAGCAAAAATCGCCAGCACCAGTACCAATTTCAAACCAATGTGCAGATCATTTTCATTAAAACCCAGCAATTGATCCATACAATAGCGCAAAGTATTAATCATTAATAATGACGTTGCAAAAAATACCGTCAGACTGATAATTGATAAGTCCAATGCATGATGCTGAAAATTGAGAATATATTTGGCAACCTGCTTGCCGACCACCGGAAAATAATTGCTAATTAACTGTTTTTCATAATGGATATAGACTTTGGGTGGGATAAAAATCGTGATAATACTTGCCAGTGAAATCAGAAACGGCACAAACGACATCAAAAAGCCATAAGCTAAGGCACTAGCCTTTTGAAAGCCGTCTTTTAAATAAAAACCATAGCAAATTCGGTAAATCAGATTGATACTCGGATACTTCAATATATTTTTCATAGCGTAATTTTACCTGATTTAGCGCGTTGTACCTGATGTAATCACGGGCGATCTTTCTCCTGCCAACTAATTTTTTCAAGATCTTTACCTTTGGTTTCCGGTATCCATAAGGCAATCAGCCAATAACAAAAGGCAAAAAATGCCATGATCATAAATAAATTCGCATAACCAATTTGGCTACTTAGTTTGCCAAACCATGACACAAAAATCGTTCCAACCAAGGCACCAAAGGTAAATGCCAGCGAGATTGCCAGCCCGCGCACCTTATTTGGCAACAGCTCGGTTGAAATAACCAGAATTATCCCACTTGGGCCAAAGGCAAAAAAACCGACCACTAAAATTATACCAATTAAGGTAATGTACCCTAATAGCAAACCCGTCGGTAATAAATAATGGACACCGGCCAAAACAATCAATGACAGACATAAGCCGCTGGTACCGATCATCAAAATCAGGCGCCGACCTACCCGATCAACCAAGAGCATCGTTAAAAATAACGCCATAAAATTAATCACATTAATTGCAATTGTGCCGTAAAGCCCGACCCATGTTGAAGTGATTCCACAATCTTTAAGAATTTGAATACTATTTTGAATAAATACCACAATTCCAGTCAATTGACTTAGAGACACCGCTGCGAGCACCGCCATAAACGGGAAGATCGCCTGAGGACTAAATAACTCTTTCCAAACACCTTTACTCACCCGTTGTGAATTTTCATAGATTTCTTTAACTACCAACTGTGCTTCGCTCAGTGAACCATAAATTTTGCCAACAATGGTTTCCGCTTCGGTTACCCGTTGATTAAAAATCAGCCAGCGTGGTGACTCCGGTAAAATCATCATTAGCCCGATGATTACAATTGCGGTTGCCAATGCTGCAAAAAACGGCAGATGATACAACGTTGCCGGAATAATTAGCCAGATTAAACTGGATAATAATGTTCCGCCGGTATTGGCGGCTTTGAATAAGGTAATAATTTGTCCCCGCCAGCGGGTTGCCGAAATTTCGACCAGATACAGCGGAATCACAATTTCACACATTCCGTAAGCAATTCCCTGAATTGTGCGGTAGGCATACAGCCACCAATAATCTTTGCTGTAAATAAAACCGATTATTCCAACCACAAAGATTATGGCAGTAATCATTGTCACTGCGCGCCTTCCGAAATAATCCGCCAACGTGCCGGTAAAAATACTGGCAAAAAAACAGCCCAATAATATTGATCCGGCCATCAATGAAATTTGCTCTTTGGCAAAACCATATTTAGTTGCCAGCACTGGAAAGACCAATGCTACCACACCCAAAATATAACCACATAATAACCCGCTGGCAAGAGTTAAAATTATTATCAATTTTTTAAGCGCATCAGGCTTCATAAATAGTTCCCAGTAAACATTGGCGACGGGCTCCGGTTACCGAACAGTAGTTAGCCGGTTGGTATTCGATCCGCATTTTGGCAAACCAGGCAAAAGCAATTGCCTCCACCAGCCCAACTGCAACACCCAATGCCGCAGTAGTCATTACCCGGGTATGGCTCAAAACCGCAATTCGTTCCAATAAATAATGATTAAAAGCCCCGCCGCCACAAGCATAAATTACATCAGCTTTTATTCCGGTCTGGGCAATGCCATCGGCAACGCTTTTAGCGGTTAATTCGCACAGTGTTGCAACTACATCAATATCGGCTAATCCGCTCTGTCCGTAGCGTTGCAATTGTTCATTTATCCACTCCAGATGAAAAACTTCCTTACCGGTACTTTTGGGAAATTTCATCTGAAAATACGGTTCTTCCAGCATTTGTGCCAATAACTGAGGAATAACCGTACCGGAAGCTGCCAATTTGCCATCAGCATCATAAGCGCAGCCAAATTTATCCTGTACATATAAATCAATCAGACAGTTAGCTGGACCTGTGTCAAATCCAACTACATTATCACCATAGCGATCGAGCATGGTTATATTGGCAATTCCACCCAGATTCAAAATTACCCGCTGTTCATCGACAGAATTTAAAAATCCCTGATGAAACGCGGGGGTCAATGGTGCACCGCTGCCGCCAAAAGCCATATCCATCCGCCGAAAGTCACAAACGGTTTTAATCCCGGTCAATGCCGCGAGCTTATTACCATCAACCATCTGCAGTGAAAATGGATAGTCACCTAGCGGTTCATGAAAGACCGTCTGTCCGTGGCAGCCGATTGCCATGATGTCGTGGCTAGAGAGCTGGGTTTTTGCCAGCAATGCCGTAACCGCCCCGGCATACTCAATCGCCAACCGCACCTCAAGTTCGCCGAATTGCTTTAAATGCAGTGTAAAGGTACTTAATAGCTGCTGCAGATCACGGTGTAATTCAGCAGAAAATTTGCAGCTATAGTCAGCAACTACTCGTAACTGGTTATCATTTTCGGCAAAATCACACAACACGCAATCGATACCATCCAAGCTGGTACCGGACATTATTCCAATATAGTACATCATTGTTTCCTTAAAATTTATTTAAAGATAAATCCTGATAAATCGCCTCAATCAACGGCGCATATTTCCCTAAATTATAATTACTGCCAGCATAGCTCATCCGGTTAATACATTGACTATGGACTTTGTTGGTTAAAGCTATAATTCCCAACTGATTATCAAAATCCACCAAACTCAGGGTTCCGGTAAAACCACTATGTCCACGGCAACTGGCATTCATAACGCGTCCAAAAGTTTTTTGTAAGTCTAAACTATAACTATTGCGCCAACCACAACAAAAAGCCGGATTTACCGACGACGGTTTAACAAATTCAGCCAACACTTCGGCAGAAAATAATTGAATATCATCAAGTCGTCCGCGATTTAAGATTAATTGCGTCAGTTTCAGCATATCATCTAGAGTGCTGAATAATCCGGCATGTCCGGCAATTCCCTCGCAACAATAAAAAGCTTTTTCATCCTGAACCTCACCACGGATTAAGCCGGTACGCATTTGCGGATAATTCATCGTTCCATTACAACCATTGCCCAGCGAGGTCGCGGCAATTTGCCGGGAATCAATGCCATTCAGCAAGGGATTAAAGCCGGTATGTTTTAAACCCAAAGGTTGATAGATAGTCTGCTGCAATAAGTTATCCAGCCCTACGCCGCTAATTTCTTCAAGAATAAATCCCAAGAGCATAAATCCGCTATCCGAATAAACTGCCTGAGCTCCCGGTTGATAAACCAGTGGAACTTCTTCGATTAATAACTGCCGGATCCGCTTACGGTCAAGAGAATAAAATTCTGCGCTAGGATCAAAGAATAACACTTCCGGCGCATAACCGGCGCTATGACTTAATAACTGGCGCAGGGTTACCGTAGAATGACGGTAGCGCGGAAAAAATTTAATCACGCGATCATCTAACGATAATTGACCACCACTCACCAGATGCAAATAAGCCAAGGTGGTGGCATAAATTTTGCTGTTTGATGCTAAATCAAATAATGTATCCGCGCCGATGGGCTCAAATTCCGACAATAATGTTCCGTCATCAGCGTATTTACAGGCATAGCCGCTAAATTGGCGCAAAATCACCTGACCATGCTGGATAATGCCAAGACTAATTCCGGGGAATCCTGCTTGGATATCATCGGCAATCATTTGCGCGGTAGCCGAAAAATTCATGATGGCCTCCGAATTAGCGTGCTACGTGGCTTGCGATTAAATCCAAAAGCAAGAATCAGCAATGCCAATCCGGCTAACGAGGTACCGCTCCAGCCCCAATGGGTATAACAAAGCGCCCCCAGCCACGAACCAAAAGCACCACCACAAAAATAACTAACCATATAAAAGGTATTGATTCGATTCCGCGCACTATCAGATAAGGCAAAAATTCGCGCTTGATTGGAAATTTGACAGAATTGAACCCCCAAATCAAGCAAAATAACGCCAATAATTAATCCTAACAAATGCGTACCAGCCAACCAAAAGCTAAGATAACTTAGAATAACAATTATAATCGCCCATGAAATAGTAACTTCCGGACTCCGGCGATCGGCCATTTTACCGGCAATCGGTGCGGCAATCACCCCTATTACGCCGACCAATCCAAAAATCCCCACTACTTGCGGACCTAAATGATAAATTTTGGATGCCAGCCAAAACGGTAACACCGTCCAAAAAATACTAAATACCGCAAACATTAAACCGCCGTTTAAAGCCGCGGCGCGCAATACCGGCTCCTGACGGGCAAGCACAAAAATCGATTTAAACAACTGTCCATAACTAATGGTTTGTGGCTGATGATAATTGGGTAAGCGCAATACCACAATAATCACCACCAGCAGCATTAATCCGGCGGCAATCAGATAAATTGCATGCCAACCCAAATATTCGCCGATAAAACCGCTCACCGTACGCGATAATAAAATCCCGATGAATAGCCCCGACATGATTTGCCCGATTACCACACCGCGTTTATCCGGCGCTGCCAGTTCGGCACCCAATGGAACAATCAGCTGCGGCGTAACCGACGAAATTCCGAGTAATAAGGTTGCAATCAGAAATATCCACAAATTATTATTAATGCCGATAATCAGCATAATTATTCCGGCAGTAATTGCCACGCCGCAAATCAGGTATTTTTTATTCCAGATATCCGCTAGTGGTAAAATGAACAGCATTCCCAACGCATAGCCAACCTGCGTCAACATCGCGCCGATTCCAACTGTTGTCGGATCAACTTTAAAGCTGAGGCTAATTTCTGCCAGTAGCGGCTGCAGATAATATAAATTGGCAACACTAATTCCGGTAATTACCGCCAATAGTAGCAGCAACCCCGAGGTTAGCAGCGGTTTTTGTTGTTGAGGGTATGTCATAATTTTATAACCATTAATTGATATTGTAAACGTCTATATTTTAGCACTGAGTTATTGAGTTTGATGATTTTGCGCGATGATTACCAATATAAAATCAGCGTATCATGAGGAAAAATCAATAACTTAGGGCTAAAATCTTTATCATGCGTAACATTAAACTATTAGAGAATTTTATCAAGCGCGGCTTTGATTAGGTGTACCTGAACACCATAAATCACCTGCACATTCTGCTTATCCAGCACCATCACCCCCAAGGCACGGGTTTGATTTTTCAAAGTATCCTGATCAACCAGGGCACTATTTTTCAAAATCACCCGTAAGCGGGTAATGCAGTTATCCACCGAAAGAATATTGTAGCGCCCGCCCAATGCCGCTAAAATCAGCGGAGCTTTCTCATCAGGAGTTAATTCAACATTGCTGTTGCCAGCAGCTAAATTATTATCTTCCCGTCCCGGTGTGGCATAATTAAATTTGTTAATCATAAATTTAAAGGTAAAATAATACAGGAAAAACCATACTACGCCGACCAACGGAACCAAATACCAGTTAGTTTTGGTACCCTGTAATACACCAAAAATTAGAAAATCAATTATATTACCATCGGTATTACCAATCGTTACATGAAGTAGGGACATCAGCAAAAATCCCAATCCGGTAAAGATAGCATGAATTAGATATAACGGTGGTGCAACAAATAAAAACAAAAACTCTAGTGGCTCGGTAATCCCCGCGACGACGCAGGCAATTACCCCTGAAATTAAAACCCCTTTAATCAATTTGCGATTATCAAAATTGGCACAGCGATACATCGCTAGCGCGGCTCCGGGCAAACCAAACATAAAGGTTGGCATTTTACCCTGCGATAGAAATTGGGTAGCACTTTCACTAAATTGTTTGGTATTGGGATCCGCCAGTTGGGCATAAAAAATATTTAGTGCACCACTAACCAGATGATGATTGACGACCATTTCACCACCGGCAGGGGTAAACCGAATTAACGCCACCAGGATATGATGCAAGCCAAAAGGCAGCAGCAAGCGTTCGCCGGTACCAAATAAAAACGGTGCAAATACCCCGCTGGCGGCTAATAATTCGCCGAATTTATTGATCGCATGACTAATCGGCGGCCAGATAAACGGCAATAGTAGTCCGACAATCGCCATGGTAAAGGTAGTGATAATTGGCACAAAGCGCGCGCCGGAAAAGAATGATAACGCATCAATCAGCTTGACTGCGTAAAAGCGACTGTGCAATTTATAGACAATAATCCCACTGATGATTCCACCCAATACGCCCATATCAACTGATTGTACGCCAAGGATCACGCCCTGTCCGGCGGCAACCAGATTATCATGCGCTAAAATTCCGCGCTCGACAAGCATAAAATTTGCCGCCAGCAGCATGATATAAAAACCAACAAACCCGGCAAATGCGGCGACACCTTTTTCATAACGAGAGAGCCCCAGCGGAATGGCAATCGCAAACATCGCCGGTAAATTCTGGAAACCAAAACTACCAATGGTTGCCATAAAACGAAACACCCCGTTAACCAATGGCTGTTTTAATAGCGGCACCATTGCCATTAGCTGCGGACTGCTTAATGCCGAACCTAAACCCAGAACAATCCCCAGCGCCGATAACAGCGCCACCGGCAGCATAAAAGTTTTACCCAAGCTCTGGAAAAATTCCCAATTAATCTTTTTCATTTTTTATTACCCCAATAGAGTTGGGCATAATTTTAACGCGTTCTAGGATTATGATTTATAAAATATACACGGCAATAAAAAACCGCCAGTATTAACTGGCGGTAACATGAGTATTTTAATTGGTTTAATTAAAATTATAATCGGTAACAATCGGCTGGCGCCCCAAGGTCACATCATTGAAATATTCGTAGTATGACAAGCCCAGAAAACTACCGGCAACATTATAAACACTGTTAAAACCACGATTTTTTAATGCGCGCACTACATTATAACTGCGTTGCCCAGTCCGACAGTGAATGTAAACCGGTTTGTCGCGAGGGATTTCATCGATCCGCGAGCGTAACTCGCTTAATGGAATATGTTGCGATCCAATTATTCGGCCTTTCGTTAATTCCGGGGCTTCGCGAACATCCAGTATATGCGCACCAGATTCAACCAATTCCCGCACCTGCGTTACCCGCACTTGTTCAAAATCGTCATTCAACAGGTTACCGGCAACATAGCCGGCCATATTAACCACGTCTTTCGCGGTGCCAAACGGCGGTGCATAACATAATTCCAAATCAATTAAATCACTGACTTTACCGTTGAATTTAATCACGGTTGCAATCACATCAATCCGTTTATCAACATTGCCTTTACCAATCGCCTGCGCCCCCAGAATTTTGCCGGTTGGTTTTTCAAAAATCAATTTGAAATGCATGGTTTTGTTGGTAGGCATCAAACTAACTTTATCATTCGGCGTAATATGCACCACACCATAATCAAGTTTCATGCCGGTTGCCTGAATAAAGCCTTCGGTTAACCCGGTGGATGCGGCATTAAAATCAAAAACTTTAATACACGAAGAACCAATATAACCCTGATTATTAACTGCCATGCCATTGATATGATCGGCAACACTCCGCGCCTGTTTTTGTGCCGGACCAGCTAATGCCAGCTTAAATTTATCATTGAATAATGCGCCATAGACCTCAATCGCATCACCAACCGCATAAATATCCGGATCAGTGGTGCGGAAGTTGTTATCAGTGGCAATCGCACCGGTTTTGCCAAGCTGCAAATCCGCGGATTTTGCCAACTCGGTTTCCGGCGCAACGCCAATTGCCATCACCACCACATCGGCGGCAACAGTTTTGCCTGAGCCTAAATTTACCTGATTACGGCTAAAAGATTCAACTTTGTCACCCACCCGTAAATCAATCCCATGGTCATATAATTCTTTATGCAGAATCTGCACCATCTCATAATCAAATGGACGCATAATCTGCGGCATCGCTTCAATCAGCGCAACATTATAACCGGCCTCTTTAAGATTTTCAGCAACTTCAACACCAATAAATCCACCGCCGATTACCGCAATATTTTGCGGATTAATTTCGCTGATATTTTGTTTCAAACGGGTAATATCAACTACATTGCGTACCGTATGCACGTTTACCAAATCTAGTCCTGGAATTGGTGGCACGATTGGTTTAGCGCCCGGCGATAAAATTAATTTATCATAACTTTCTTCATAACTACTGCCATCAGCTAGATTTTTTACCGTAACCGTTTTAGCAGTGCGATTAATCGCAACCACTTCGCTATTGGCACGCGCGGTAATATTGAATTGTTTGAGAAACTTTTCCGGCGACATTAAAACCAAACTTTCAGCCTTGGCAACTGTTCCACTCAAAAAATACGGTAATGAACAATTTGAAAATGATACATGCGGTCCTTTTTCAAACATGATGATCTGGTCTTCTTCACTATGCCGTCTTAATCGTGCTGCTGCTGATGCGCCACCGGCTACCCCACCAATAATTAAAATTTTCTTTGCCATTTTTATTTTTTCTTTCTCAAATTTGTTTAACGATGACGTTATTTTAGTTTATTCTAATATAACTTGTCAAATTTTAATTTAGCATTTGCTAAACTAACGCTTAGCACCAATTGTGCATTAGCGATTGGCTAAAAAATTTATCCCCGCACTTTCAGAAAAACTTTCACGATCAAAGCCAATGTCGCCATCAGGTCGCGCTACCCCATCGGTTCGCAGATTGACAAAATCATATTTGGTCGTATCCAATAAATGTGACGGGATCACATTTTGCATGGCACTAAACATAGTTTCAATCCGTCCGGGATATTTTTTATTCCACTCCAGAAGCATTTCCTTGATTACCTGCCGTTGTAAATTGGGCTGCGAACCGCATAAATTACATGGAATTATTGGAAATTCACGAATATTGGCATAGCGAATGATGTCTTTTTCCTTGCAGTATGCCAACGGACGAATCACGATATGTTCACCATTGTCACTAACCAATTTGGCCGGCATTCCTTTTAGTTTGCCACCATAAAACATATTTAAAAACAAGGTTTCTAAAATATCATCGCGATGATGCCCCAAGGCGATTTTGGTAGCACCGATTTCTTTGGCTACCCGATATAACACCCCTCGCCGAAGTCGCGAACATAATCCACAGGTAGTTTTCCCCTCTGGAATGACGCGTTTTACCGTTGAATAGGTGTCTTCTTCAATAATCCGGTATTCAACACCCAATTGTTCCAGATATTCCGGCAATATATGTTTCGGAAAGCCCGGTTGTCCTTGGTCAAGATTAACCGCAACCAGCTTAAATTCAACCGGTGCCGATTGTTGCAGATTTATCAAAATATCCAGCATGGTATAACTATCTTTCCCGCCGGAAAGACAAACCATTACCACATCACCGGCACAAATCATATTATAATCGTTAATTGCCTTGCCAACACTGGAACGCAGGCGTTTATTCAACTTATTTACTTCGTAGTTCTTTTCCATATTTTCCTAATTAATTATTTATTCAAATTCATTAAAACCATCATTATACTCCAGTCAAATTCAATAAAATTAGCAATTATTCGCAAAAAAAGTGCATTTTTTTTTGCTGCAATGCAGCATTTTGAGCTAAAATACAAACTTTAGTAATTTTAGAACTCAAACAACCTTCAGTAATACTCATTCTCAATAAGGAACAATTGATGAGCAGCTATGATAAAATCGAAAAACTAATTAAAGAGCACGACGTAAAATTTGTTGATTTACGCTTTTGTGACTCACTAGGTAAAGAACATCATGTTACGATACCGGTAAATGCGGTTAGCGAAGAATTATTTAAAATCGGGCAGCCATTTGATGGTTCCTCAATTGAAGGTTGGAAAGGGATTGAAGCATCGGATATGTTATTGCGTCCAGATGCTAAAAGTGCTCGCTTAGATCCATTTTTTGATGATAATACCCTGTTTGTAACTTGCGACGTAGTTGAACCCAGCACAATGGAAGCCTATGAGCGCTGTCCACGTGGGATTGCCAAAAAAGCCGAAGCGTTCATTAAAGAAAGCGGCATTGCCGACACAGCTTTCTTTGGACCGGAGCCGGAGTTTTTCGTGTTTGATTCAGTAACCTGGGGCTTAGACATGAGCGGCTGCAATTACAAAATCAATTCCGAAGAAGCTGCGTGGAGTTCAGATAAAGATATGGATGGCAGCAATCATGGACACCGCCCTGGCGTTAAAGGTGGTTATTTTCCACTACCACCGGTTGATTCATTACAAGACTTACGTTCGGCAATTTGTTTAACACTAGAAGAATTAGGCGTTCCGACCGAAGTTCACCATCATGAAGTAGCAACAGCCGGTCAATGTGAAATCGGTACTAAATTCAGCAGTTTAGTTGAGCGTGCTGATTGGTCACAAATCTTCAAATATGTAACCCGTAATATGGCACATCGTTATGGTAAAACCGTTACTTTCATGCCAAAACCGATTGTTGGCGACAATGGTTCAGGAATGCACGTTCACCAATCAATCTGGAAAGATGGCAAAAATTTATTTGCCGGCGATGTTTATGCTGGTTTATCACAAACGGCATTATATTACATTGGCGGTATCATCAAACATGCTAAGGCATTGAATGCTATCACCAATCCATCTACCAACTCATACAAACGCTTGGTACCAGGATTTGAAGCGCCGGTAATTTTGACTTATTCAGCACGTAACCGTTCGGCATCAATCCGTGTTCCTTTTGTAAGTAGTGATAAAGGTCGTCGGATTGAAGTGCGCTTCCCGGATCCAACCGCTAATCCATATTTAGCATTTAGTGCGATGTTAATGGCTGGGATCGATGGAATTATCAATAAGATTGATCCAGGTAAAGCTATGGATGTAAATCTATATGAATTACCGGAAAGTAAATTGGCTAAAATTCCGCAAGTTTGTCACAGTCTGGAAATGGCTTTGGAAAACTTAAATAAAGATCGCGCGTTCTTAACTCGCGGTGGTGTGTTTACCGATGAATGGATTGATGCCTACATTACCTTGAAAACTCATGAAGTAACCAAGTACCGCATGACTACCCACCCGATTGAAATGCAAATGTATTACAGTCTATAATAAGACACCGTATAGAATCACTCAGCCGCTGAAAATTTCAGTGGCTGTTTTTATAATTATTTAATTCTTTGGTATGCTACAATAATTCGCTATACTAATCAGGGGAATCTTCATGACTTCAATCGCGGCTATTAATCAAGCTATTTATGAAAATAATCTTCTGGAATTATCCAGATTAATTGCACTCCATCCTGAGCTAAATCTCCGCGATTCTAACGGCATCACTCCTTTATGGCAAGCGATTCGGCTTAATCGGCTCTCTGCTGCTGAATTTTTATTACAGGCACAGGCGACAATTAATGATGCCGAACTGGCAGAATATTCAACTCCAACAACCGATACCCAGTCCGCTATTACTGGCGAAATGCTGATACTTCTTGAGAGCTATCTGCACAAAGGCAAGTTGCATAGCCAATTACAACTATTCCAGGCAATCGAGCACAATAACCTTGAACAACTGCTGCAAACTCTGGCACAAGGTGTTAATGTCAATACCACCGATGAAAAAGGCTGGTTGCCGTTAAACGTTGCGGCATTAGGCGCACGCCTGGAAATTCTCATTGAATTAATCAAGGCTGGCGCGCTAATTGATGCCGGCGATCAGTATGGCTGGAATCCATTATTTTTTGCAATCTGGAAGAATCAACCAGCAATTGTTCGTTTATTACTCGAACGCGGTGCCAATCCGGAAGCAACCAACCAACGTGGTTATACGCCGTTAATCTACGCGGCACGCGATGGTCATCTGGCACTAATCGAAGAATTAGTCAACGCAGGAGCTGATATTAATCGCTATGATAAAACCGGCTGGACCGCATTAAATTTTGCACTGGCAAACCAGCAATTAGCAGCTATTGCATTGTTAATCAAATTAGGCGCCAATATTAATCGTCGCGATTTTTACGGCAACACTCCACTAATGCACGCGGCTAAAAGCGGTGATGTTCCGGCAGCGGAATTATTAATTTCACTGGGTGCTGATTTAGAAATCCGCAATGAAAATGGTGACAGTGCCCTCATTCGTGCAGCGGCTTATAATCATCCGGCAATCATTAGCCTGCTCTTGGAACATGGTGCCAATAGTGAAGTTAGTAATTATGATGAAATGACCGCGTTGGATATTGCCGAAGAATCTCATCATCATGCTGCCGTACTGGCATTGTTAAGTGGTGGTGCACAAATAACCGCCGCCTGTCGTGGCTGTGGTAAAACCCTATTGTGGGCAATCATTAGTGATAATCTTGAAGCCAGCAAAATTTTGCTTAATGCCGGTGCCGATACCGAATTCACCAATCAAGATTACTGGACACCGCTGATGTATGCGGCAAAAAATGGTAATTGTGAAATTATCGCGGCATTAATCGGCGCAGGTGCCGACATTGAAAACTATGATAGTTTTGGCTGGACTCCATTAATTTTTGCAGCGTGGTATGATCAGGCGGCTGCGGCCGAATTATTGATTCGCTCCGGTGCTAAAATCGAGCATCGTGAGCAGCACCAACGGACGGCATTGTTAATCGCTGCCGAGCGCGGTAACTATGACACGGCACATTTACTATTGGAATACGGCGCCAATCCAGAACAACAAGATGATCAAGGCACTAATGCTTTGCACTTAGTTAACCCACAGCGACTTCCACAACTTATTGAATTAATTAAACATGCTAGCATTAAATCAATGAAAAATCCGGATAAGATTAATTCAATTAAAAAAGCCACGTCACTACTGGAAACAATTATTGAAGGAACTGCCAATCAAGTCAAAGAATTGCTTGTTGGCGGAGCCGATATTATGCAAGTTAACCGCAATGGTGATAGTGGATTATCATTAGCCGCCAAATACGGTAAATCAAATATCATTCGTATGCTGCTGGCTGCCGGAGTTGATTTAGAACATGCCAACTATGATGGCGAAACTCCGCTATTATTAGCCGCGGAAGAAGGAAAATCAAACGTTGTTCGCTTGCTGCTTTTAGCCGGTGCTAACCTTGAACATGCCGATAAAAATGGACGCACCGTATTAAACATGGCAACACTCTATGGCAAAACCAATTTGGTTAAGCAGTTAATTGCTGCCGGTGCCAATATTGAGCATATTGATCGCGACGGGCGGACCGCCCTCCTGATGGCGGCGCGCTGGGGAAAACATAACATCGTGGCAACGTTATTGGCAGCGAAAGCCGATCGTTATCATCGCGACAATGAAGATAAAAGCGCACTCGATTTGGCTAAAGAATATGACCATTTAAGCGTCGTTGAGCTATTAGAGGCATAATTATCGCCTATATACCCTCGCCAAACTCATCGCTGTTTGGGTATAAATTACAGGTAAAAACTATTCTAATACATTGTAGTTACATTAACTACCGGAACATCGCGCATGGTATAGTTGGTTGGCGGGGTTGCGGTATAGATTATATCAACCCGCTGATTTTTGGGTTGATAGCCATTAGACTCGCTGCCAAATGTTTGCCGAGTAGTGCCATAAGCAATAATCTTAATCTGTTGCGCCTTTACCCCCTGTTTAATCAACGATTTTTTAACGCTCACTGCCCGCATCAAACTTAAATCTTGATTATATTTAGCCGATCCCACTTCCGAACTATTCCCCTGCAACTGCACCATCGCCGTCGGGTGGCTGACTAAATAGCCGGCATTGATAGTTAATATTTTGGTATAGTATGGTGGAATTTCGGTATTATTCAAAGCAAAAAACACCGAATTGGCAACCACCGGATTTTTCGCCAATGAATCATTATCGGAACTGCCCGGAGCCTGATTACTGGCACATGCAGCAACTGCAAAAGTAGCGATTATTAGTGGTAAGTGTAACAACTTCTTCATCTGATAAGACCTTTTCAATCATTTATAATTTTTCAGGCGAAAATTATATCATACTTAGCCATCATCGATATTTGGACATAAAAAGACCCGACATACATAATCGTTGCCGGGCGGAGCGGGTTCTCCATGAAACACATCATGAA
>JBPOJK010000096.1:0-7405 GCA_052033675.1 Pseudomonadota bacterium
ATGGTACTCCATGGTCAGAATAGTAAGAACTTTTAAAGGCAAACCCAGATAATAAACCACAGCCAATATCTGAAAGTTTTTTAAAAATAACATTACTCATTGCTGCACACCTACAAACAGCTTACTATTTAATTTTTCACTCTTCATTTTCATCATCCAATACTGCAACATTCTTCATTTCATTTAATACAATTGCTTCAAGCTCTTTGGTCGGAAGCAATAACTGATATTCAGCTACCCCAATTGGTTTATTAATGTCTTGTAACGCAATCTTTACTGTGTTTTATCATCATTACCACCGTTTATTAATTTAGGTGCATTGATTTGTAGTAAGATTTGCATTTGACCAATAGCAATTTGATTAAGTTTCTCAAGACGTTGATTTTGAGGTAATCCATCATTAATAAATACCGCATTTAGGTTTTCAAGATTCGCAAGGCAAACTAGTTGTGAAACATTGGCAAAATCACGAATATTACCTTTCAAATCTGGATTTTCATCACGCCATTGTTTAGCTGTTTTCCCAAATAGTGCCATATTTAGAACATCTGCTTCAATCGCATAAACAAAATTTATTTGTTGTGGGGTAAGATTTTTGGGAAGCAAATTCTCTTTTATTGCATCAGTATGGATACGATAATTTATTTTAGAAAGTTTGCGTTTAATATTCCAGTCGAGATCTTTCTCCTGCTGCCCCTTTAAATACTGAAATTCTTTAATTAAGTATAATTTAAACTCGACTGAAACCCAAGATGCAAACTCCAAAGCGATATCAACGTGAGCATATGTTCCGCCATAACGTCCTGATTTTGATTGCAAGCCAATTGCTTGGGTTGTTTCGATCCATTTCTGTGGCGAAAGAACAAAATGATTATAACCGGCTTCATTTTTAAACTGGTCGAATTCGACTAGTTTAAAATCTGGATTATGCAACTTTTCCCAAAGCCCAAGCAATTCAAGAGTATTTTTATTCCGCAGCCAATTTTTGATTATGTCAGCAGGAGCACCCGGATTTTTAAATTTGGCAATATCCGTAATACAGATATAATCCTCTTGATTTACCTTCATGAATGAAACTACAACACCCTGTACCTCTAGTTTCGTATTTCTACTATTCATATCGAGCCTTAAATTTTAAATAACATTTAACCCAAACATTTATTTCTAATACAATAAACCAGCAACTTATGTCACCACGGCAAAACTGCAACGCTGCGTCGCAGTTTTATGCCATTCCACAATACTATACTTTAATTTTAGCTAAATTTTGTGCGATGATTGCGTTTAATGCCGCTTCTTCTTTGATTTGCGCTTCCAGTTCGGCTTTTAGCGCGGAAAACCGTTCCACAAAATTAAAGTCATCTTCTTCATCTGGTAAGCCCACATAACGACCTGGTGTTAATACATAGTCAAGTTCTGCGACTTTGCTGATTGGCACCGAAGCACAGAAGCCTGCAACATCTTCATAGCTGCCCTCTGGATTACGCCAATTATGGTAAGTATCAGCTATTTTGGCGATATCATTATCATCTGGATTAATCGAGCCATTTGATAGTTCTCGGGTACGCCGATTTATCAAATGCCCAAGATTCCGTGCATCAATGAATAATATCTCATTACTACGGTCTCTGAAGCCACTTTCTTTACGATTGCGACGCATAAACCATAATGCTGCGGGAATTTGAGTATTTAAAAAGAGTTTAGCCGGTAAATTTACGATACAATCAATTAGTCCATTTTCCACTAATGATTTGCGAATTTCACCTTCTCCAGAGGTTTTTGAGGTTAACGCACCTTTTGCCAATACTACGCCAGCTTGACCATTGGGTGCTAAATGGTAGATAAAGTGCTGTAGCCATGCAAAGTTGGCGTTACCAACTGGTGGAACTCCATATTGCCAACGTCCATCAGTACGCATTAAATCACCGCCCCAGTCACTAACGTTAAACGGTGGGTTAGCGATTATGTAATCAGCTTTAAGGTCTTTATGTGCATCATTTAAAAATGAGCCTTCGTTGTTCCATTTAACTTGACTGCTATCAATTCCACGAATAGCCAAGTTCATTTTAGCTAAGCGCCATGTTGTTTGATTGCTTTCCTGACCATAAATAGAAATATCATTTACTCGACCTTGATGTTCAGTTACAAATTTCTCTGATTGTACAAACATGCCACCAGACCCACAGCATGGATCAAATACTCGCCCTTTATATGGTTCGAGCATTTTAACTAAAAGTTCCACAATACTACGTGGCGTATAGAATTGTCCACCCTGTTTACCTTCAGCAAGAGCAAATTCACCTAAGAAGTATTCAAAAACATGACCAAGCACATCCGCACTTCTAGCTTTGGCATCACCTAAGGCAATATTACCTACTAAATCAATTAATTCTCCAAGACTGGTTGGGTCTAAATTTTGACGGGCAAATACTTTTGGCAGTACGCCTTTCAATGACGAATTGTCTTTCTCAATAGCATCCATCGCATCATCAACAAACTTACCAATATCAGGCTGCTTAGCTTTTGATTGTAAATAACTCCAACGAGCATCATGCGGTACAAAGAACACATTTTCGGCCTTATACTCATCTTTATCTTCAGGATCAGCGCCATGTTGTTCTTCAGCTTTTAATTTGGCATATAATTCTTCAAAAGCATCAGAAATATATTTTAGAAAAATTAAACCCAAGACGATGTGTTTGTATTCTGCCGCATCAATATTTTTGCGAAGCTTATCCGCAGCTTTCCATAGTTGTTTTTCTAATGGTTCTGCAGCTGTTATTTTTTGTTTTGCCATTTTATATCTCTATCCAACCTAAATATTTACATTTTACACTATTTCAATTTACATACTGATATAATTTAATTAAATTTTTGATAATTTTATACCAAGTAGCCACAGCCGATGACTAACCATTGCACAAAACATTCCCAAACCTAAACCAGCCAAACAATCACCCAAGAAATGATAATCGAGTGCAATCAAACATACCGGCATGATAATCATCAAACTAAGCCATAGATAGCGCAGGCGGGGAAATAAATACCATAACCATAAGCAACAAAATGCCGTAAAGGTCGAATGTCCAGATGGGAAGCATCCCTGATTACCGTGACCATGCCACCAGTTAAAACCAAACACGTTATCATGAATCAATGACAAATTATTATTAATCCAAGTTTTAGTCCAATAACGTCCAAAGATTATTTTTAAACCTGTCTTGACCTCCATGGTAACTTTTAGCATTACATAAAGATATCCACCATAAACAATCGCCAACCACCACCGCGATTGCCAGCCGCGGTACAATGCCGCAATAACCAGCAGCCACATCATCAACGGCGGCAAGCCTTCGGTAATATGGCGCAACAACAAATAATTATCAATTCCAGCATGATGGATTGCCAACGCCAGCGGTCGGTCTATCCATAATACAGCGGGTAATGCCAGTAGCCATAAAACCACGACAATGATTAACTGGGATTTAATTTTCATGACCATCACTGCCGTTTTAATAAAGTATAACAATCTAAATGTCGCGCCAATTCAATTTTATTGGCATAAAATGGAATAATCTTATCAATGGTATTGCCGCAGAAATGATAAGCCGGAGTTAGTTGCAATTGCACTAGAGCACTCTGATTACGGGCTAGATTATCATCTTTAATTGCCACATAATAACTGCCACTTTCCGGCAACTGCTGGATATTTTCTAGCTGAGTATATGGAATTTGACTATGAAATTCCAGCGGTGTCCAGCCGATTCCCAAATCATAGACCGTGGTTAATGGCTCATGATTGATATACTGCGCCAAACGATAACCGACATCATAGGGACGATAAATGACCTGATTAACCAATAAAGCGATTGCCAATGTTGAAGTAATCGCCAACGCCGGAAAAATCATGATCTGTGCCAAATAGGTACATTTTGGATAATAACGCCAGGTACTCCACAGTACCGCTAACGGCAAGGCTATGATCAGGCTAGCAACCGTCATTTTAAATAAATATAAGGTTAGACCAATCGATAATAACGCCAATAATCCGCTTAATCCGACCTGTACCGCCGCCAGCCGTGGATGATTGATTTTGCTGCTTAAATAAGCGGCGCATAGAATTGCCGCAAAAGGCATCAGGATATTGGTGTAATGATCAAGCTGAAATTTAGTTGCACTAAAAATAATAAATGTTACCCAAAAACTGGCCCATAAATAAACCAGTTTGGCTTTAGCTACCGCCGGAGTCTGTTTAAAATTGCGAATTGACTGGTACATTGCGACAATAAACACCAAACACCACGGCAAAAATGCCCATAAAAAAGTATGCAGATAAAAAAATGGGTTACCGTCTTTATGCACAATCGGACCACTATTAAAAAACCGTCCAAATTGACTGCCCCAGAAATACCAAGCGATACCTGAAACATGGGTTTGTCCAAAAATCACTTTTTCCGGATGCGAATCAAATTGCAGATACAGGCTGATTAGTTCAGGCAAAATTCCGACCAAACACAAACCATACGCAATTATCCACTTGCGGCTAATTATCCGCGCCGCTTGTTTGGTATAAATCCAGCTAAACACCAAGCCGCTAAATATCGTAATTACCACAAATAAACCTTTGGTCATCATTGCAAGCGCAGTGAACACCGCTGCCCATAACAATGCCCGCGGCGAGGAATTACGATCATAAACCAACCAATAATAACACGCCGGAACTATCTCACCAAGTAAATAGGCTTCGGCACGGACATCAACCGCCGAGAGCATCAGATGTAGGCTGGTCGCATAAATAAGTGCCGCAATCAAACCGGTTTCTTGATTATACAGATATTTGCCAAGTTTATAGGTATAGATTAACCCGAGAATATGAAAAATAAATCCCGGTAACATATAAGCTAAAGAATTAATCCCCAGCAATTTAAAGGATACAGCGGTAACCCAAAATGGAAAATGCGGCTTATCCAACCAATCCCGTCCACCAGAAATTAAATCAATCCAGTTACCGGATTCCAGCATATGTTTAACAATATTGGCGTATAATACCGGATCATCATTTCTTAGTAATGGTTCGAATAAGCCCAATGAATTAATCGCCAAGGCAAAAATAATTAGTTTGATGATAGTACTGCGGGATGGCATCCACGACTCCGTGAGAAATTTATTAAAATTTTAGTATGGTATTATACCTGATAATCCAATGAAAGTTCGCCCATGAGTAACTCTATCTATGATTTCAGTATCCGCCAAAATACTGGCGAAATTTTGGACTTAAATTCCCTGCGTGGAAAAGTCCTACTAATTGTCAATACTGCCAGCCGCTGTGGTTTCACCTACCAATACGCCGAACTGGAAACTCTTTATCAGCGTTATCACCAGCAAGGATTAGAAGTTTTAGCTTTCCCCTGTAATCAATTTCTTCATCAGGAACCGTGGGAAAATCAGCAAATCAAAGAATATTGCCAGCTGACGTTTAATTTGAGTTTGCCCTTGATGGAAAAAATCGAAGTTAATGGAGCTAACACCCATCCATTGTTCAATTATCTAAAAACTGCCGCACCGGGATTTCTTGGTTCGACTTCAATTAAATGGAATTTTACCAAATTTCTGGTATCCAGAGATGGTCAAACTATTGTCAGGTTCCCGCCCTATCTAAAACCATTACGCTTAGAAAATAGAATTCGGAATTTACTGGATGAATAACTCAATGTGGCAAGAAATCAGTTATCCAATTCGCGCTAATCTGGCAAACTATCCCGGCGATACCCCATTTAGCAGTAGTTCGCAATATTTTTCGGATAACCAAATTATGCTCTCTGAGTTTACCAGCGGGCTACATTACGCCACCCATAGTGATGCGCCCTGCCACTTTATTAAAAACGGTAAGTCTATTGAAAAAATGCCATTGGAACACTATATAGGCAAATGTCAGGTTATTAATGTAAATTTTACCGACCATGAACCGCGACTAATAACGCCACAAGCTCTATCGACTATCGTTGTTGCACCGCGGGTATTGTTTGCCAGCAATACCTTTGATTACTATCAACCATATCATGACAATTATGCAGTGTTGTCGCATGAGTTGGTGGAGTTCTTGATTGAGCGCGGTTGCCGTCTGGTTGGGATTGATACTCCCAGTATTGATGATACAAATAGTGTCAACTTTGTCAATCATCGCAAATTACTAGCTGCAGAAATAGCAGTCATTGAGGGATTAAATTTACGGAACATTGACAGTGGAATTTATGAAATGCTGGCAATTCCATTGGCATTAGAAGGATTGGAAGCCAGCCCGTTACGGGTATTTATTAAAAAATCTAAATTTTGAGAGGAATTCAAAAGTGCATAATTTTACCTATTTTAATCCAGTAACAGTTTTATTTGGTAAGGGGCAGATTGCCAATTTAACCAGCCAAATTGCGACCGGTAAAAAAATCCTACTAACTTACGGCGGCGGTTCAATTAAAGCCAATGGCGTTTATGATCAAGTTAAACAAGCGTTAACTGGCTATGAAATTATTGAATTTGGTGGAATAGAAGCCAACCCAGAATTTGACACCCTAATGAATGCCGTCGCAATTTGCCGAAATGAAAAAATTGATTTCATTTTGTGTGTCGGTGGTGGTTCGGTAATTGATGGGAGCAAATTCATTGCTCTAGCGGCCAACTATCAGGGAGATCCGTGGGATATTCTAACCAATCATGGTAATGTTAAATCCCAAGCAATTCCGCTAGGTACCATCCTAACCTTGCCGGCTACCGGTTCAGAAATGAATTGCGGTTCAGTAATCTCCCGCCGCTCTATCGGCGCTAAGCAGGCATTTATGAATCCACAAGTGTTCCCGCAATTTTCAATTTTAGATCCGGAAACTACCTATACCCTGCCAACCCGCCAATTACAAAACGGAATTATTGATCCATTTATCCATGTTACCGAACAATATCTCACCAGCGATTTAAATTCTGCAATTCAAGATGGTTTTGCTGAGGCCGTATTAAAAACGCTGATTTCGGTCGGCAAAGACATTGTTGATGGCACAACCAATTATGATATCCGTGCTAACTGGATGTGGGCTGCCACCAATGCCTTAAATGGCATCATTGGTATTGGCGTTGATCATGATTGGGCAACTCATATGATAGGTCATGAATTAACTGCTGCCTATGGATTAGATCATGGACAAACTTTAGCTATTGTTGGACCACAGTTATGGCGCCATCAAATGAGTAATAAATTGTCGAAACTGGCAAAGTTTGCGCATAATGTCTGGGGCTTGGAAAACAGTAATCCGGAAGTTGCCGCCAAGCAAGCAATAATTAAGACCGAAGAATTTTTCCATTCACTAGGCGTTAAAACCCGGTTCTCCGATTATGGAATTGAAGTCGATGGTGAAAAAAT
>JBPOJK010000091.1:0-3626 GCA_052033675.1 Pseudomonadota bacterium
TGGTATAGCGGAACATTACCATCAGATCCGACATTTACGATTACCCCGAGTGGAAGCAATATAACCGTGTCAAATTGTACATGGGTGGCGGTTTTAAGTGGAGCAACCTGCGACGTAACGTTAACAATGACAGGCACGACAACTGCGGGTGAGTATGCTCTTACAGCGACTACAGGGGGAATTTCTTCTATTCCTCGGAGTTTTGATGTTATTGCAATAAACAGGCAGTGGAGTGTTGTTGGTAACACCTTGTCAAACATGAGATATTTTAGATCAATTGTCTCATCTGGTACTACTATTTATGGAGGCGGGCTTTCTTCTTCCCTTAATGGCGGTGTTTGGATGTGGAGTAGTTCAGCCTGGAGCCAGGTTGGTGGTAATATTTCAGAAGCTGAAGATATTATGTCTATTGCAGTACACAATGGCATAGTTTATGCTGGGGGATATAATGTAAGTTCTGGTTTTGCTGCAGTATGGGCTTATCAAAGCAATAGCTGGAATAAGGTTGGTAGCGGTAATATCAGTGGTGCATCCGAAATTGATGCTATTGCAATTGATGATAATGGAAACATCTATGCCGCTGGCAAATCAACTAGTGGTTATGGCTCATTGTGGAAGTGGGACGGTAGCACTTGGAGTTTGGTTGGTTCTGAACAAACAAGCTCTGCGCTCTTTACCGGGATAGTTCTATCTGGAACTGATATTTATGTGAGCGGGCAAACTACTGGAGTGGGTGGCGGAGCTTGGCATTGGAATGGTAGTAGTTGGACACAGCTAAGCGGTTCAGTTGGCGCTGCTAGTATCTTTAACACTATCGTTCGCGATGGGAGCGGTAATTTGTATTGTGGTGGAACAACCAATAATTTTCCAGCAAAGGGTCAGGTTTGGAAATGGGATGGTGCCAGCTGGAGCCAAATCGGTGCCAGTGATGGTGCAGGTGGCTTGAACATGCAAGATGCCGGAGATGTGCGCTCATTGATTATGGATAATAGCGGAAATCTCTATGCAGGTGGACAAGCCGTCGATAGTAGCTTCAATATGAATGCCGCGGTTTGGAAATGGAATGGTAGCAATTGGAGTGTTGTTGGCAACTCATTTATTGCGGATTCTGTTATGGCTTATTCTATCCTTTTGGATGGCTCTAATTTATATGTTGGAGGCTGGGCATCAATGTCTCCAATGTCTGCTGGGGTATGGACTTATCAATAAATACTAAGTCAATAGCGTATAATTTAGTTTTTTAATCACACCCGGATTTTTTAATCCGGGTTCTTAACTCGTTTAGGATGATTATTTCCCCAGCTATCTCAAGTTAATTGTTTCAACTAAAATCTCGTGGAATACTCCATCTCCAAAGCGCTTGCAACATTGAGTCAGGCTTTCGCAAGTCATTGCCCGCTGATGTTCAAAATAACGTTTGCCGCAAAAATACTGGTTAAATTACAAAACCGTCAAAATTTTGTACTGTAAGTTTTTTAATGTCCTGCCAAATTGCATTTTTAGGTGGTGAATAGGTGTAAATGCTAAAATAGCGCCATGAATATTCAAAAGAACTCCATCATGAAAAAATTACCAATAGGCATTGCCACGCTGGAAAAAATCCGTAGCGAAAATTTTGTTTATATAGATAAGACCCATCACGTGGCGAATTTGTACAATTCCGGTGGTAGGTATTATTTTCTTTCGCGTCCACGTCGCTTTGGTAAATCCTTGTTCATTGATACGTTAAAGCAGGCTTTTTCAGGCAATAAAAAGTTATTTAAAAGTCTTTACCTTGAAAATAATTGGGATTGGGATAAACACTATCCGGTTCTGCATTTTAGTTTTGGCGAGGGTAATTTAGTCAGCTTAGATGAATTAAATAGTAAGATCAATCGCTTTTTGGATGAATATTATTTGCGTTATGCGGTTGAGAATTTATACACTGAGGTAAGTAGTCGTTTTGCATATTTAATTGAGCAGATTAGCAAAAAACATGCACCAGTGGTGGTTTTAATTGATGAATATGATAAACCGATTTTGGATAATATCACTGATTTAGAAGTCGCTAGCGCAATGCGTAGCGGTTTGCGTAATTTTTATAGTGTGATTAAAACTCAGGATGCCAACCTTAAATTTGCTCTGCTAACAGGAGTGAGTAAATTTAGTAAGGTGAGTTTATTTAGTGATTTAAATAATCTGGATGATTTAACTTTAGATTCTAATTTTGCAGATATTTGTGGTTATACTCAGCGCGAATTGGAACAGGAGTTTGGTGAATATCTTGAAGTCGGTAAGGTTGATAAAATTGAATTAAAGCGCTGGTATAACGGCTATAATTTTGCGGGTAAAGAAGAGCAAAAAGTTTATAATCCATTTGATCTGTTGCTGTTTTTTAGTAAAAAATATGAATATCGTAATTATTGGTTTGAAACGGCTACTCCGAGTTTTTTGGTGAAATTGATTTTGGAAAAAACTTATTATTTTCCCAATTTAGATGGTTTAGTGGTGAGCTCGGATATGTTGTCTAATTTTGATGTGGGCAATATTCCGATAAGTACCTTACTTTTTCAAACTGGTTATTTGACAATTCAAGAAGTAATTCATGATGTTGATGGCTTATATTATCGGCTAAGTTATCCTAATTTTGAAGTAAGAACCAGTTTGAACCGTACGCTCTCGCAGATTGGGGTTAGTGTTGAAGATTATAGTAATAATCGTCAATTGTTAGCCAAAGCATTGCGCAATAATGATTTTGAGTTAGTTGGACAGCGTCTGGTTAGTCATTTTGCCTCTATTCCCCATGATTGGTATCGCAATAATGATATTGCTCATTATGAAGGTTTTTATGCTAGTATCATCTATAGTTATCTTGCGGCATTAGGTTATGATTTAATTGCTGAAGATGTGACCAATCAGGGCAAGATTGATTTAACGCTCAAAATGCCGGATAAAATTATTATTCTAGAATTTAAACTTGCCAAATATGGCAGTGCAGCGGAAGCAATCAAGCAAATCAAAACTCGCAATTATGCGGCAAAATATCTTGGCGAGATTAAGCCAATTTACCTGCTAGGAATTTCCTTTGATGAAACCACACGTAATGTTGCCGAAATTATCAGCGAAGAGTTTAGTTGATGATTGACTTCACTCAATACTTAAAAAGCGCCCCTGAATTATAACTGGGGCTTTTTTGTTACAAAGTACGACATCCTTGGGTGTAAATTCTTATACCCTACGTTAGTCACCCCTTGCACTGGCTTGTCGGTTAAGATGCAGATATACATTGATATTATTGTATTTTGTAGGCTGTGGTGCTTTTCTTGTGGGAAAATTGTCCTACAGACAAAAGCATATCTCTCATATTAGAATCTGGTTAGCAGTAAAAGTATCTGATTTTTGAACCCGAAGTATTGATAAAAATGACAATGCAGTATAGACTAAACTACATAAAAAAACCTTTTTTGAAATGCGACAATGTCCAGAACTCAAAGACGAAAAGTATATATAATTCAACAACAATTGGAGGATCCATGAAAAAACTACTCATTAGCTTATTAGCTAGTATGGCTGTTAGTGCCTATGCGGATAATGCGCCAGCGACTACCGCGGGTGATACTGCTAGTCCAGCGTATATAAATGTCAAC
>JBPOJK010000164.1:0-3441 GCA_052033675.1 Pseudomonadota bacterium
GGGTTTGATTCCCAGACTCGCCCATCAAGCCGATATATACTCTTTTTCCAAAGAAAAATGGTAGTCCATAAATCGTCAAATTATCTGCTTGGCTGGCAACCTCGCCCAGTCCCGGCACTACCGTATCATGTAAACCAGAGGTAACTTCATAATTGATAATTAAAGCACTTATTTCCCCCGTAATGTCAGCCGAATTGTAACTACTTATCCGACTATTCCAATATTGTGGAAATGAATTTGGACAATAATAAGAATGCCCATCTGGGTTTGGTAAAGTGCATTGTGCCATATCTGCATCATAAAAGTAATAAGTTTGATACCCACTATCAAAAATGGCATAACTATTATTTAAACTATTTGAATTTGCATGAAAATACCCAACCTGAAAATCAGGGTTTGGACTGCCTAATACTTTAACCAGCGATGAATTAACTTGATTATTACTTTGGGTATCTAATCCAAAGATCATATAACCAACCAGCGCAGAGCTTTCTGCAAAATTAACCGGTGGTAAATTTATTATTAACCCATTATTGTCTTTAGAAATAGCGGCTACCGGATTAAGATTTAATTGTTCCTGAATTTCGCGAGGATTTTCAACTTTACTACAAGACTGTGATTCCTGACATAGATAAACTCCAGTATAATTATTGTTTGGATTACTATAAGGATTTACGCCGATGATTGCCTTGGCACCAAAATTATTTAAATCTGCAAATGGTAAGCCATTACTGCAATCGGTCGGAACATTACTATGATCAACATCATTAAAGATTTGTACCGGAATATTTTTAGCAATTTCGCCACCAATTCGAACATCTGCAGTTACTGCCGGTCCAAAGGTGTAACCCTCACCAAACTTCATGCATTGGTAAATTGTTGATTCATTATAATTTATCGACTTTAAATTAATATTCAGTACCGACTGATTAATGCGAAGCCCGGTTGAACCGGTATCGACAAATACATGATCCAATACCTGACAGTTATTAGTGTTTGGAATACAAACAGTTAGTGTTATAAACGAAGTGTTACTTGCCAAACCATTATAACCACGGTCAACCATCAATGGTACAACATTATCCGGAACAACCTGATTATTGTTACTTGTCCCACCTGAGCTACAAGAGCAAAGCACAACCATTGGCAACCATATCAATAATATTCTAGCTTGCAAAGTACACCTCACTTAACATTTCAAATAATCAATATCTAGTTTACCACTTTATCACTTATTGTAATAATTCTGGTAAATCATAAATTTCCAAACCAATACCAGCTTCAGTAAATAATTCATCGACAAATTTAACGCCCTCGATCCATTGCGGCGAATGCTGCCTGCTTTGATCATAACAGCAAACTACTCGTGTCACCCCTGATGCAACGATGTGTTTGGCACAATTATCACAAACCGGCAAACCATAAATATAAAAAGTTGCTCCGGTTAAATCAATCCCATGTTGCACCGCTTGCAATACACAATTCATCTCGGCATGAATGACCAATTTATATTTAAGCTCACGATTTTGGTAACGTTCCGGGGTATCGGAAATTTTCTCAGGAAAACCATTATAACCGGTAACCAAGACCCGTTTATTGCGAATCGCCACCGCACCAATTTTGGTTCCGTCTTTTGACCATGAAGAAATTTCCCGCGCCAGTTTCAAATAGCGAATATCCCATTTAGTTAGCATAGCGTTCCTTTCAATTAACGGTTGATTGATGCGGCAATGCGGCTATAAGTATGGCGTCTTCCACGAATTGCAATACTGTATGCCAAAATATTTTCAGGAATTGCCATTCCGACATAACCAGAATCACCGATATGATGTAAATCGGTACCACACATTTTACACATCAACGCAATTTGGCGGATAGTATTTTCGTCAGCGCCTTCCTGTGAAGTACCAATTGCCGTCATAGTCAGCACTCCCAACCGATGCGCATTAGCCACTAACTCACGGATATATTCGGCGCTGATTCCCGGAACAGTTCCTGGCGCAGGCAATAAAATAATATCCGCTCCGGCAGTAACAAATTGCTTAATATCCTCGGTAGTTAAAATATTTTCTGCAGCTTCACCCAAAACACCCGCAGCATGCATTTTACCGGCAATCAACACCAATTTATCCCCAACTGCCGCACTGATTTCGCGTAATGAATGGCAAATCGCCGAATTCGAAACTCCATTGCCTGGGTTTCCGGTCAAGATAACAAAATTAGCCCCCATAGCAACGGCTTTTTGTGCGTTGGTAACTGTCCCCAAACGTCCAGAGGTAATGCCGCCCCACACCTCATCTTCTTCCTGTGGCGCAAAATTAGCATCGACCGGTTCAAGATTGATTCCGACAATCCGCCCAGTTAGTTTTTTTAACACACGAATAGTATCTTCTGCGGGAGTGCCTTTGGGTAATCCATTAACTAGTGGCTGATTGACATCAAATAAATTTAATACCAAAATATCTGCACCTTGTGATGCCGCAAATTCAGCATTAGTGATGGTTGTCAATAATGGTTGTACGGCACCAATAGTTTCGCTAACAATTATCCGCCCCTCACTCGCTCGTAGTGCCGCTAATAAATCCCGCTTACTGATGTCTGCCAAATCGGATGCGCGGCAGTCCAAAAAACGTTTCATTCAATAAATTCCTTATAAAAAAAGGAACACCTATGTGCCCCTAGAAAACAATTAACCTTGCTTGCTTATATCTGACTTAGCCAAAACTTCCGGACTTAAGAAAATTTTCTCCCGGTAATATTTAAGTTCGGCTATTGACTCATGGATATCCGCTAATGCCTCATGTTTATTATGCTTGCTAAATCCGGTAATAACTTCAGGATACCAGCGGCGGCAAAGTTCTTTTATGGTACTAACATCAAGATTGCGATAATGTAAAAATTCTTCCAATTTTGGCATATAGCGAACAATAAATTTACGGTCCTGATGAATAGTGTTGCCACATAATGGGGATTGCCCTTTATTTAGATATTTTTTAAGCAGTTTTAATATTTCTGCTTCGGCAAACGCCAACTCAACGCCATCTATTTTTAAGCGCTCGAGTAATCCGGAACGAGTATGAGTGCCAACATTCCATTTGTCCATTTTTGCCAGTTCTTCATCCGGTTGAATAATGGCATAGCTAGGAGACTCAGCTAAAACATTTAATTCACTATCAGTAACAACAACGGCAACCTCCAAGACCACATTATTTACTGGATCTAACCCAGTCATTTCCATATCCAGCCAGACCAAATTATTGCTATTCTTCTGTTTTGTCATTTAAGCTCGTTTTCTAAATTAGATGGTTAAGACCAGTATTATAACATGGACATTTTTATGATTTGCTAATTGATATTATTAATAGCCTAAAAGTTTTTTCACCCAGTTCAGCGCTCCACTGAAGTTTTTGAAATCATTTATTGAGTGAACTTCAATTCCTA
>JBPOJK010000105.1:0-1999 GCA_052033675.1 Pseudomonadota bacterium
ATTCCGAAAGGCAGTTTGGCAGCTTATTATCCTGAAACCAATCCATTGGTTGCCTTAGGCAGTCATGACAAATATGCCAAAATCCCAGCATCAAAAAGTGTTCCTGTGATTCTGCATGCAGGGCAAGCACCTGAACACTTTAATCTTGCGGTTGCAGTCGATCCTGAACATGCCAATGAAAGGGTGAGTAGTACATAGCCTTTCGAAATTCAAAGTTCGATTAGGCAATGCTAACGAGGTAAAGTGTGGATACAAAAATTCGAGGCTATGAAACGGTGCAAGTGCATCGTTTTCATCGGGATATTTCAGAAAATGAGATGGACTATATTGTTCAAGAATATCCTGTTGCATTGATCTATAACGGGATTTCACATGCAGTTATGATGGCAACGCCTTCAGACCTTGAAGTATTTGCCAAAGGCTTTAGTTTGTCTGAAGGGATTTTACATAGCTTAAATGAATTGTATTCGCTAGACATTAGTCAGACTGAACTCGGTATTCAAGTGGATATGACGGTCTCATCTCGTGCATTTATGGCATTAAAAGAGCATCGGCGAATAATGATTGGGCGAACAGGCTGTGGTTTATGTGGTGTGGAAAGCCTAAAACAACTCTATGCGAATTTACCTATCGTAAATACAAGCGTCTCTTCGATCTGGCTAAATCAAATTCCGAATGCGATTGCTCAACTCAAAGTCAGACAAAAAATCAGTGAGTTAACAGGTGGTGCGCATGCTGCGGCGTGGGTGGTGAAAGGGCAAATCGTGGCTTTGTTTGAAGATGTTGGACGTCATAATGCCTTGGATAAATTATTGGGCTATTTGGCTGAACAAAAATTGAATGTTGCTGATGGTTTTGTGGTGATGACCAGTCGAGCAAGTTATGAACTGATTCGTAAATGTGCGCAATACAATATTGGTCTATTGGCAACGATCTCTGCGCCGACCAGTATGGCGATTGAAATGGCAAAGCAATTAAATTTAACCTTAGCCAGTTTTTGTCGTGGTGATAGCTTTGTTTTATATACAGAATAATCGTAAAAATTTATGATTTGGTTATTTGCACGCCATTACCAAAGACATGCTCGAAAATATATTCCTCAGCAAAGAAAATAAAAAGATAGATCAATAACTTGATTTTAATATCGTCGTTTTAGGTCATTTATGCTTTGGCTAACCTCGAATTCTCTCGAAAATTTGGCTGAGTAAATCTAAGCAACTGCAAATAAAGACTTCATTTGCGGTTGCTCGAATATTGAGCTTATTGTGCAACCAAGTACTGCTGTAACTGTACGCGGAATTGATCTGGAATCGAGCTTGATTTTTGTGTGCTGAAATCAAAATAGACTTGAATAGCTTTGCCACGCGCAACACAGTGGTCATTTTGCCAAGCTTCATGTGCAACAACAAATGATGAATTTCCAATGCGTTCAATCCATGTCTTGATTTCAATCGTTGCGCCGTAATAGATTTGGGCAACAAAGTCGACTTCAACGCGAGCGAGAATTAAAGGGAGATTTTTAATTTCCATATTTGGATTAAAGATACGAAAAATAGGCTCACGTGCAGTCTCAAACCAGCCTGTAATTACAGTATTATTGATATGCCCAAAGGCATCAGTTTCATAAAATCTTGGAGTAATCGAGAGTGTGAACATAGATAGATCAACTGTTATTTTCTCATTGAAAGTTTAATACTATAAATGTTGGTGCTTAAATAAGTTAGCTCTAATCTGAGACTTAGGCGACTAATCTATAGACTTTACTTTTTAAGTTTCAATACTTAAAAATTGGATATCGATTTCTAGTTAAAGTTATCTTAGATAGTATTGTGGATAATAGGGGGCCTTTAGATTTTTAAAATATTTCTGCTCAACGTCTTGAACTTGCCATCACTCCAAGTATATTGCGATCGTCGTCGTATAGAGCAGGTCTTGATTGATAATGTAATCCGCTACGCAAATGTAGGGACGTTATATTCCATTAAACTTGATTGAACAG
>JBPOJK010000075.1:0-3989 GCA_052033675.1 Pseudomonadota bacterium
AGGATAAGTTATTATCCGTTCGCTGTCGCCAACCAGCTCATTGATTAAATCGCTGATGGTTTGCCCGCTTATTCGATCATTTATTTCTATTGGTGGTGCGCTCAAAATTACCGGCATCTCCGGCCAGTATTTCATATAAGCGGCATAGGCGCGGCGGGTGGTATTGGGTTTGGTTACCAGAATAATTTCTTCTGGCTTGTAATGATATGTATTTAAAAGCTGACGGCTAAATTGAATATTTTCGCCAAGATTAGTGGATTGGTTTTCCTGCCAGATTTTATTCTCCGGGACTCCGTAATAAATCGCGATGGAAGTAAAAATTTCGGCTTCGGTAGCAGCGGATTTGCCACTGGTCCAATTGCCGGAATGACCCGAAAAAAGAATCTGCTCGCCCATGCCATTAAGGTATAACTGGGCACAGTATTCGGCAACTCGTGGATCATAGCTGCCTAATCCCAGAATCAAACGTTTTTGGTTGCTAGGCGCAATTAGTTGCCCGATACAGTGATAATCCCACAGAATCTTAGCTTGTGCTAACTCGTGCTCGGTGGGAGAATGCGTGTTGGCAAAAGCTGTGAACCGTCTTGTTGTCATGAGGTTAGCTCCATTCTTAATCTTTCCAGATCATGGTGGCAATTCGCCCACTGGTAGGGTCGGCACGATAAGAATAAAACCATTCTGGAGTACATTTGGTACAAATTGGCGGATTGCTGATGTTTTTAGGGCTTAGCCCCGCGGCAAGCAGCCAGTGTGCGGCAATACCTCGTAAATCAGCTAACCATTTGTCGGGGTTTCCCGCAGGAATAAAAAATTGTTGGCAACTATTATCTTGTGCCATAAAACTTTCACGAACTTCATTACCAACTTCAAAACACTCTTGGTTAATAGCAGGTCCAATAAACGCCAATATTTTATCCGTGGCAAATTGTCGTAACTGATCTAGGGTGTTGGTTATTATCCCAGCATTAAGTCCACGCCAGCCAGCATGAATCGCAGCAACAAAATCGCCATGATGATTGGTCAGCAAAATTGGCAGGCAGTCGGCAGTCATCACCACGCAAACTTTACCAGACTGCGTGGTGATTGCGGCATCGGCATCTAATGGAGCATCGCTTGTGGCGGTATTATCCCAATTGATTACCGTGGTACTGTGGGTTTGATTGAGCCATAATGGTTGTGCCGGCAAAGTTTGGCGAATCTGCTGCCGATGAGCTAAGACCCGTTCGCGATTTTTCCCAGTATGTAATGCCGGGTTACAACCATTTTTGCTGGTCGTAATCCGGGTATGAATATTACTTGGTGCAGCCCAAGGTGCCTGTAAATATGTAAAATTATTCTTTGTCATAGGCATAAATAATTTCCCATCCATCGTCATCGTCATCATCCCATTCTTCATCGTCGAGCTGATTATTTTGACTATAACTTAACGCGGCTAACAAATTCTTCATATCATCGGCCATTTTGCTTTTGAAATTTAACACTTCACCGGTTTTAGGATGGACAAAAGATAGTTTAATCGCATGAAGTGCTTGGCGATTGAGGTTGTCAATGGCATCAACTACTTCCGGGGCATAGTTATTTTTTTTGGTACCATATACCGGATCACCAATTAAAGGGTGGCCAATGTCACGCATATGTACCCGAATTTGATGTGTGCGCCCGGTTTCGAGTTTGCACTCAATGTAAGCAATTTTATCAAATTGTTTTAGCAGCCGGTAACGGGTAATGGCGGGTTTGCCGCCATGCTGCAATGAAGTCATTTTAATGCGATTATGCGGGTCGCGCCCGATATTTTTATTAACGATGCCTTCTTTGTAGGTATTACCTTCAACAAAGGCGCGGTAGATCCGGCTAACAGTTCGCGACTGTAATTGCTCAACCAAACTTAATTGGGCACCCAAAGTACGCGCAACCACCATTAATCCGCTAGTGTCTTTATCCAAGCGGTGGACGATTCCTGCTCGTGGAATATGCGCAGTCTCTGGATAGTGATAGAGTATGGCATTTAACAGGGTACCATTCCAGTTGCCGGCGCCGGGATGTACGGTCAATCCGGCGGGTTTATTGATGACGATAACTTCCTCATCAGCATAAATAATATTTAACGGAATATTTTCCGGAGTATAAGCCTGGGCTTCTTCGTCAAAGGGAATGGTAATTACAACCTCTTCACCGCCTTTGATTTTTTCTTTGGGTTTGGTGATTTTTTTATCAATCAGGATATATCCATCTTTGAGCCAATTTGTCAATTTATTGCGGGACAAATCTGTTATAATCTCGGCTAATACTGCGTCTAGACGCATGCCGTAATAATCTGCCGGAATTGTGAAAATCACATTTTCGACATCAAGATTATCTGAAATAGTTATTTTTAAATCAGATGAAATGGGTAAATTCATATTGTCACGTTCATATTTAAAATTTTTAACAGCCCTTATTGTATCATTAATCATTGTTGGTTGTTCTTCCGATAACCTCGATCCGATACGCGAAGAAACCAAGGGCTGGTCAGTCGAGAAACTCTATAATGAAGCCAGTTACCAGCTTGGTAAGCATAGTTGGAGTAAGGCGATCAAACTTTACGAAGTATTGGAAGCAACTTATCCTTATGGTAAATACGCTCAACAAGGGATGCTGGATTTAGCGTATGCTTATTATAATAGCGATACTCCCGAATTAGCTATTCCCGAGATTGATTTGTTTATTCGTACCTATCCAACCAATAGTAATATGGATTATGCCTTGTATCTCAAAGGGTATATTAATTATTACAATGATAATGGTCTAATGGCACAATTCAGTAAGCAAGATTTGAGTGAGCGTGATCCCAAAGGCTTGAAAGATGCTTATAATGCTTTTAGTGAGTTGGTGACGAAATTCCCGAATTCCAAATATGCACCCGATGCCAAGCAAAAAATGAATTATCTGGTTAATGCATTGGCGCGTGGCGAATTATTCCGTGCGCGGTATTATATGCAGATCAAGGCTTATTTGGCAGCTATTGGGCGGTCGCAAGCACTAATCAAGAATTATCCCAATACTGAGTATGTCGAAGAGGCCTTGGCGTTACAGGTGGTTGCTTATCGCGAATTGGGTGAGTTAACCCAAAGCCAGCAAACCCAACAGGTGTTAAATCTTAATTTTCCAAAAAGCCTGTATGTTAAGTCGCCGTGGCAGTTTAAAGATATGCCGTGGTATTCATTCTGGCGCAGCTAATTACTCATCGTGTTTGTATCTTGTAGTGTTTGTTGTAGGTTTAATCCCTAGCTCAAAAACCAGGTCCTTCGAGTAAGTGTGTTATGTTTTTATGTTTATTAAAGTGTAATTTTAGGAGTTTGTGCAGTGTTGAAGAATAAACCCGCAATGATAATATTTGGGTTGTTGCTGGCGGTGATTACGATTGTGCCGTTTGCAATTCCTTATGCTTATTTTCCGGTATCGAAATTCTATTCGGAATCCACCAGCTTAATCGCTGGAGTGCTGTTGTTTTTGGTTGCCGTGTGGGCGCGCAAAGAGATAAAATTTTCGCCAATCGCGATTGCTTCATTCTTATTTGCGTTATTTATGCTGATTCAGCCACTGGTGGTGAAAACTTATTTTCCAGGTAACAATTACTACGTCGCTTTATTGTTTTTTATTCTTGGTTTAGTGGCAATCGGCGTAACTACCATGATTGATGGCGATGATAAATCCCGTGACACGGTAATGTTGACATTATGCTGGACGTTGGTGATTTCGGCAACGTTACAAGCGGTAATTGCCTATTTGCAATATTCCGGTAAAGCCAGCGGCTTGGCGCAATATATTTTGGTATCCCCGGACAATCCTGGTGATGGTTCGAATATATTTGGTAATATCGGACAGCCGAATCAATTTACCGATTTTATTTCAATTGGGGTAGTAGCGCTGTGCTATCTGTTTTTTATCGGACAGATCAATCTGCTGGTCTTTGTGCTTTATGCCTTGGTATTTGCCCTCGCAATAACTTT
>JBPOJK010000068.1:0-11262 GCA_052033675.1 Pseudomonadota bacterium
GATAAGTGTTATTTAATTGCAATAAATAGAAGTCATTATAAAGGTGGCGACAATCTGATGAGATCCACTCAAACAACATTGATTAATCCATTTTATGATGAAATTATCAAATAATGTGTACGATATAGACATCGTGTCAATTTTTGGGGGTTATTTAACTAGTTGTCCGGTAATGGACCAACTAGTTAATCAGGTGTATTTCTTTTGAAGTTCAAGGTGTGCTATGAGAATACACACTGCACAAAGCCACTTAGTTTTAGCTATAAAAAGTTATTATATTGGATTAATAGTTTTGGAATATGATTCCATATGCCTTTAGCATAGGATGCCATGATCAGTTCGCTACGGCTAATTACTTCAAATTCAGGGTATAGTCGGCGGGTAACACATTTAGTGATGGCATCCCGCGATATTTCGCAGCCGTATATTTTACTCAAAATTTCGGCAATTTCCTTGTCAAATTTACCAAAAATAATCAAATACAAAATTAGCTCTTCTTTTTCTGATAAATTTTTATGGTCAGGTGTTTTGTTTAAATCAATTATTCTAGCCTTGCGGTCACTATGATTTCCTATAAATTCTTTTATTAGCATATATGAGCCAAGCGAGTTGATTTCTTTGGATTTTATATATAAGCCAGCAAAGACATTGTTAAAAATCAGTGGGAGTACATGATTTTGAATTACACTATAGTTATGTTCCGGAATTATAGTAAGGTAATTAAGCGATGTTTGAGTTTTTTCTAGCAGTGGAAGGTGCATATCACGATATTGTGAACACAAATGGTTCACCGGAGTATCCAGTTGGCTAAGATTTTTATATAAGATTTCAGCGGCAGTGTAACCGAACTTATTTGCCATTCGCTCGCCAACAAAGCGAAACTGAAGATTAGCATCACAGAGCTGGTGCAGGGAATCGCTCTTGCTGAATTGAATAAATTCTATGACCTGCTCTAAGTTTAAATTTTGGGTGTTCATGATTGTTTTAAAACCGATATTGTTATATTAAATCTAAATCGTCAGTTTCCCCTGAAAATATTCATAAAATAAATAGTAACAAACAATGTTCTAGCATTATAGCACTAAAATTACCAAGGGCTATATTTTTATCACTGTTTCGCCCGCGATTATGTGCGTAAAATTCTTATTTGATATTAAATTGAATATAATCAAGATGTTGTGATTGTTGTTGTTTGTGGATTTTTGCAACAATTAGCCTGGTTGTGGTGATGAATAATATGTGAAATATGCTCTTTAGTTTTAAAAGTCCACCATTAAAATACTTTGAGTATTTCTTTGCGAACTGGGGGAATGGCAAGTTATTAGCAAAAACAGAATATTATTCTGGAAATTCTCGCCTGGTTAGAAATATTGATTGGAATTATATCTGATAGATATGTTATAATTGAACGCTCACTCACTAATAATGGTCGGCAAATAAAACTGGGCTGGTAATGAGTTACTGAATGGAGAAAAGTAAGATAATTATCATGGGAGATATGTAATGAAAAGAAAAATAAAATCCACAAAAAACCTATGGATTTGTGGATTTTGCCTAACTGTTCCGCTGGTTGGGTATGCGGTGGAAACTCCTACGATTATAAACAATCCGGCAGAGAGTTCACCAGCGGTTGAACGTGACGTATTGGGGAGTCCAAATAACCAGTATTCCCACGAGAAAGTTCATCCGCGCCCTAAAACCCCTCCGGTAGAAGCACCGGAAAATGATGCGGCGGTTGCGGCTGAGGAAGCTGAAATTGATCGGCTAAAAAATGCCTATATTTCGCCATACAATTACCTTCAAGATCCCATCGCATACAATATGGGAACTAGCTCAGTTGCGGCGGGACCAAACGGAACTTTCCATATTGGGGTTAGCTCGGTAAATTCGGCAAGTGTGCGGGTTGATTCGCAAAATTATTCGGTATTCTCTGAAACTGGTGAAGTGTGGGGGCAAACTGAGCGCTGGGGTGGATTGGCTCTCGGTGGAACGTTAAGTGGTTCGGCAACTGCTCAGCAAATTGGACAACCAAATACTTATGCCACAACTGGATTACTGATTCCATCACAGGCTTACTTAGACTGGCAATACAAAGATATTTTTGAGCTAACCGGTGGTAATGTCATTTTGACTAATCCATGGGTTAATTCGATCAGTAATTATCCGGGTGCAACTTATGCCAATAGTAATGCGCCCTTCCAAGCGGTGCAGGCAAATATTCAAGTGAATAAAAATTTGTTGTTAACCGGTTTTCGGGCATTTACCTACCAGCAATATCCCAATAACTGGTTTAATTACGAAACTTTGTATAATACCTCGGGAGATTATCAGGGGCTTGCCCAAACTCCCGGTGCAACTGGCGTTGGTGCTACTTGGAATCCAACCAATAATTATAATTTCAATCTGTGGTATTATAATTTTATCGGTCAGGCAGATATGTGGTATTTTGATAACCACTATCACCAAAGTATTAGTAAAAATGTCAGCATGGATTTTGGTATTCAGCTTTTAAATCAAACTTCGAGTGGTGATGTTTTTACTTCTTCAACCTATCAGAATATTCAAGGCCAAACGGCCCAAACCCCCGGTGTTGCCGGTAATGCGGTTGGTACCGAATGGGCAATTAATACTGGGAATAATACCATTTTATTTGCCTATAACAATGTTTTTGGTACCCCGGGATCACTGCTTAATGGTGCAATTATTACTCCTTATACCTATGGACTCGAAACTGATCCGCTATATACCACGCCAGCGCTATCGAGTATCGCCGAATTAGGTTCCGGAAGTGCTTATCTAATCAAAGATACCATGCATTTTTTGGATAATAGTCTCAAAGCCAGTTTGGCTTTTTCGCAATTTTATGTCAATCAGGTGGCTGCTTGGCAGCCCGGTGTCCAGACCGAGTATGATGCCGCATTGCAGTACACGGTGCCCAAAACCAATCTCAACATTTGGACGCGGGTGGTTTATATTGATACTTCGCAAAATGCCGGCGGTAGTTTTTGGCAGCCGCGCTTAATTGTCAACTGGACATATTAATGACTGATGTTACGCAATACATAATGTTTTCAGAGCTTGTTTTGTGTTTGAGTGAATTGTGGAGATGATTAGAGTTTGTTTACGTAAAGAACGCGATTTTGTGAACAGCGTTTTTCACAAAATAGTTCTACGTAATCACAAAATATTGAGAAAACATATTTTCACTTTGTTAAGACTCGCTCCAGCGCGATGCGGGCTCTTATTTTCGTAACATTTGAACGGAGAACACAAATCAAGCTCTGAAATAAACATAGTGCGTAACATCAGTTAATTAACAACAATAATTTTTAGAAAGGAGCTGGCATAATGCGGATTTTCAGCTTTGCCAAGGATAAATTTAATATCCCGACTATAATCATAATACTGGCAATTGTGGCTGGACTGATTCATTTATTTTCATATTTGATTCCGTTTACCGATGATGCTTTTGTCGTCACTAATTCTCAACCGGTAGCCGCTGATGTTGCTGGCTATATTCAGGATATCTATGTGCAAAACGGACAGGAAGTAAAAAAAGGTACGCCGCTATTTAAAGTGTTTGATACCCCCTATAAATTAGCTTATCAAAAAGCTCAGGCCGATTATCAGGCTTCCCAAGCCAATATTGAAGTCATCAAAGAGCAAACCAGTAAAAATATTTCGTTATTGGCAGCAAGTTCTCAACAGCTGGCAAAATTGCAATATCAGTATCAATTGGAAAATGATCCTTCGGTAACGCGTTCAATTTCCAAACTTGATCTTCAAAATTTGGCTTATGATGTTAAAGCACAAAGCGATCAGGTTCAAGCGTTGAAAAATCAGATTGCAATTGATGACAAACAATTACAACAGCAACAACATATTGTTGCCGCCAATAAAGCCACGATGGACAATGCCAAGGTTAATTTGGATTTAACTTTGGTGCGTGCCGGTAGCGATGGAATTGTCGATAATATGTATTTGTCGGTGGGGGCACCAATTTTCCAACATCAGGCAGTATTTTCATTTGTTAATACCAAAGATTGGTATGTGCAAGCGAATTTCAATGAAACCGATTTGCGTTATGCCCGCCCTGGCGATAAAGTTACCATCATTCTGCGGATGTACTATTTTAACAAAATTTTTCATGGTGTCGTAGTCAACCGCCTGTGGGTTAGCGACCGCCAATTAACCTCACAACGTAGCCAACAGCAGGTTGTGCAAAATGAAAATGAGTGGTTGAAACTGCCGCAACGCTTTCCGCTGCAAATTAAAATTTTAGATCCGGATCCGGCTTATCCATTAAATCCCGGTGCCAGTGCTTTTGTGTATATTCATACCCGCTAGACAGTGAGAATATCATGTTTCAGCAAATAAAAAAGGCAATCCATCATTATGATCCTTATGGCTTTATGCAGGTGAGCGCAATTCAGGCGGTAGTCATTACAGTAGTATTATTTTTTGTGAATTTCTTTTTTACCCCTTTTGTTTTTAGTAGTGCGCTACAACTGCCGATAATCGGAATTTTTACCACGGCACTTGAAAAAAACTTTGATTTACGAATCCGTAATGTAATCGTGTATTGTTTGATGTGTGCACTCTATTCATTTATTTTGAGCACCATCATTCAATATCGCGCGTTGACGGTATTTATTAGCGGCGCAATTGTTTTTGGATTGTTTATGCTGTGCAAAAAGAAGTATCCATTT
Source organism: Pseudomonadota bacterium (assembly GCA_052033675.1). GTDB lineage: Bacteria > Pseudomonadota > Gammaproteobacteria > Burkholderiales > UBA11063 > Aquella. The sequence goes on from JBPOJK010000068.1 coordinate 4,710, forward strand.
ATTTTGGGTATGATTACTTTAATGCAGGTAGTGGTTTATACGCAATTACGAATCGACTATGGTGGGAATTTTACAATTTTACTCAATTATGGTCTAAGTTTTTTGCTGGCAACCGCAATTGGAGTGATAATAATGTATCTCTACCCCAGAGTATATTTTTACCGGGTATGGTTAAAAACCCTTGCGTATACTTTGAATGAGTTTGCCGATAATTTTACGGGACTCGCTACAAAAAAATCCACGGTAGATAGTCTTAGCTTTATGCATTTTTTTCAGATGTATGAGCATACTGTCAGTCTTGGCTATAAAGAACATGGTTTTCGTGCCCGCAAACTAGCGTTGAGAGTTACTAATATTTATTCACACCTGATTGTTTGTGCTAAGAATTCAGGAGGTCAAACGCCAAGTACACTCTCTGAATTAGCAGACGTTTGCCGTCAGCTGGCACAGGCAATTGACGGTGATCGATCGCTTGATGATGTGGTTATGCCTGAAGCCAAAAAAGGTGAAAAACTACCACCAATCACGATGGACTTAAGTTATCTGATTTCTGACTGGAATTATTTATGTTTAAGAAAGTAGATATCTATACCCAACGTTATATGCAGATAACTTTGGCATATATGCTATTTGTAACAATCGATGAGGGTTTTAATTTACCACATTCATCCTGGATCGTAATTACCGGCTGTATGATTTACGTCGGGTTTAACCCCGGAACGGTATTGAAGCGCGCCTATCTCCGTCTCCCTGGAACCATTATTGGAATCTGCGCCATGAGTCTGATGTGGTATGTGATTCATTTTGATTATCGGTTGGCGATTTTTTTTATGGTTGGAATTGCTTGGGCAATGGTCTATTGTTTTGGTATGCGTTATAACTACTATGTAATTGTTACTACTTTATTTTCGGATATTGGCATTGAATGGAGTAATTCAGCAGCGTTTTCATTGCAGTACTATATCATTGATCGCTCAATGTGCACAATTATCGTATTTGCCATCTGTATTTTATTGGAGTATTTCTGGTTTGGCCGAAATGACTTTACTACGCTTAATTATCATACCAAGAAGAAGTTGTTGATTGATGAGATTGCTGTAGCGGAACGAGATATTGAACAACGCCATATTAGCAGTGCGGAGTTATTTCGGTTGATTGGTTCAACGCGGCGGGGGTGGAATCAGTTGCGACCATTGCTAAATGATGCCGGTTATGAAAAAAACCGCAGAATTCTTAGCGATAAATTTCCCGAACGAGTTTCCCATTTATTTCGCAGCATTGTTTATATCTGGTATTTACAAAAAAATGATCCGCAAAATCCGCAACTACCGCTACTAAGATTACAAGCGCGGCAGTTGTTTAATCAGACCCGTTAAAAGGACTTTTATGATGAAAAAAATGAGATTACTTACTGCAATCAGCGGTCTTGCATTGTTAATGAGTGCCTGTGCCATGATTAATCCAACTTATACTAAACCAACAGTTGATACCCCAGCTGGGTGGGCAAATTTTACCCAGCCGATCCCAGCAGAGAGTAATATTGCCTATCTTTCGTGGTGGCGCAGCTTTAATGATCCGGTTTTAAATCAGCTAATCGAAAGTGGATTGCTGGTAAATAATTCAGTGCAAAAAGCTTTTGGCAGCTTGGAGGTCGCTCAAGGACAGTTAAAATCAGTGGAATTAAGCTGGATACCGGGGATAAACCTCTATGCCGGATATTCTAGCAATCCAGCCTTTGGCTATCCCAACTATTTTTACGGTGCATGGCCAGCCTACTCTGCATTCAATGTTTTTAGTACTCTCTCCCAGCAAAAAGCTGCCAAAATTAATGTTGAGGCTCAGCAATATGCTATTTCTGCGGCAAAACTAACCTTTATCGGTCAAGTAGCCAACAGCTATTTTACCTATATTGCCGAGGTCGAGCGCTTGAAATTATTGAAGCAATATATTGGTGATTTACAGCAATTATATAGTATTCAACAATCGGATTATCATGATGGGATTGCCGCCGATCAACAAACCGATGCACTTAAACAACGAGTTCTGGAGGTTCAAGCGCAGCAACAACAAATTGAAACTAATATTTTAAAAGCCCAAAATGCCTTACGCTATTTGATAAACCAGAATCCCGGTGCGATTATCAGCAATGCCGATTTTGGTAAATTTAATACCCAATTCCCCGAAATTGGCAACCAACCCGCGACGGTTTTAGCCAATCGTCCTGATGTGTTGCTGGCAGAAACCCAGTTTAAACTGGCGACCCAAAATGTTGGTGTTGCCGCATCACAATTATTGCCGAATGTTCAACTGGATTATTTTGGCGGACAGTCGGATGTCGGCGTAAATGGGACTAATGGTATTTATACGCCAACTACGGATGCTTATCTTAATTGGTCGGTTAATCCGGCAGTCTTCGGTAAAATCAGTAGTATGACCGGTGCCAAAAAAATCGCCTATGTCAACTATATTGATACGGTCAGAAAAGCACTGCATGATGTGGATAATGATTTATTAAATCACCGAGATGCCAATCAGCGCTATCAGCTGATTTACCAAGCGTACCAAGCCGCCAGCGATAAATATCAGCTTAATGCGGCATTATATAAACGTGGAATTATTTCCTACAATGATACGCTTAGCGATAAATTAAATGTTGATCAGGCGGCAATTGCGCTTAATCAAATTAAGCTTGCTCAAATGACAACTTTGGTTAATCTCTATCAGGACCTGGGTGGCGGCTATAATTATGATAAAGCCCCCACCAAATAATCAGGCGTAATCAACATGATATTTCGTGAAATTAATACCGTCCTAAAAGCTAATTTGAGTGCTACCCAGCTCAAGATTGTGTTGCTTTCTTCACTTGGCTGTATGCACGAGTATTACGATTTTATTATGTTTGGCTTTATGGCGGTTTATTTCGCGCAAAATTTGCTGGCAAGCTCGATGGAGCATAATTTTGCCAGTTGTATTATTCTGGCGGTTTTTATTTTTGGGTATGTGTTTCGACCATTGGGGATGTTCTGTTATACTAAATTGTATTATCGGATTAACCGAGTGTATTTATTAAACCGCACGACCTCGCTATTGATAATTGCCGCCAATTTAATGATTGCGCTAATTCCGAATCGGGAAAATTTTACTACACTGTGGGTGCTGATCTTTGCCCGCGCCTTGCAAGGGTTTGCCCGTGGTGGCGAAGCGCAGGCGGAATTTGGGTTTTTACATGTTGCGCTGAAAAATAAACGTGGAATTGCCGCTTTTGCCCTAATTGCTGGGGCGGAGATTGGAATTTTAGTGGCGATTTTGGTAAATAATGGGCTCAATCATCTTTTAACTATCGAACAAATGCGTACCTTTGGCTGGCGAATTCCTTTTTTGTTTGGGGTCGGATTAAGCCTTGCAATTTATTTGATTCGCTATATTTTTAAAGTAAAAAAACCTCTGGCAAAAATGGTTCATATGCGCCCGAGCTGGTTAATTTATCGGCTCTATCCGCGGCAAATGTTGTTTACTTCGTTGCTGAGTGGCTTTCGTTCCAGCTTTGGCTGGTTGGTGCTATTGTTGATTCCGCTGGTATTTTATAGTCGCTCAAATTCCAATCATATCTATGTGGGGCATTTGATGCTTTATTCTGCAGTGGGTAGTTTATTTAGCTCCTTTGTAATTTTTCATTGGGTACAAATTAGTTATTCACGGATAGTTTTACGTTATTTTATAATTGCCGCGATTTTAGCACTGATCGGTTTTGTATTTGCGGTTAGTCATAATTTTCACATTGGCAGCAGTCTATTGATAGTTGGGATAATTTCTGGCGGAACAGCGGTATTAAATATGCAAGTGGCATTTTCCTGTTATCCGGATAGCGTGCGCTTAAGTGCTTTATCAATTTCATATAATTGGGGGCATACTATTATCAGTGGATTTATTTTGCTGTTGATATTATCGCTGGCAACAGTTTTTTATCATTTTGGGGCAACAAATCACCCCTTTCATTGGTGGCTTTTGTATAATATTTCAATTGTTTTAATCTTAATGAGTATTTTAGTGCTTATTGTTGAAGCGAAATCGCGAAACTTTAAATATTATACCGAGTCGTTAAATTTTATTTATAAGCAATAACTTAGAGCTTATTTGCTAAGTCCCAATGAGCTAAGAAATATGACCAAATGGCTAAAAAGCTTATTAAATCCTCGTTAAATAGAATAACTATTCGCCTCGGATTTAATAATTTTTTATTTCATTTATCATGGTTTCTCGCTTACATTAGACTTAGCAAACAAGCTCTTAGAGAATTAAGGATGAATTATAATGCTAGTTAAACGTGTTTCAAAAAAAGAACAAAATAGTAATTCCAGCAAACAAAAGATTCTGGATGCGGCGCGAATCATTTTCGCTCAAAAAGGTTTTGAAGGTGCGACCAGCCGTGATATTGCTGAATTGGCAGGCTGTTCGGTCGGATTGATTTTTAAATATTACAATGATAAGCAAAATTTGTTCAAAATACTGGTAGTCGAATGGTTTAGCGGTAATATGGAATCGTTGTTGCAATTACCGTCCTCAGCCTCGCTGGAAGAAGAAATTAATCTGTTAGTTAATTGGTTTATTAATAATTTTACCGAGCGTAAGGATTTACACAAGATATTTTTATTTCAGCGGTTTAATGTTAGTTTTCACAATAGTTTTGCCACGGAACACCAAGAATATTTGCAGCAGCGGCTGAAAATCATCCGGCAGCGGTTAAGTCCATACATCGAAGCTAAACAATTACCAGCAGATTTGGATATTAATCAATTGTGTGAAATTATTCATGGCTATATTTTGGTTGAGGTATTATTTCGGGATTTATCATTAGAAGAAATGGTGTCAAAAAAGAAAACGTTTTGTCGTTTGATTTTAGCTGGTATTAATTCTTGAAGCACAAATGTTTTAATGATTTATGGCACAAAGATAAATTTGTTAAATACTTACTCAAAATTGCGACTAAATACTATATCGGCTTATCAAGATCTAAACTGTAAGTTTTGCTCCTTATCCTGCGCATTGATGATTTTATATACGAATAAATTACCCCAGTTGGAAAACTGGGGTAATGAGCCATGTACTATGTATCTCTATCGTTTACCAATCCATAAGTCACTACCTTCCATTTTTCCGACTTTATGAGTAGCAACAATAGAGTCAGGATTAACCAGACCATATAAATTATCAACACCAGCTGGTTCATCTGCGTGACCAGTAATGTTTGCCCATGAACCATTTACATATGTCCAAATTTGAGTATTGTAATTACCAATAAGGGTACCATCCATCATTACAAATGAATCATGTGTAGGATTCCCTCCCACAAAACTAACGCTGGTTGGTCCGCTTCCGCTACCAGTTTTTTTGCTCCAGGTATTATCATACCTTTCCCATAAGTTTGCATTGGTAGAGTCCTGTAAATCAGACATAAAAAATTGCGATGGAGTCGCATTAGTTCCATAGACCATCCAACCATATTGTGGAGATGTGCTACCATTACCTGTAGTCATATTTGTCCATGCCGCACCAGAAAAAATCCAAACCGAATAATTATCGTAGTTAGATGGTCCTGCATCATGATTATTACGAATAATCATATTATCATTTTGGGGCGTTCCAAAAATTGCTCCAACATCTACAGGTGTTCCAGTTAATGTTGCACCACTAACTTGTGCCCACGAGCTGCCATTATAAACCCATAAATCATTATTGGCATTTGGTCCTGGGGTAAATAAAATAGAAGTACTAGTGGAATCTCCATAGAATGTACCCCCCATAGTGCTAGCATAAGGATTTGGCGGAGTTGTACCATTACCAATTTTATTCCAACTTGTGCCATTATAAAACCAAATATTACCGGTATTATCATAGACTGTAATAGCATTTGGTTGTGCAGCGTCCTTGGACAGCATATAGGCGTTTGCAGGCTGGTTAACGCCTCCAGTTAATTTAGTCCAAATTTTGTTATTATACATCCATAATTGGCTGCCTGTAGAATCTGTGCCCACAATAAAAGATGAGTTAGAATTACCCACAACTCCACCAAAACTCGCTCCAGCTGGAGTATTTGCGGTAGCTTCGGCATTTAACAACTTAGACCAAACGCCATCTTTATAACTCCACAATTCACTATTATCTGTAGACCAAAGGATATCGGTCGGCGTTGGTGAAGTATCAAATAGAACTTGTCCAGAACTTGGCGTTCCATTTTCACCATTACATAGTTGTGACCAAATTCCATTTACATAAACCCATAAATACTTGTTGTAATCAGTAGGAGCATCATCTGCAGATACAACTATACTTTGTGGTGTTGGTGAGCCATAGACATCACGTACATGGGCTGGTTGATCAGCACCGCCTGTGATCAATGTCCAGAATTTGGTTGGAGCTGGAGGAATAATCGAAGCATAAACAGTATCCCCGGCAAGATTCTCATTTTGTCCATCAGGAGCCGGACTATCTTCATCCACCCAGTTCGCCTCGATTTCACTTGGCACAAAGTTATTAGCTTGTGCATCTGCCGTTG
>JBPOJK010000198.1:0-2914 GCA_052033675.1 Pseudomonadota bacterium
ATAGTTTTTCTCACATAAATGCTTAGTTAGGCGGATAGCCGTTTGCTTGGGAACATTTAGCAAGAGTGCTATATTCTCAAGACTAGAGTAATTTTCTTCAATCAGAAATCTCAAAACTTTATTAATCCGCTGATTAAAGATTGCCATTTTTTCGGCATGCGGTAATCTAGAACAGATAATCAGATTTGCCGGTGCCGCCTTTTTGCTGGTTGCTACTGTCTGAACTGGTGTTATTTCCTGATTGTTCATTATGAGTTATTCCTTTAAAATTATTGTTACTGTGATTTTCTGTATTTGCTTTACGCATCTGCTGCCATTTATTAGCATCATCTTTTGATCCAGTTCTGCTGACTAAATCCTGCCTATAATTGCTTTGATGACTTGCCTCAATTATCACCTTGCCATTAACCCCATTCTTAACCATAACCGGACTGGTCTTGCAATAGGCTGCAATGGTGCTGCGATAAGGTAATGAAGCACAAAATATAGCTTCAAACTGTTTGAGATTTAAAATCATATTCCTGTCAAAGTAATTACGCTCGGATTGTATTAAACGCGTCTGATTATCCAATTGCTCGGAATTCAAGCTATTGCGGGTAACTGATTTTTGTTCTTCTTCAATCTGGATTCTGCCAGTCATATCCGAGAGGAAATCGGCGGTATCAATATCATCAGCCCGATAAAACAGCTTATTTTGTGAATTACCAAATACCGCACCTTTGAGAAACTCAGGGTCTAAGTCTGCCGGGGCACCACGCAATAATTTTAAATCCTGAATTGCACTGACAATCTTCAAGTTCCAGCCTAAGCTAACGGTATAACTTTCTGCCACAAAGCGGGAAATATGTGCCACTAATTCATCCGCAAACACGGTTATACTTTTTTCTTGGCTTTCTCCAACTACCAGATTACGGTTGACCATCCTATTATTGTTAACACTGCTACCCACCCCCTCAACTAAATTGGCATGATTACGTGCTAACTGGATAATCCGGCAAAAGATAAAACGCTGGATTTTCTTCATGGTTTCATCAAGTAAATCCCCAACGATGTAAATACAGCCGCCACCATTAAATAGCTCAGATAACGATCTACCAGCAGCAGCATTAATTGAAGCAACCTTGATTAACTTGTTTAAATCCGAAACTGAAGATTTGAACTTATCGGCATAACGCTCAATCTCATAATCTCTGCAAATTTCATCCAGTGATTTATTTCCCATCCCAGCAGTTCTGTCGCCATTGGCGACAGAACTATTCTGCTCACATGCAAAAGCCGCAAAGTTCTCTAAAAACTCCTGCTCATTCTTGCGATAAACATCCGATTCCGAACCCATCTCCCGTAATGAGAATGACTCAACCAAACAATTCTTTAAATCCCGCGGATTAAAATCAGCAATCAGATTGATTTGTCCGATATCATGAGTTAAATCAATAAACGAATAGGGCACACCCAAACTATCACATTCTGCCTTAAAGATATGCGGTAAATACTTATCACCTTTAGGATCCAAAAATACTACCGTTTCACCCAACATTAACGATTGAATCCCTAAATATTGCATGGCTACCCCCTTACCACTCCGAGAAGCGCCAACTATCAGGAAATGCTTTTTATACCAGTCATCCATATCCTTTAGGTAAATTGGTCTTACTTGCTCATCCAACCCAACAAAAATGCCTTTCTTCAAATTAATGTACTTTAATGGATTATATTCAGAAATAGCTGGTAATTCCTTAGCCATATAACGAATATCAGTTTTAGAACCCCGGCGAACACTGTTTTTAACTGTAAACCGACTAAAGAATGAACTAAACCGTGATTTCAATTTTCTGGCTCCATAAGTGGCAAAGACTACTCCACCAATAAAACACAATCCCCATACCAACAATTTGCTGCCCATTTTAAAATCAGTCGGCAGCAGCATGGCAATAGGAACTATTGCCATGCTCATTAACACCATTATTCCAGCACGAATTAGATAACCGGATTCCTGCTTGAGTTTAAACACTGATGGCAGATTATAGGAAAGTAACCCAGCAAAGACAAAATACCAGATATTTTCCATAATGTAGATTGAAACAATCGAATGTTCCAAAAGCTGATTATTTTGTAACATGATCATGTTCTCCCCGTAAACGTTGAATTAAATTGGCAACCGCAAATCCATAAACACAGCCGATAATATAGTCTCCAGCGATCCTAACCGCTAAAAACAGCTTGCCGGAATATAAGGCATCGCGAATAGCAACATCCTGAGAATCTATCACATAGATAAACACCAGCAAAACCACCCCCAGAATCACCAGATGTGGAATTTGTTTGATCACAAACGGAATCACTGCTAATACTCCGGTAATCAATCCAATAAGCATGGTATGCTGAATAATGAAATCAATCGGCTTACTGGTTAATAACCGATATAAGCCATCCAGCAGCTGTAAATTAAGACTTTCCATAAAAAACTCCTAAAACAAAAGATGAGAAAAGAATAAAAAACAGGAAAACAAAAAAATAGAAAAACCGCGAGCCAGATTCAAGCAGAACCCAACAAGCGAAATCCAAGCGTCCAGCGCCGGATTTATGCGCGTAGTATGGCAGAATGAGCAGCCCTAGCTGCGAGAGCAAGGATACTTCCCCAGAAGTAGCCGCCGCGGTTCTGGTAAGCGAAATCCCCAGATTGAGCGCACGAGGAACAACCTTTGCCCACCGCAAAGTTGTGACGACCACGAAGCAACGAAACTTCCCCAGAAGTTGAGAGCGAAGACAATTGCCCACAATTGGCATAGCGCTTGCGAGAGCCGCCGTCAAAGTGCCAAGCCCACGCGAGGCACGTGACCCAATCAGATGATGATAGTCGTCCAGACTACCGCAGGCAAGCACAGCGCAGTCAACAACTGGTTGGGTCACGTGG
>JBPOJK010000211.1:0-24007 GCA_052033675.1 Pseudomonadota bacterium
AATGGGGTTGGTTATAAACAGGAGTTGCTAAAACGCCTGGATGTAACTGATTTCGATACTCCAATAAAATATGTTGATACTAAAAGTTCAAATAATCAATTAATTATTAATGTGGTAAATCGCGGTGTTTGGAGTTATGCATTATATCAATTGCAGAATAAATTGATTATTAATATCCGTAAAGCCAGCGATGATGGAACAACGACCATCCCTAATTTAAATGCTGATGCCAAAACCAATCGGGTATCATTTAATTTTCAAAATATTGATGTGCGGGCGTTGCTGCAATTATTGGCTGATTTTAGCGGCTATAATATTTTGGTCAGTGATAGCGTAACCGGAACAATGTCATTGAAACTGAATAATGTTCCATGGGATCAGGCATTGCAAATAATTCTTAATTCTAAAGGTCTAGGAATGAAGCGCGATGGCAATGTTATTCGTGTAGCACCGGTATCCGAGCTAGTCGCATTAAGTAAACTACAGCAAGACAGTGATAAATCACAAGAAGCAGTTGAGCCGTTAGATACAGCAACCATTCGTTTGAAATATGCTCAGGCCGCAACTATTCAGTCAATGGTTCAGCAGAAAGGTACAACTAGCGGTAGTTTTTCATCTGCGACTGGTGGCAATCCAACTTCGCAAGCCGGGGCTTTAACTTACGGTGGTAACACTAATGCTAGTTTGTTATCTTCACGTGGCAGCATTTTGATTGATACTCGTACTAACACCTTGATTGTCAATGATACGCCATCGCGCTTAAATGCGATTAAAGATTTGATTAAGAAAATTGATATACCAGTCAAGCAAGTGTTAATTGAAGCTAGAATTGTCGAAGCCAATAGTGATTTTGAAAAAGATTTGGGCACTCGCTTACTCCTTGCTGGTGTCGGAGGTAGTTTTACTTTTGCCAATACTTTAGAAAATGGGGTTACCATCAATCAAGCTGGGATTAATTCAATTTCAGCATCACCGTCAACCTATGTTAATCAAAATTTCGGTATTTCTAATGGTGCGACTTTGGCTGGTATTTTTGCACCAAATAGCAATACCTTAATTGGCTTGGAAGTCGATGCCCTAGAATTGCAAAGTGAAGGACGGACAATTTCTAGTCCCAAAGTTATGACTGCTAATTATCAAACAGCCAATATTCAGCAAGGGGTGCAAATACCTTATCAACAAGCATCCAGTGCCGGAAATACTAACGTGGCATTTGTTAATGCAACCTTATCATTAAATGTTACGCCGCAAATTACCGATGATGGCTATATTCTGTTGAATGTTAAAGTTCAGAAAGATACTCCGAATACTAAGCTAGAGGTACAAGGAACACCGTCAATTGATACCAATAGTGTTAATACTCAGGTTCGGGTCAAGGATGGTTCAACAATTTTGATCGGTGGAATTTATGTTGATCAGCAAACCAAGGTACAGCAACAAATTCCTGGATTGGGGGATATTCCGGTCTTGGGGTGGTTATTTAAAGCACAGATGATCACCAATAATAAGAAAGAGTTGTTGATTTTTATAACTCCGCGGATTATTGCTAATAGTTTGGATAATGACAATGGTTAAAAATATTATTATTGTAGGAATAACCGGGGTTGGTAAAACGACAATCGGTAAGCATCTGGCCGAGAAATTAAAGAAGCAATTTATTGATTTGGATAAATTTATTGAAGTTTCTTGTGGTGTGGATATTCCGACAATTTTTGAACTTGAGGGTGAAGAAGGTTTTCGTGGTCGCGAAACCGAAGCGCTACTGCAAGTCTTAGCAACTTATGACAATTATGTGCTGTCTTTGGGTGGTGGTTGTGTGATTCGTAATGAAAACCGGCAGGCGATTATTAAAGTTGCGGGATTGGTATTACAATTGACTGCTGATTTGGATGTTATTGTCAAGCGTCTGGCTAAATCACCAAATAAGCGCCCATTATTGGCAAATCAGGATTTACATAAAAAAATAAATGATCTTTATGAAAGTCGTAAGGATCTTTATGAGGCGGTAAGTGACATCACCATTAATACCAGTCAATTGAAACCGTATCAAGTTATTGAATTAGTTAAAAATCAACTATAATCAGAGAAGATTCTCTGATTTTTTATTTAAATTAGGCGCTATTTTATTTTTATGAATTTAATAGTGTGATAACATATTGCTTGGTAACCGATTTATGGAATTATTTTAGGGAAAATTAATGGCAGCAAAGGTTGTAATATTAACCAATCAAAAAGGTGGCTGTGGAAAAACGACACTGGCAATGAATTTGGCTGGCGTTATTGGTAATGATGCCAAAGTCTTGTTAATCGACGGTGATCCACAGGGAAGCGCAATGCGCTGGGCATCAAGTAGTCCCGATGATAAACCTTTTCCCGCCGCGGTGATGAGTTTGGCCAATGTTGCCGAGAAGGTTAATCGTGAGATAAAAAAATATCTTGCTGATTATGATTATATCGTTATTGATTGCCCACCTGCTGTTGATAGCAGTTTTACCGCATCGGCGTTATTGGTTGCCGATTTGGCGTTAATTCCGGTGGTACCGAGTCCAACCGATTTATGGGCGGCGGTGGCGATTCAAAAATTAATTACCAATGTCAGTGACATCAACGAAAAGCTGCAGGCGCGTTTGGTGGCAAATATGTGTCAGAGCAATGCCAGCATTTCCAAGGAAGCCCTGAGTTTAATTGAAGAGTTTGAGTTTAGTAAAATGGCTACCGATATTTATCAGCGGACGGCGTATCGGCAAGCAGCGGCATTTGGTGGAACCGTATTGGATATGGATAATCCCAAGGCAAAACAGGAAATAAAAAATTTGGTCGCGGAAATTCATGAGTTATTGGGTTAGGCTATTTATCGGCGGAGATTTTTAGATGGTGATATATCCGATTTTTAGGTTTTTATGATGATTTAAAAATATACTTATTTGTGATTGATGTTAGTGGTGTATTTTTTAGATTAATGACCTTGGTGTTTGAAAATAATAAGTAAAACAATAGTTAGATTTTTTATGGTGAATATTATGGCAAGCAAATTAACTTCTTCATTACGTAAGTCTATTTCTGCAGAGCAGGAAAGTGTCGAAAAAAAAGCGGTTGGTACTAAGAAAGCGCCAGTGCGCAAGCCGGCGGCAGCTAAAAGCACCCAATCAGTAGCGGCAGAGGTAACTACTACAGTTACCAAAGAGGCTCTGGCTGCTGCACCACTGGCAGAAAAGCCTGTGGCACCAAGTACACCAGCTAAACCAACAGTTGCGCTGAGTCTTGAAACAGCAATTAATCCATTGGATTTTATGGCTAGTTTGAAAGAATTAACCAGTGGTTTTGCCGGTAAATTTGAATTAGCGGATTTTAGCAACTATACCCAAGGATGGGGATTGGTTCAGGAAGCGATTGAAAAAATTACTGCGACAAATCATGAGGTTTTAAGCTCATGCTTGGATAATTTGGTCGAGATTAATGATGAGATTAGCGATTATGTCAAAAGTTTGTTGGAGACTAGAGAGCCTAATGAAATTTATCAGCTAAATGCTGATTTTATCAAGACACTGCAACAAAAGCAACAGGAGCTATTTAGTAAAAATCTGGCAGTTTTTAATCATTTTTCCGGTTGGAAATTCTAATCACTGGAAAGTTACAATAAAAAAGATGGTCTTATAAGGATCATCTTTTTTTGTGAAAAATTTAATTACTGATATTAGTGCATGTCAACACTAAGTTATTGAATTTTCTTCATGACTGGCTAATTTTATACTGGCAATCAGCGCGAAAAATCATCAAATAACTTAGCGCTAAAATATAGATACGTGCGCAACAATAGTTAATTATTCATCTGATTTTAAATCCGGGTATGGATTGGCATCAAAGCGCTTATTTAGGTAGGTGAATATTTTCCAACGGTTGCACGATAAAATTAAAATAACCAATATGGTGGTAATTAACGGAATAACAAACATTTCGAAAGCAATTGCTAAACCAATTGAAGCAGTTACCCAAATGTTAGCGGCGGTTGTTAAGCCATGAACCCGACTGCGATCTTTAAAAATAATTCCGGCACCCAAAAAACCAATTCCGCTGACAATTTGTGCTGCAATACGAGTTGGGTCGGCAACACTTTGGTAGTAGGCCGCACCTGCAGCATGGGTTGATACTATTCCAAATAAGCAGGAACCTAAACAGACCAAGCTATAAGTCCGCAATCCCGCCTGCGAACCGTGGATTTGTCGTTCAAAGCCAATGGCCAGACCACAAATGGTTGCCAGTAAAATTTGTGCAATTTCGTATAACATATTAGTACCCCGCTAATTCAGCTATAAAAATATTCGACTTCTTGTTCAACATGCTTCTTTTATCTTTATTCCTAGCCTAAGAAGCTGTTTGCTAAGTCCCAATGAGCTACGAAATATAACCAGATGGCTAAAAATTTATTACTACTCGGTTAAATAGAATAACTATTCATCTCGTAGTAATAATTTTTTATTTCATTTATCAAGATTTCTCGCTTACATTAGACTTAGCAAACAGGCTCTAAAAATAAAATAATTGCTTATACAAGAACTCTATTCTTTATTTAACATTGACCAATGGCGCAACTACCCGCTTCAACACGCCGGTAATATGTCCGATTAGTACCCCATAATTAACCACCGGAATCCCGGCTTCTTTGCAGCGTGCCAGGCGCGAGAGAACTTCAGCGCGATTGATCATACATGCGCCACAGTGTACGATCAGCTTATATTTAGTTAGGTCTTGCGCAAAATCACCGCCAACAGCAAAGGTAAAATCTAATTTTCCACCAACCTTGGTTTCCAGCCAATTGGGGATTTTTACCCGCCCAATATCTTCGTGGCTAGGGTAGTGCGTACAGGCTTCAGCAATCATAACTTTATCACCAGGTTTTAATTGATTGATTGCCTCAACTCCCTGCAAAAACTCACGTAAATTGCCTTTGTAGCGGGCAAATAAGATCGAAAAAGAGGTCAGTGGAATTTCCGGCGGGACAATTTGCGAAACTTTGGCAAATACCTGTGAGTCAGTAATAACCAGCCTTGGTGGAATAGTTAATCGTTGTAAGGCACTCGCCAGCTCTTTTTCGGTAACCACTATCGGAATCGCTCCAGCATCCATGGCATCGCGAAGTACCTGAACTTGCGGTAAAATCAGGCGTGATTTGGGTGCGCCGGCATCAACCGGACAAACTAGAATCACACTATCCAATGGCTGTAATAAATCACCAACAATGGTATCAGGAAGGAAATCGGTTGGCGCGCTTTGAATGATTAATTGTTTTAATTCAAAAATTCCTTCCCGCTTTGGCGAGTTAACTTTGGCAAATGCTATATTATGGCGGTTGAACCACTCTTCAGCAATATTACTTCGTTCAAGATCAATTTTGCTAATTACACCAATTACCGCAATATTGCGTTTTTGGGCTTCGCTAACTATTTTACCATCAAATTCATCGGGGGTGCTATCGGCAGCCACCGTTAAAATCAACAGATCGGTTTTTGCCAGAACCTGCAGTGATTTGGCTACCCGTAATTCACCTAGTGTTCCCTCATCGTCAATCCCGGCTGTATCGATCAAAGTCACCGGGCCAATTGGCGCAATTTCCATTGATTTATATACCGGATCGGTGGTAGTACCGGCAATTGCTGAAACTACCGCCAACTCTTGGTTGGTAATCGCATTAATCAGGCTGGATTTACCGGCATTGCGTTTACCGAAAATGGCAATATGCAGGCGTACCCCGCGCGGAGTGCCGAAACTATTGCTGTCATTGTTTTGAAAGGCGACATATTGATTTTGAGAGCTGTTATCTTCCGGTTTGATTTTGCTGTCAGTCATAATAATTTCCAATATTGTTGTGGTATTAACTATAGGCTGATGTTACGCATTTATTTATATTTTGACACTAAAGTTATTGAGTTTGACGATTTTGCGCGCTGATTGTGCGTGTAAAATCAGCGAACCATGAGGAAAAATCAATAACTTAGCGTTAAAATTTTATCATGTGTAACAGCAGTTATAAATATAAATCGCGTTTACCGGATTTGATTTTTTCCAGTTGAGCAATAACTAATTTGCGCATATTCTCATTTTTGATTAGCGCAACCTCAGCGGAAATCAGCTTCTCGCCTTCAATCCGGGTTTCTTCGCTGGCATAATCGCAAAGGTATTCCTGAAAAGTCATCAGAGCATTTGGTCCGCAAACGTTTTGGATATCACCGCTTTTAGCTAATGCCATAAATCGATCGCCAACCCGTCCCTGACGATAGCAGGCCGTGCAGTAGCTAGGTAAATAGCCGGATTTACATAAACTATAAATAACCTCATCAGGACTGCGTTCATCCTCGACTGAAAATTGAGCGGTATTGATGATCGTGTTTTTACCGCTAACATGTTCGCTGTAGCCGCCAACACCGGTACACGATCCGGCACTGATTTGAGAGACGCCATATTCAATGATTTCTTCGCGTAATTCGGCGCTTTCGCGGGTTGATAAAATAATGCCGACGTAAGGCAATGCCAACCGGATAATGGCAATTACTTTCTTGAACTGAGCATCACTAAGCATATGCGGATAGGTGCTTAAATCGACGCCGGTTGCGGGTTTTAGCCGTGGTACCGAGACAGTATGCGGGCCACAACCAAATTTTTGTTCCAGATGTGCAGCGTGCTGCATTAAGCCGAGAACCTCAAATTTATAATCATAAAGACCAAATAACACGCCGGCACCGACATCCTCTATTCCTGCTTCCATCGCGCGATCAAAAGCGGTAGTATGCCAGTCATAATCATGTTTGGGTCCTTTTAGATGAACCTTGGCGTAGGTTTCGCGGTGGTAGGTTTCCTGAAAGAGGATGTAAGTACCAATTTCGGCGGCGTGGAGTTGCCGGAAACGTTCGACAGTGGTTGCGGCTACATTGACATTAATCCGGCGGATCGCGCCATTTTTAAATTTAATTGAATAGATGGTTTTGATACATTCGAGGATATAGTCAAAGTCACAATTGGCTAAATCTTCACCTGCTTCCAAGGCCAGACGTTTATGTCCCATTGCTTCTAATGTTTTTACTTCTTCGATTAATTCTTCCTGCGTTAGTTTTTTGCGCGCCATGCCACTGTCGCAACTATAGCCGCAATAGGAACATTTATTGACACAGTAATTACTGACATAAAGCGGTGCAAAAATTACAATTCGTTTACCGTAGATGCGCTCTTTTACGGTGTGGGCTGCTTGGTATAATTGTTTTAACCGCGGCTCATCATCAATATTCAATAATTTGGCAACTTCCTGCATATTTAAACCGGCGGCAGTTTCGGCTTTGGCTAAGATTGACTCAAACTCTTCCTGAGTAATGTTACGATTTTGCTCAAGGGTGGCATTAATTTCAGCTTCATTAATAAAATCGGCGATATATTTACTCGGCATTGGTGTTATTCCTTCTTAATGGGGCATGACCTTTAGTGGTTCCGACAGTACGTCCCAGCGACTCAACTAAAGTTATGGCGGCGGCGCGTCCCTGATCGGCAGTTACGCACATTTTATTGGGGTAAAGTTTGTATAATTCACGGAAGCGCATCGGTGAAACATTGGGCATAATTACATTGGCACCAGCTTGCAACGCCTTTTCGCGTCCGATTTTATCTAAAGTGCCTAGCGCGGTGGTTGCCGGAATATTGGTATCCGGTAATAACAGACGGGTTATAGCTACGGCTTTGAGGGTTGCTAAAACCGTTCCATTGGGCGCTGCGGATAATGGCGTATCCGGATTGGACAAAAACGGACCGATACCAACCATGCCGACATTGTATTTTTTTAATAATAGTAAATTATTGGCAAAAACTTCCGGGGTTTCACCGGGTAGTCCGACCATAAAACCGGTGCCAACCTGATAGCCGGTTTCAGTTAAATAATCAAGACATTTCAAGCGTTCAACGAGCTCAGAATCGGGGTGTAGTTTGCGATATAGTTGTTCATCCGAGGTTTCAAAACGTAATAAATAGCGATCAACTCCAGCATCATGGAGTAACTGATATTCATCACGGGTAAATTCGCCGGCTGACAAAGTAATTGCAACACCTAACACATTCTTAATCCGCTTGATTACCATTGCCAGCCGCTTGGCATTATAATATGGATCTTCACCGGATTGCAGCACCAGACTCGGGTAGCCCATTTGTTGGGCTAGCTCGGCGGTTTCAAAAATTTCATCTTCCTTCATCCGGTAACGATCAACGTTTTTATTCTTGCAATAAAGTCCGCAATATTGACATTGGCGGATGCAGATATTCGAAAATTCGATTAATCCCCGCAAATGAATGTCATTACCAACTTCGCGTTGACGAATCCGGTCGGCACAAGCAAACAACATTGGTGCTTGTTGTTCATCCAATTGTACCAATTCCAGCACTTCTGCATGAGTAAGAAGATGTCCTTGCTCTACTTTCTCGCAGAGTTGTGTTAGTTGGTGATGGCTAAGTGTGCATGGCATAGAAGCTCATTTGCTATAAATATTTAATTGGTGATGCTATAAAGAATAACGTATTTTTTGATTAAGTTATTGATCTTTATTGATGGCGCACTAATTGCAAAATTTGTAATCAGCACGCAAAATCATTAAACTCAATAGTCTACCGTCAAAATCCAAGGTATTAAGTCAGTTAATTATATCACTTTACTATTTTCACCACAATTGATTTTGAGGTTGGCGTCCGGCTTTGCGGATCAATACTATCTAACGGAATTAAGACATTGGTTTCTGGAAAGTAACCTGCCAGACAGCGTTTGGGAATGTCATATGCAACCACGGTCATTTTATCCAGTTTCATTTGCGGGTGGGCGCTATTTTGTATCATTACCTGCTCACCGGACGAGATTCCCAATTCGTTGATATCCTCCGAATTCATAAATACAATCATTCGGGTATTGTAAATTCCGCGGTAGCGGTCATCCATCCCCGAGATAGTCGTGTTAAACTGATCGTGGCTTCTGGTAGTCATTAATAAAAACTCATCGGCGGCAAGTGGTAGAGCTGAAATTCCTAAATTCGGCGTAAAATTGGCTTTGCCGCTGGCAGTAGCAAATTTTCGTTGATCGCGTACCGGATTTGGCAAATAGAACCAGCCCGGATCAACTAGTTTCTGATTAAAATCAGTAAAACCGGGAATAACCTGACTGATTTTTTCGCGAATTAGGTCGTAATTATTCATGAATTCGGTCCAAGCAACCGAGCTGGTTTTAAATAACTTGCCAGCCAATTTACAAATGATTGCTACCTCACTTTTTAGCAGCGGTGAACACGGTTCAAGTACACCTGCGCTGCGATGAACGATTCCCATTGAATTTTCAACACTAACTACTTGTACAGTTCCATTTGCCAGATCTTTTTCACTGCGGGATAATGCCGGCAAGATAATACCAATCTTACCGGGATAAAGATGGGTATGATTTAGTTTGGTTGCAATGTGAACGGTTAATTTTGCTTGTTGCAGTGCCTTAGCGGTGTCGGTTGTTGCTGGTGCCGCCATCAGTAAATTACCACCCAGCATAATCAGAGTTTTGATTTCACCATTAGCCAATTTTTCAATGGTGGTAATTGTGTCATCGCCATAAGCTGATGGCGGTGTTACTCCAAAAACACGCGGCAAGCCCTCTTGAATATACGCTTGGGGTTTTTCGGTAATACCCATGGTTTTATCGCCTTGGACGTTGCTATGCCCGCGCACCGGACAGACTCCAGCACCGGGTTTTCCGACATGCCCGCCAAGTAACAGCAGATTAACCAACTGTTTGATGGTATCAACACCATTGTGATGTTGTGTAAGCCCCATCGCCCAGCAGGCAATAACTTTCTTGGAGTTGCAGAAAATTTCGGCAGCCGCCACAATCAATTCTTTGCTGATGCCGCTATGATGGGTAATGTCATCCCAGGATAGATTAGCGATTGTTTGGCAAAATTCGCTAAAATTAGCGGTATAAGTTTCAATAAATTTTTTATCCAGTCCGTGGTTGTCATGTTGCGCCGCATGTTCAAGAACGGCTTTTAAAATCCCGGAAATCAAAGCATAGTCGCCATTGATTTTTACTTGCAAAATTAAGTCGCTTAATGCGCTGCCATTGCCAATTAGTCCGCTTAAATGTTGTGGATTTTTAAAGCGCATTAAGCCAGCTTCGCGCAGTGGATTGATACTGATAATTTTGCAGCCATTGGCGGCGGCTTTCTGTAAAGCTTTGAGCATTCGTGGATGGTTGGAACCGGGATTTTGTCCAAAAATAAAGATCGCATCGGCTTGATAAAAATCTTCAATTTTAACACTGCCTTTACCAATGCCGATAGTATCGCCTAAAGCAATTCCGCTGGCCTCATGACAGAGATCAGCGCTATCCGGTAAATTATTGGTGCCAAATTGGCGTGCCAGCAACTGATAGAGAAAAGCTGCTTCATTACTAGTTCGTCCGGAGGTATAAAATGTTGCCTGATTGGGGTTATCTAATTGTTGCAATTGATCGGCAATTATTTGCAGTGCGCTATCCCAGCTAATTGGCTGATAATTGGTCTCACCATGACGGATAATCATTGGTTCACTAAGGCGGCCATGTAATCCCAGCTGATAATCATTTTCGCCACGAAGATCCGCAAGCGAGTATTTAGCAAAAAATTCCCGATCGGCATTATGCGGGATAATTTCTTCGGAATGGGATTTGATTCCATTTTCACAAATTTCACCCGACAGTGCTTCTTCCGGTGCGGTTGGCCAAGCGCAACCAGGGCAGTCAAAGCCGGAAATTTTATTCATGCTTTTAACCGCTTTAATTCCATTAGTTAGGTCGGATTTTTGCCAAACTTGTTTAGCCGCGGTGGTAAGCGATGAGACACCACCAGCGGCGGTTGCCGGTGCAGTTATTTTGGGAGCAGGAAGTTTTTTTGCCATGGTTGATAGCCTATTTATAAAATATGTGTGTAACAGTAATTAGTAATGATTTTACTATGAATAGTGGATGATAGTCGCAAGGTTTTTTGTGTTAAAATTTGCGATTGGTAAAATAATCAGAAAAGCGGGAGTTAAATTATGCACATGGAAATCAAAAATGCCACTTTAGCCGAAGTGGAAATGTTGTTAGAGTGGGCGGCAGATGAGGGTTGGAATCCGGGGATAAATGATGCACGGATTTTTTATGAAAGCGACCCGTTGGGCTTTTTTATTGGTTATATTGGTGATAAACCAGTGGCTGCGATCAGCAATGTCTGCTATGGTCGGGAATTGGGTTTTATTGGCTTATACATTGTTGCCCGCGAATATCGCGGGCAGGGTTATGGCTATCAAATCTGGCAGCATGCCTTAGCACAGCGTAGTATCCGCAATTGTGGTTTGGATGGTGTCATAGCGCAACAGCACAACTACCGGAAGAGTGGCTTTCACCGGGCATATAAACATATTCGTTACAAAATGGCACCGTGCTTGCTGGAAAATCGCAATCGTGACAATTTACACCCGGTTGCGGAGGTTAATTGGTCGCAGCTGCTGGATTTTGACCGGATCGGTTTTCCAGCGCCACGGGAGGCTTTTTTACGCGCGTGGGTGAATAATTATACCACCTTGGTTTATCGGGATCATGAAGATATTCGCGGGTTTGGAACGATACGTAAATGCCGCGAGGGCTATAAAATTGGACCGTTATTTGCCGAAAATCGTGAAATTGCACAAGATATTGTGGTTGGATTGGTTAACTCATTGTCCGAGGTTGGTAACGTTTATCTGGATATCCCGGATTTAAATCCAGAGGCACTTTTGATTGTTGAGTACCTAAAAATGACACCGGTCTTTGAAACTGCACGGATGTATTTGCACCCTGTTAGTGGCGTTGATATTTATCAAGTATTTGGGGTAACTACTCTTGAATTGGGTTAGCCAATCCAGTTGATAGGAGATAAGTGGTTTTTTATGAGAAAATCATTGGCTTGGCGGAAATGATTGCAGCCAAAAAACCCGCGTGATGCCGATAATGGTGATGGATGTACTGCTTCCAAAATCAAATGGCGCGGGTTATCGATCAAATTTTTTTTACTGCGGGCATAATTTCCCCACAGCATGAATACACAGCCAGAGTTGATTTTGTTTAGATGGCTAATTAGGGTATCGGTAAATTGATGCCAGCCAAGATTTGCCAGTGAATTAGCATGATCTTTTATAACCGTCAAACCAGCATTTAGTAATAAGATGCCCTGCTGTTGCCAGCTCTCAAGGGTATAGTCCGGTTGTTGCAATAATATTTTCGGATATTCTTGAGCAATTTCTTTAAAAATATTCCTTAATGATGGCGGCAACTTGGTTCCTGAATTAACTGCAAATGCCAGCCCGTTGGCTTCGCCGGCGCCATGGTAGGGGTCTTGTCCAATTATAACTGCTCGCACCTGTTCTGGCGGTAACGCCAGCGCGCGGAAAATATTTGCCGGCGGCGGATAAATTATTTCGCCTTTAGCGATAAGTTCCTGCAGCTTACGATCAATTGCAGTTAATAAGGGTAAAGATTGCTGTAGCGGCGGCAACCAGCCTTCGTCAACTAATGAGATGGCTGGTTTTAGATAGTTAAGATTCATTTAGTCGCTGTAGGTTTTGAAATCAGTTACTTTGGGAGCGGATTCCTGATTGTTTAGATAGAGTTTTCCTCCGCCAATTTGTGCCTGCAACTGTGTGGTTACTTCGGCGGCTAAATCGGCGCCGGCTTGCTGTACCAACAGCGGGATATTATGCTGCATTTTTTGATCGGGATAATTAACCAATTTTACATCACCGGAATGTCCCGCCGCGGTAAACGACGCCACAATGGTACGATCATTGGTGCGTACGAGTTTATAATCAACCGCCAGATCAATGCTATAAATATCCGAATATTTATTAGTGTTGATAATTTGGTTTACTTCCTCTCCGGCATTTATTGCGGCTAAACTACCAATTAACAGATAATCGGGAGTTTTGCTGGTGGTTTTATCCGTTGGTTTGGTAACGATTGTTGTCGCTGATTCAATTATTACGGCTGATTCTACCAACGGAGCAGACTCGGTGGTAACTGGTGCTGATTCAAGCGGCAGGTGCATCTGAACAAAATTATTGTCAACATCAACCACCCGAAATTGACCACTTTGTAAAATAGAACCGCGGATTTGCGCTGAAAAATTAGTAATCTGCTGTTGTAGCATCTTGGTAGTTGCGGCATCAGTTTGGGTGCTGCTGTCGGTTGAAATAAAGCTTGGCGTTGGCGTGGTGGAATTAACGGTGATATTTGGAATACCAATGGTTGGCAAGGCATAGCTGCTAACCGCCGTTAATAATCCAAGTGTAAGTAATGCTAATTTGCAGCGATTTATGCGGGGCATGATTATCTCCTGGTTAATTCGTGAACCGTATCAATAAGACAGGCAACATTATCCGGTTTGGCAGTCGGTAAAATTCCATGACCGAGATTAAATATCAGTCCGTCATAGCTGCCGTGATTGGCTTCATGGTAATTTGCCAAAATCCGTGTCACTTCACGTTTGATTGCCGAAAAATCCGCTACCGATAATATTACCGGATCCAGATTTCCCTGCAAGATTTTGGTGGTTTGCGTTCGTGCCTGACTTAATTCGATTGTCCAGTCAACGCCAAGAGCATTACAGCTAAGAGTTGACAGATCATGCAACCAATTCCCACCACCTTTGGTAAAGACGATGCTTGGAATATTTGTATTTGGCAATTGACTACGGATATAGCTTAAAACTTTATTCATGTAATTAAGCGAGAATCGTTTAAAGGCATCATTACTAAGCACGCCGCCCCAGCTATCAAAAATCATAATTGTATCTACACCGCTGTTGATCTGCGCAACCAGATAATCGCCAACTGCCAGCGAAATTTTATCCAGCAGGTTTTCTAGTAATTCCGGATGAGCATAAACCCAGCTTTTGATTTTTTCGTAGTTTTTGCTACCGCTACCCTCGATCATATAACACGCCAGCGTCCATGGTGAACCGCTAAAGCCAATCAATGGGATATTACTCGGCAGTTCCTGTTTCAGATTTTTGATTGTCTGCATTACATAAGCTAAATCATTGACGGCATCGATTGTTTTTAGCATATCAATGTCCAGCGAACTGGTTATTGGGTTGGCAAATTTAGGTCCTTCGCCTTCAGTAAAATAAAGGTTTAGCCCCATTGCTTCCGGTACGACCAGAATATCGCTGAACATGATTGAGGCATCTAAGTTAAACCGTCGTAATGGCTGCAGTGTAACCTCGGTCGCTAGTTCGGGATTTTTGCACAAATTCAAAAAGCTGCCCGCCTGTTCACGGGTTTTACGATATTCCGGTAAATAACGCCCAGCCTGACGCATCAACCAGATCGGGGTATATTCGGCTGGCTGATTGGTAAGGGTATTCAAAAAAGGACTATTCATCGTTAAGCTCCAATGGTTTTAGCGAAATAATGCAATGCCCGCTGATAAACATCGCGTTTAAATTGAACTACTTGCTCAATTGGCTCCCAAAAAGATATCCAGCGCCAAGCATCAAATTCGGGATGCGCGAAATGGCGCAGATTGACATGATAATCCTGACCGGTAAATTGCAATAAATACCAGATTTGTTTTTGTCCACGATAACGCGAATTTTGTTTAGCCCAATTTCCTGGAACGTCATAGTATAACCAGTCATTGGTTTTTTCAATAATTGCTACATGTTCAGGAAATAAACCCAACTCTTCATTTAGTTCGCGAAACATACATTGATCAAGAGTTTCATTTTCGCTTAACCCGCCCTGTGGAAATTGCCATGAGTGTTCACCCTTGCGGCGTCCCCAAAAAACTTGTTTGTCCTTGTTTAACAGGATTATTCCCACATTGGGGCGGTATCCGTCTTTATCTATCATTGTCGATTTAATCCAATCAAAATTTTTATTTAATGCATGATTTTAACATAACCCGCTAACATACCGGACTATTCTGTTGTGAAAGTATTTACCGCTAAAACGTGGATTCTTATGATTTTTTATGCGGATTACAGCATGAATTGCTGATTGAAAACCAAAGCAATTAAAATGTAACGGTGATTCAGGTATTATTTAGGTAATGATTACAGCAGATAGTGTAAAATTATGCGATTAATCTAAAGGATTTTATAAGGTTTAACATGACACAAGCATTTAAAAATAGTTTATTGATTGAATTTTTAACTGAAGAATTGCCGCCATTAAGTCTGGAAAAAAACATTGGCGCAGCGTTTGCCGAGGCGGTATTAGCTCAATTGAATGGTTTTACGACAGCTGATACGATACTTGAAATTATTGCGGCACCACGGCGGTTTGGCTGCCTGATTCGCAATATTAAAACCACTCAGGATAGCCAGCAACAGTTGCGTAAAGGTCCGGCAGTTGCTAACGGTGTCAAAGATGGGGTGGCGACACCGGCGTTGCTCGGTTTTGCCAAATCCTGCGGTGTCGAGTGGACGCAGTTGCAAAGCCGTGATGATGGTTATTTTTATTATGCGGCAACGCAAGCTGGAAAAGCGTTGGAACAACTTATTGCGGAAATAATTCAAGGTGCGCTTAAAAAAATTGTGATTGCCAAAGCAATGCGTTGGGGTGATTACGATCACCAATTTGTTCGCCCGGTGCATAATCTGGTTGTGATGGTAAATGAGCAGGTGCTTGACTGTGAAGCATTTGGTTTAACTGCGACCAATCGTACCCGCGGTCACCGCTTTATGGCGCAAGACTGGCTGAAAATTGAGCGGGCGGATGATTATTTCGATTATATGAGAAGCCACGCTAAAGTTATTGCTAATTTTGGATTACGCTGCGAGATGATTGCCAACCAATTGCAGGAAGAAGCCCGACGGCTGGGATTAACCATTAGTCCGCTGGATGGATTATTGGATGAAGTGACGGCTTTGGTAGAGTGGCCGGAAGTATTGGAAGGTGAATTTGCCGAGAAATTTTTGAAAGTTCCACAAGAATGTTTGATTTTATCAATGGCAAAGAATCAAAAATATTTTGCCTTGATTGATGGCAAGGGAAAATTAAGTAACAAATTTCTGTTTGTTGCCAATTTGATTTCACATAATCCGCAGGTGATAATTGAGGGAAATCAAAAGGTCTTGACCGCGCGATTGGCCGATGCGGAGTTTTTTTATGAATTTGACCAACGGACAGCATTGACCGACTTTGTTGCCAAAATGGGCAATGTGGTTTATCATAATAAATTGGGTTCACAACTGGAACGGGTAGCCCGCTTGGAGCAAATTGCCGCAGCGATTGCACCCCAATTGCAGGTTGATCCAAGTCTGGCAATTCAAGCTGCCCATCTGCTTAAAGCCGATTTGGTGACTGAAATGGTTGGCGAATTTCCTGAGTTGCAGGGGGTAATGGGCAAATATTACGCTTTAACCAGCGGCTATAGCCCAGAAGTTGCCAATGCGATTGAAAAACATTATTATCCGCGGTTTAGCGGAGATGAATTGCCGGATACCTGCTTGGCAGTAACGGTATCGCTGGCGGATAAACTAGAAACGCTGGTCGGAATTTGGGGAATCGGTTTAATTCCTACCGGTGACAAAGATCCATATGCGTTGCGGCGGGCGGCATTAGGTGTGGTGCGGATTTTATTGGAACACGATCTGAATTTGAAAACTTTGTTGGAAGCTGGTTTTGCGGCGTTTGCCGGTAAAAATCTGGCAGCAACGACCGTTAGCGAATTATATCAATTTATTTTGCAGCGGTTAAGTAATTATTTAACCAGCAGCGGTTTTAGTGCCAAGGCGGTGAATGCGGTAATTAATGCGCCGGAATTAGGATTTGAGACTGCTGGGGTTAAAAAATTTAGCTATATTCCGGGACTATTGCAGGCGGTAGCTTCGTTTGCTGATAATGCTGCCAATCAATCATTATTCCAAGCTAATAAGCGGATTGAAAATATCCTGAAGAAAAATGAGGCTGAGATCCGGATTCGCCCGGTTACCACCGATTTATTGTGTGAAACCGCCGAAAAAGAGTTGTTCAATCTGTTTAATGGCGAGTATGAAGATGGTTTTGTAATTGTTGCCCATAAAGATGCCCAAAATTGGGCGGGTTACTTCGCGGCATTAACCGGATTTAGTACGCCATTAGATAAATTCTTCAATGAGGTGATGGTGATGGCAGAAGATGAGGCTGTACGGCAAAATCGCTTGAATTTATTGCGAATTTTACATAAGTATTTTAATCTGGCATGTAATTTAACCGAGCTGGCATAACTAAAGGCTGAATCATGAAACTAATTTTATTGGATCGCGATGGGGTTATTAATCAGGACAGCGATAAATTTGTCAAAAATATTGATGAATTTGTGATGATTCCGCATAGCATCGAAGCAATTGCCAATTTATCACAAGCTGGGTTTAAGGTGGTAGTTTGTACCAATCAATCGGGTTTGGGGCGCGGTTTGTTTACCATGGAAGATCTTAACGAGATGCATAGCAAGCTGCATCAGTTAGTCGGCGAGGCTGGTGGTAAGATTGATGCGATTGTTTATTGTCCGCACGTTCCCGAAGATGATTGTGGCTGCCGCAAGCCAAAAACCGGGATGGTTGATGATATTTGTGAGCGCTTTAATTATGATGATGTTCACAATCTGATTATGATTGGCGATAGTTTGCGCGATTTGCAGATGATTGCCAAGGTTGGCGGGCTGCCGATTCTGGTAAAAACCGGCAATGGTAAAAAGACCCTGGCAAAAATGGAATTACCCAGTGGAACACTGGTTTTTGACAATTTGTTGGCGGCGAGTGAATACGTAGTAGAACATTTTGCCGGAGATGATAGTGAAGCCTAAATTGACACTGGTGATGATGGTGCGCTCAATTGCCTTCTGGATATTAGCGGCAGGAGCTTTGCCGTATTTTTGTATTCAGGCGTTGTTGCTGGCATTATTGCCACCGAAAATTCGTCATCGGATTATGATTGTAACCGCGGGCTATTATTTTTGCTGGTTATTAAGACATGTTGCGGGAGTAAAATATACCGTCATCGGACTGGAAAATATTCCGCAAGGTCCGGGAATCTTAGCTGGAAATCATCAATCTGCGTGGGAAACCATGGCCTTAAATCGTTTTTTACCATCGTGTATCTGGATTATGAAGAAAGAAATTTTTAAGATTCCATTTTACGGTTGGGGGGTACGCGCAATGTCAACCATTGCTATTGACCGCTCACGGGGCGAAGATGCCTTATCGCAGGTGATTACTCAGGGTAAACAACGCTTTATGCACGGATTTTGGATTATTATGTTTCCCGAAGGAACGCGGGTAAAACCGAAATCGCGCAAACCATTTAAGCATGGTTGTGCCAAACTGGCACAGCGGATGCAGGTGCCGATTGTTCCATTTGCCCATAATGCTGGCTATTGTTTGCCGAAAAATAGTTTTTGGTTTTACCCCGGTTCGGTAACGGTAGTTATCGGTAAACCACTGTATCCGGAAGATGGGGAAGATGCGCCGGCGCTAACTAAGCGGCTGGAAAGCTGGGTTCATGCTCAATTAGACCAAATGGGATCGTAATGGCACGTTTTTTTGTTACGACACCATTAGTAGTTGAGACAATTTATGAATTACCGCCGGAAGTGGTGCGGCATGTTCAGGTTTTGCGCTATCGGCAGGGACAAGAGCTGATTTTATTTAACGGTGATGGCTATGATTATCACGTGCGAATTGAAAAGCTTGAGCGCCGTGAAATTAGCGTAAAAATATTGGCAGCGAGCCAAGTAGCAAATGAATCACCGTTGGCAATTAATTTATTAGTGACGGTGATTGCCAATGACAAAATGGATTTGCTAATTCAAAAGGCGGTTGAATTGGGCGTTAGTAAAATTACACCATTATTTAGCGAGCGCTGCCAACGGCTCAAAAGCGAACGGATTACCAATCGGATGGAACATTGGCAAAAAATAATCATCGCTGCTTGTGAACAATCTGGACGGGCGATTATTCCACAGCTTGTTGAGCCACAGGAATTTAATTTGGCAATTTTGCAGGCATCAGGAGTGGTAAAATTGATACTGTCACCCCATCATTTATCTGCCGAATATAATTTATCACCGGAGACTGTGACTAGTGTTGATTTAGCAGTAGGACCGGAAGGTGGTTTTAGTGATGAAGAAATAAAAACTGCGCAAGACTGGGGGTTTTACAGCTGGCAATTGGGGACACGGATTTTGCGGGCTGAAACGGCAGTAATCGCAGGAATAAGTATTTTACAAGCTCGACTAGGGGATTTTAGTAATGTTAATAATCCAATGACTTTTAGGAGCTAATATCATGAATAAGAGAATTTTAGTGTTGTTATGTGCGGGTGTTGTTAGTGTAATCAGTGGTTGCAACGGAGGCACGACTTCTTCGCAAAATATGCCGGTTGGTGGAACGCCGTTTACCGGAACTTTTTCGCCGGGAATTGGTAATTTAACTACGGGGTCGTCAGTAAATAGCTGTAATTCGCCGCTGGGGTTTGAGACCTTATATTTTACAGTTAGCGAATCCGGTCCAACTTATTTTCAAAGCTCGCCGTCAAATCCTACCTATACCGCCTTTAATGGTTATTTCACTAATCCGGTAAATCAAAATAATCCGTGTTTCACTGGAACAGTTACGTATTCTGGCTGTAGTTATGCACAAAGTGGAACGATAAAATTTAATGGTTGTTCAGTTTATTTGGTTGGTAGTGGTTATCAATTTACTGCCACATATTATTTATACACATCAAGTGGAACGTTGATACTTTCAGGGTCGGTGAATGCAACAAAATAGTGTTAAAACGGTATATAACCGGAAATTTATTCAGTGGCTGAAAGATGCCTGGCATCTGGCAAGACCGTATTGGAAGAGCGAAGAACGTTATACCGCATATGCAAAATTGGCGGCGGTAATTGCGCTTAATTTGGCATACGTTTATATAACTGTGGTTGCTAATCAATGGTATAACTCGTTTTATGATGCCTTGCAACGTTATGATAAGCAGTCATTTGTGCCGTTGGTGGTTAAATTCTGCTGGATTGCTTTTTTTAATGTATTGCTGCAGTTGGTATCATTTTATATTCGGAAACACCTGGAAATTAGCTGGCGGCGCTGGTTGACCGATAAATACCTCAAAGATTGGCTGGGTCGTCAGTCTTACTATAAAACACGCTTTATCAAGCCAATTGATAATCCGGATCAGCGGATTAGTGAAGATATTAATTCATTTATCGGTTTAACGCTGGATTTGAGCCTCGGATTGATCACCTCGTTGGTAAGCCTATTTTCATTCGTATTTATTCTATGGAAATTGTCTGGAGTATTGAGTTTTAATTTGCTGGGACACGGTTGGAATATTCATGGCTATTTAGTGTGGCTGGCAGTATTGTATGCGTTAGCCGGAACCTATATTACTTTTAAAATCGGTCGCCCATTAATCAAACTAAATTTCCAACAGCAGGCATATGAAGCCGATTTTCGTTTTGGTTTGCTGCGGGTGCGTGAATACAGCGAAGATATTGCCTTTTATCAGGGTGAAGCGCAGGAGAGCAGCGGTCTATCGCGACGTTTTCATAATGTGGTAGATAACTTCTTCAAAGTAGTTAAACGGACTTTGAAAATTAATGGTTTTGGTTTTGTCTATGGACAAACTTCGGTGCTATTTCCACTGCTGATTTGCGTGCCGCGCTATTTATCCAAAGTAATTACGCTGGGACAATTGATGCAGATTACTTCGGCTTTTGGTCGGGTACAGGATGCCTTATCTTATTTTCTAAATGCTTATACCTCAATGGCTGGCTGGCGGGCGGTAATGGATCGGATGTATGGTTTTCAGGAAGCGGTACACAATGCCGGTGAATTAAGTGGAATTGCCAAAACTGCGGATCACCATAATTATCTGGCGGTTAGCGATTTGCTGATTAATTTGCCAAAAACTGCGCAACCGTTAGTGAGTAATATTTCTTTTAGATTGAATTCAGGTGACCGGTTATTGATACGTGGTCGTTCGGGCAGTGGTAAAACGACGTTATTGCGAACCTTGGCTGGGCTGTGGCCATTTGCCAGTGGTAAAATTAGTGGTAATCCAGATAAATCCTCGTTGTTTATCGCGCAAAAGCCGTATATTCCAGCGATTAATCTCAAACAGGCGATTTGTTATCCGTTAGTTGATAATTTGCCAAGTGATGAGGCGGTTAGTAAAATTATGCGGGAATGCGGGATTGCCTACTTGGGCAAACGTTTGCATGAAACTGCCGATTGGGGCAAGATGTTATCATTGGGCGAGCAGCAGCGGATTGCTTTTTGCCGGATATTGATTAACCGTCCGGATATTGTCTATATGGATGAATCAACCTCGGCGCTGGATGAGGAAATGGAACAGCATCTGTATCAGTTATTGATTGAGCAGTTGCCACAATCGGCGCTGATTAGTGTTGGACATCGCAGTACTTTGCGCCAGTGGCACAATCAGGAACTTAATTTTAATGATTTGGTGAGTGTAAATGAGTGATTTTAAACAGTTAGTTAGCGAAGAAATGACCCGCTTGGATCATATTATCCGCCGCGATCTTAATTCACGGGTGGCATTGATTAATACCGTGGGCGAATACATTATTTCTGCTGGCGGTAAGCGGATTCGACCATTATTGACGATTTTGTGCGGACGGTTGCTGGGAAATGAGCATGAGCTACTGTATAAAATGGCAGCAATGGTTGAATATATTCACACTGCGACGTTATTGCACGACGATGTTGTTGACGAATCGGGTTTGCGCCGTGGGCGGCCGACTGCGAATGCGGTCTTTGGTAATGCTGCCAGTGTGTTGGTAGGTGATTTTATCTATACTCGCGCATTTCAGATGATGGTTACCAGCGATTCGCTGCGGGTGCTAAAAATTATGGCTGATAGCACCAACGTGATTTCCGAAGGTGAAGTGTGGCAGCTACTTAATATCGGGCGCAATGATTTAAGTGAAGAAGAGTATTTCAAAGTAATTGAAAGTAAAACTGCTAAATTGTTTGAAGCCGGCGCGCGGGTGGCGGCAATAGTCAGTAACGCAACGACTCAGGAAGAAGAAGCCTTGGCACAATATGCAATTGGGCTGGGAACCGCGTTTCAGATTGTTGATGATATTCTTGATTATCAAAGCAGTGCCGAAGAAATGGGTAAAAATGTCGGCGACGATTTACAGGAGGGTAAAGTTACCCTGCCGCTGATTTATATCCTTGCTCATGGCACTTCTATCGAGCAGGAGTTGATTAAATCGGCGATTGATAATCCTAAAGATGCAGATATTAGCAAAGTAGTTGAATTGGTTAAATCTGGTGAGGCGTTAAATTACTGTCAGCGGACGGCGCTTAAATATGTTGAGCGGGCGAAGAAACAGCTGGTAATTTTTGCGGATAGTCCATACAAAGACGCGTTATTGCAGATTTTAGCAATGAGTGTTGAGCGGATAAAATAATCTTGCATAATTGCAGTAGTAAAGTTAGTACAAAAGTAATATAAAAATCGACCCGAAAAGGTCGATTTCTATATTTAATTGAATTAAAAAGCTAACCTATCTGTTCATAAAGAGTAAATGCAGCACTATACGGTTCACCACCATTTATGATGCTTTGCGCTGTACAGTTAGTTAACTGGCCGGTTACTTGATTCACTGAACATTTATAAAATCCATATTGCCCATTTGACAATCCGAAATATGCATAAGGGCTTAAGTCTGGTGCAACATTGAAAATTATTGAATATGGTTGCGCACTTTGTGAACCAGTATTATAACTAGTACTACACGTGGTAGAAATACCGCTGGCATTTAATGAACAGGTGTCTAGTCCTGTTTCCATACCAGCGTACATTGGGGCAGTATAGTTAGTTATGCCACTATAGGCATACAACGAATTATTGAAACTAGCTAATCCAAGCCCGGCTTGATAATCTGTGCCAGTCCCATCATAGCCGTTACCATTGCTTAGCTGAACGACTTGGGGCGTTCCTGTTGGCTGACCATTTTCTGAATTTAAGGCATATCGAAGGATACCTTTATTATTATTTCCGTCATCACCTGTTAGATATAAGTATGGCATACCAGCGACATAGGTTACAGAGATTCCAGCGGCATCTGATAAGTCAAGGGGTTCAGAGCAACTGGCAAAATCACCAGTATTGGCAAGAGTACAGGTGTAAACATTATCATTTCCTGTATCGGTAATATAGGCATATTGAACATTATTGATGGTTGCGAAAATAATATAGTCGGCTTCACTAAAATCTGTTGCATTATCTAAAGCGGCACCAGCGTTATTGTCACATGCGGTAATTATGCCATACTGATCTAGGCTGCATTTTGAAACACCCTGATCTGATATAGTAGCATATAGATATTTAATACCATTAACAGTTGCAAATGCAATGCTTTTAGTTGAGCCAGTAAATCCTGTATCCTGATTACAATATGTTATATCACCATTATCATCCAAATTACATTTATAGATACCCGCTGTTTGAGAACCACCATTATTGGCAATATAGGTTATTGGTGCTCCAGAAGTCCAATTTATTGTTAAAGGAACTGTTGCAGATGAACCACCGCTGTAACCAAAGTTGACTGCTTGATTAGCTGAACTATACGCTCCTGTGTAGCTAACTGTATAAGTACAGCTTGCTTGTGGAGCAAGAGTCATACCGCTGGTACATGATCCCGCATAGAGGTATAATGGAGAGCTGAGGATCGGCAGTGTTAAATTAGTGGCATCTGCTGTACCGGTATTGGTTACAACTATTGTTTGCTGAACATTTGTTGTGTTTAAGTTTACCGTACTTGATGACAGGCTTAGGGTTGCACTTGAAGCTGGAGCAACGATCGAAGCATAAACAGTATCCCCGGCAAGATTCTCATTTTGTCCATCAGGAGCCGGACTATCTTCATCCACCCAGTTCGCCTCGATTTCACTTGGCACAAAGTTATTAGCTTGTGCATCTGCCGTTG
>JBPOJK010000180.1:0-14312 GCA_052033675.1 Pseudomonadota bacterium
ACCTTTTAAAATACGTTAAAACGAGTCCGATCTTACACCACACTTTTACAAATAAAGCAAGCCCGATTTGCGATTAAAAGTGATATAGTGCTGAAAGGAGCACCAGGCTGTTGTTAGTGGTCATCGAATTGAGATTATTTATTGAAACATTATTGCTGCCGATATAGTCATATTCAAGCCGTACGCCGACTTGCCCGATTCCATATTCGGCACCCGCGCCGATTACCGGCACCAATGTCGAAGCACTGGCTGGTAAATTTACCGAGCCACCTGCGACATTTTGCGACAATAAGCTGCCGCCGCTAAAAGAAGTGGTGCTATAGCCAAGAGCCAGCTTCCCGAAAATAGAAATCCCGCTTAAGGCATTGGCGAATAAAGAGAATGGTAGATGACCGGTAACACCCAGATCAATTATTTGCTGGCTGGCACTAAACGAACTATTGCTCCCAGTTACCGGGTTATAACCGGTTGAGTATTGAATATTGGCGATGTAGTTGTAATCAGCTTGGATTCCAACATAATGACTGAAGTCATAACCAATGTAAACACCACCGGCAGCATTGCCGCCATTTTGTGAACTCGAACCGTTGGCAAAGCTATTGCCGTTAATTGTTGAAGTATTAATGGTGCCATAGCCAGCACCAACGCCGACATAAAGCCCGTTGTCTGCAAAGGCATAAGTTAGTGGGAATGCAAGCAGCGAAACAAATAATATCTTTTTCATAAGCAGCTTATCCAAATGTACAAATATTTAAGGCGTTATTATAACTTAAATCCAACGCAGCAATTGTTTATCCGCTAAGAAATTAGCTACGCTATCGCAATTAGTTGCTTGCTATGGTGCCGTAGCAGCTATAATAATGGCTTAAAAATAATAATTAAAATGATATTTACAGTATTGATAATAACAATCAAATTCGGGATAAATAAAAAAATAGTATGAAAAAACTTTTACAGATAGGGTTATTTAGTCTACTGCTGGTCAGCGGCTATGCTGATGATAATGGTGGAGGAAGTCTTGGTGGTAGTGGTGGCGATTTGGGCGGCGCGCTTGGCGGGCAGTCACTATTTGGTTCCGGAGACAGTGGTTCCGGGAATGCCTCAACCTCAACCGGTGTGTTGGTGCCGCCAATTGTTGGTGCCAGCGGCTTGGGTGCTAATACGGCTAGTATTACGCTTAATCAAAATGGTTCTGATGGTAAATCTTTAGCCCAGGTCTCACCAGATCAGGTACCGACAGTTGATTCGGCTGCGGCATTAAATAATTCCAAGACCGGTATCAATCAGGCGAGTGCTTTTCAGAATAATGTGGCAATAAGGACTGGTCGGATGTTACCAATTTATGGGTTAAACGCCTTCAATTCGCCGACCAGTTTTTCGCCCAATCAAAATTTGCCGGTCCCGGATGGTTACGTAGTTGGTCCGGGCGATGTAATCTCCATGCAAACTTGGGGTGCGGTTAATTCTAACATCAGCCTAAGTGTCAACGGTGATGGAACCGTGTTTATTCCCAAAGTTGGTACCATTAGTGTTTCCGGTGTTAAAGCTAATCAGCTGGATGGGTATCTCAGCCGGAAAATCGGTAAAATCTATCGCAATTTTTCTCTTTCATCGGTGGTTGGAAAAATCAAGACTATTCAGGTTACCGTTGCCGGGTTTGCGCAACAACCAGGAACCTATAATCTGAGTTCGCTATCGACACTGGAAAATGCGGTTTTTGCGGTTGGTGGTCCAGCGATAACCGGTTCACTGCGTGATGTTGAGTTAAGAAGAAATGGTCAGACGATAGCCCATTTTGATCTGTACTCGGTTTTGTTGAAGGGGGGGGTTAATAATACACATATCTTGGCCGGAGATGTAATTTATTTTCCTCCGGTTGGCAATCAGGTTGCGATTTATGACGGTGTAAAAGTGCCGGGAATTTATGAGACTCTACCGTATGAAACAGTCGATGATGTGGTTCAATATGCCGGAGGATACAGTTACGATAATCGTAAAAATGGGGTAGTGCTTGAGCAGACTGATGCCAATCAAAAAATTAATGTTTATAACTACAGTATGGAACAGGGGTTGAAGCAACTGGTTTCGTCCGGCGAAATTATTCATTTTTATACCAGTAACAATGAGTATGACAAAGCGGTGGTACTGATTGGTAATGTGGCCAACCCGACACGAATGAATTTTCATCCGGGGATGACCGTGCATGATGTTATTCCGGATAAATCGCTATTGCTTAGTAAATCTTACTGGAATAGCTATAATTTTAATACTTATGGTCGCGATAGTATTTTGACCAGCATGGGGCAAGAAAAATCTACTTTTCAGTCCGGTAAAGTCAGCGACATCTCAACATCTTCCGGATATAATTCCTCGACTACACAAAAAGGGGCGCAGGATAATGTGTTTGGCGGCCGGCAAAACTTATTTATTGCCGGCCCGGTACAGGTGCCTGAAGCCGATATCAACTGGAATTATGCTTTGATTGTCCGCACCAATCCTAAAAATTATCAAGCAGAATTAATTCCCTTTAATCTTAAACTGGCATTGGAAGGCGATCCCAAGAATAACATAAAACTACAGGCGGGGGATATTATCAATGTCCTTTCCAGTAAAGATGTACGCGCGCCGGCACGTAATGGTGTGATGTATGTTTTTATTGATGGTGAGGTTAATCGACCGGGAGTCTATGAATTACCACCACGTTCAACTTTGCAGGATTTAATTACAACCGCTGGCGGTTCGACTCAAGATGCCTATTTATATGGGCTGGAGTTGGCGAGAGCCTCAGTAAAACAGCGGCAAATGCGAACACTCAATCAAATGCTTGACCAATTGCAACAAACGCTGCTGGCCCAATCAAGCAATGCAGCACTGACGACTGCTACGGCTCAGGGCGCACAGACCCAGCAAATTGTGTTGCAGCAACAACAAGCATTTATCAATAAATTACGTCAGTTGCAGCCAAGTGGTCGGGTGGTGCTGAATTTAACTTCGTCAAGGCTTCAAGAAA
The DNA here is from genome assembly GCA_052033675.1 of Pseudomonadota bacterium. Classification (GTDB taxonomy): domain Bacteria; phylum Pseudomonadota; class Gammaproteobacteria; order Burkholderiales; family UBA11063; genus Aquella. The sequence goes on from JBPOJK010000180.1 coordinate 3,011, forward strand.
GCGATTTACCGAGTGTGATGCTTGAAAATGGCGATACGGTTTATATTCCAACGACGCCAACAGTTATTGATGTGGTTGGTCAGGTCTATAATCCGGCAACTTTCCAATATGACAAACACTATACGGTGGGTAAATATATCAATTTAGCCGGAACTGAAAATCAGTTTGCCGACTCTTCTCAGGAATATATTTTGCGCGCCGATGGAACCTTATATAGTAAACAACAAGCTGGTTGGTTTGGTGCTTTTGCTTCGCAAACGTTAAATCCCGGTGATGCGATTATTGTTCCACAGCAAATTCAGTTTGGTGGCGCGATCCAGAACTTGTTGAACTGGACGCAAATATTAGCTAACTTCGGTACTACGGCTGCGGCAATTACTGTGTTTAAATAAAAATGAGAATATAATGACACAAAAAGAAATTGATTTAGCTAAAGTTGTAGAAGTACTCAAAGATAATAAAAAGCCAATTGGGATAGTAACTGGTGTTACTACGTTATTGGCAATTATTTATTGTATTTTTGCCACGCCAATTTTCACGGCTAATGTATTGATTAATCCACCAAAACTTACTGATGCCGGTACCAGCTTCTCGCAGGTAATTAGTGGATTGGGTGTATTAACTGGCGGCGGTGGCGGGCTGTTACAAAAAACTGACGCTGATATCAGTATTGCAATCCTGAACACGAACGCGGTAAAAGATATGGTAATCAAGCAATTTAACCTGATAGTTCTCTGGGAAAAGAAAGATATTGAATTAACCCGGCGATCATTAGCGGGGATTGTTAAATTTATCCCGGATATGAAAAGCGGCTTTGTTGAAATTGATGTGGACAACAAAGATCCTAAATTAGCCGCAGCAATAGCTAATTACTACACCGTGGCATTGGGACAAGCGATTAATAATATTGCCTATGGACGTGCCAACCAGCGCTATCAGTTTTACCAAAAACAACTGGGAAATGCGATAGTCTCTCTGGATCGGGCGGAAAGTGCACTCAGGGTCTTTGCGGAGAAAAACGGGATAGTTGCCGGGCAGCAGGCGCAGATCATCGCCGGAATTTCTACCCAGCTGCAAGCGCAATTAATTGCGGCGCAGGCTGAATTACAAAGTATGTCTTATTATGCCAGTCCAAATAATTCTGATTATCTGGCACTAGAGTCACAGATACAATCACTTAAGCAGCAATTGCAGTCACTTAATAATCAGGATGTTGATGGTAATATTGCTATTCCGGTTGGGTTGGCACCGACGTTGGCTAATGAATATATCGGGCTAATGCGTGATTTTAAATTCAAAGAATTAGTGTATGAAGTAATGTTAAAACAATCCAAGGCGGCACAACTGGATGCACAAAGCGAGATAATGCCGCTGGCAATTCAGGTGGTTGATCCAGCTCAAGTGCCCCTCTACAAATCCAAACCAAAGAGATTAAAAATAGTTTTGGGCAGCATGTTGCTAGGATTAATCGCCAGCAGCATTTATTTTATCATAAGAAATCGCAAAAATATTATTGTTGAGGTGAATCGTGAAGAGTCAGCTAATTAACTTTCAAAAAAAAGGTGATGATCGAGGTAGCTTAATCGTTCTGGAAAATGATAAAGAAATACCTTTTGAGATCAAGCGAGTTTATTATTTATTCGATACTAAGATTGGGATTCGCCGTGGTTTTCATGCTCACCATAGTTTGCAACAAATGGCAATCTGTGTCCAAGGTAGTTGTGAGTTTTTAATGGATGATGGCTATAGTGTTGAGGTTATTAAGTTAGATAATAATAATACTGGTTTAATGCTGCCTCCTTATGTTTGGCACGAAATGTTTAATTTTAGTGAAGATTGTGTCTTGATGGTATTAGCTAGCGATTTTTATGATGAAAATGACTATATCCGTAGTTACCAAGACTTTACCGCTGAAATTAATAAGTTGAAAGCAGATGGCAGAACCACTAATGCAACAAACTAGACATATCTATTTGCGCTTGGTTCAAGAAGCGGACGTTGATTTTATTTTAAGCCTGCGGCTCAATCAAAATTTAAATCAATATTTGCACCAAATTGATAATGATAAAGAGCAGCAATTAACATGGTTAAGAAATTATAAACAACGCGAGCAACTCGGGACTGATTATTATTTTGTAATAGTCGATAAAATGCTTGGCGCCATTGGGCTGGTGCGAGTTTATGATATAGACTATGTAACGAAAACTTTTACTTGGGGAAGCTGGATAATTCGTGACGATAATCGTCCGAAATATGCAGCAATTGAAAGTGCGTTATTGAGTTTTGCTTTTGCTTTTAATGAATTAAACTTGAGCATTGCAAAAATTGATGTAAAATCAGCAAATTCAAGAGCGGATAATTTTTATCAACGTTTTGGAATGAGTTACCAATATCAAGAAGCTGATAGTAAGTATTATCAACTGACTAAAACTAACTATATCCAATTAAAATATAACCAATATTATAAATTTTTGCTAAATTAAGAGAAATACGATGCAAGTGCCATTTTTAGATTTAAAACAAATTAACTTAAAAGATTATTCAGAGATCAGTCAGGCAATTAGTGATGTTATTAATGGAGGTTGGTATATCCAAGGTAGCCGCTGTAAACAGTTTGAGCAGAATTTTGCTAACTATTGCGGGACTAATCATTGCATTGGGGTTGCCAATGGGCTGGATGCGTTAATTCTGATTTTACGTGCCTATAAAGAACTGGGAATAATTCATGATAATGATGAAGTGATTGTGCCCGCTAATACCTATATTGCCAGCATTTTAGCTGTTTCAGCAAATAATTTAACTCCGGTATTAGTTGAACCCAATATCAATAACTATCTCATTGATGTTGAGAAAATTGAAGAAAAAATCACCGCTAAAACCAAAGCAATTATGGTAGTTCACCTATACGGTCAAATTACCCCGATGGATAAAGTCTGGCAACTAGCTAAAAAATATAACCTCAAAGTTATTGAAGATAGTGCACAATCCCACGGAGCCTATTATCAAGATAAGCGTAGCGGTAATTTGTCTGATGCGAGTGGCTTTAGCTTTTACCCAGGAAAAAATCTTGGCGCTATTGGCGATGGCGGCGCAGTTACTACCAATGATGAGCACTTGGCATCTACCATACGAGCACTAGCTAATTACGGCAGCGAAATTAAATATAAAAATATGTATAAGGGTATTAATAGCCGCCTCGATGAGCTGCAAGCGGCGATTTTAGATGTGAAATTAACAAAATTAGATGCTGACACCGAAAAACGCAGAATAATTGCCAAAACGTACCGTGAGCAAATTACCAACCCAAAAATAATCTTACCACAAGTGACATTAGGCGAAAATAGTCATGTGTGGCATTTGTTTGTGGTGCGGACGGCAAATCGCGATAATTTACAGAAATATTTGGCAGAGCACGGCATTGGCACTGTAATTCATTATCCGATTCCACCGCATAAACAGCAGGCTTACGTCGAATGGAATGATCAATCCTTCCCGATTAGCGAACAAATTCACCGTGAGGTGATTAGTTTACCACTTAGTCCGGTACAAACGCTTGAGCAAACGCAATATGTAGTAGGCACAGTGAATAAATATTAAATGCCATTTTTAGAAAAAATTTTGAAGAAAATAAAACAGTTAGCCTACAGATTGTTAATAGGTCTATTTATTTTTCCTCGAAAAATAAAATATAAGCTGTTGTCTAGTAATAAAATCAGAGGTAGATTTTGTGCATATTCTCCAATATTGAGTCTTGGAGACGGCGACATTATTATCAATGGTGCTAATTTGGGCGTCTGGCGTTCACCTTATTACTTTAGTAGCTATATTTATTTAGACGCCAGAAGCAAAGATAGTCAAATACGTATAGGCAAAGATGTCTGGATAAATAACAATGCTTTTATTTGTGCGGATAAAACTAGTATTACGATACAGGATAATTGTTTAATTGGTACGAATTTCTCGTGTATAGATAGCGATTTTCATGGGTTAGGGGCAAAAGAAAGATTGTCAGGTGACTACGAATGCAAACCTGTAATGGTTGAAAAGAATGTGTTTATTGGAAATAATGTATCAATTCTAAAAGGTGTCACAATTGGTGAGAATACAGTTATAGCGAATGGTTCCATCGTAACAAAGAGCTTTCCGGCAAATGTTATCATTGGTGGTAATCCTGCCAAAGTTATAAGAGCTCTATCGTGAAGCTGATGTCTACTATTTCTTGGTCTGCTCTTGCTACGATAATTCGTTTGGCAAATGGTTTTGTTTCCATGAAAATAGTGGCATTGTTGGTTGGTCCTGTCGGAATTGCTTTAATCGGTCAGTTTGGAAATTTAACGTCAATAATCATGACGCTTGCTCTTGGTGGGATCTCCTCTGGAGTCATCAAGTATACTTCGCAATATAAAGAAAATCCAGAAGAATTACGTAAGGTTTGGCATACTATAACGTGGGTCTCTGGTATGCTAAGCATTCCGGTTATTGTTATGTTGCTGATTTTTCATAACTGGTTGGCACAAAAATTTCTCCATGATCCTAAATATGGTAGTATTCTGGTAGTTTTTGCTTTTAGCTTGGGGTTTTACATTGCTAATAGCCTACTGTTAAACATACTGAATGGGTTACATGAAATAAAGCGTTTCAACATATTAAATACTTTAAATAGTACAATGGGGCTTTTAGTTACAATCTCATTAGTATATCAGTATAAAGTTTATGGCGCTTTGTTAGCGATGGTGAGTAGCCAGTCAATTACTTTTTTTGTAATTATATTTTTTATACGTAAACAAGCGTGGTTTAAGCTAAATAATTTCTTTGGAAGGTTTGAGCGCGGTTATTTTAAAAAGTTGCTTGGCTTTACCGCAATGTCATTAACTTCTATTTGTGTAATTCCAACCTCACAGATGTTTGTACGTGGATATTTAGCAAATCATACGTCATGGGATGTGGCTGGTTGTTGGCAGGGAATGCAAAAAATTTCTGATTCTTATTTGATGATAGTATATGGTGCTCTTGGGACATATTTTTTACCAAAATTAGCTAGCCTGCGGGACAGAACAGAAATAGGCAAAGAGATTAGCAACGGCTATAAGTTTATTTTTCCATTTGTAATTGGTTCAGCCGTAATTATCTATATATTTCGCGATTTTATAATTTACATTCTATTTGCTAAAGCATTTGCGCCAATGCGCAACATGTTTGCATGGCAACTTATTGGTGATTGCTTTAAAATAGCAACGTATTTTGTTTCCTATTTAGTATTGGCAAAAGCTAAGACTAGAATATACATGGTCACGGAAATTTTGTTTGGGGTTAGTTTTCCTGTGTTGAGTTATTTACTGATTAATATTTCAGGAGCTAATGGTGCGGTTATGGCATTTGCTATAAATTATGCAATGTATTTTGTATTATTTGTTTTTTTATACAAAAAAGGATATCTATTTTGAGCGTTCATCAGCCATTAGTTAGTATATTCGTTATAATGGAAAAGACTTTTTACGTGAGGCAATTGAATCATTTATTGCTCAGACATACAAAAATATTGAAATCTGTGTTTCAGATGATGCATCAACTGATGGTACTCATGAGCTGCTTTTAGAGTATAAGCAAAAACTAGGTGATAGATTTAAATATAATATAAACCCAACGAATTTAGGCATTACCAAAAATGCAAATAAATGCCTTGAATTGTGTAGCGGTGATTATATTGCATATTGCGGTGGTGATGATTTATTTTTACCTGAGAAAGTAGAGCAGCAGGTTAATTACCTTAATGGTAATACAGACTCTATCGCGGCATATAGCAATGTTGAAATTTTTGACTCAAATACTGAAGAGGTTTTAAATATTTGGAGCTCTATCTATAAAACATTAGGAGATGCTTCGCTAGTTGATGTGATTAATAAAGGATGCTTTTTTTGTGCATGTTCTGTTATGGTACGTAATAAAGAATTGCCAAGATTTAATGAGAGGTTGCCCGTGGCTTCTGATTGGTTTCAAATGGTGGAGATACTACAACTTGGCGGAAAGTTAGGATATATAGATAAGACATTATCAAGATATAGACGGCATTCTAGGAACGTAACAAATAAAGAAGGAAATTTGTTAAGTCAGGCAGAAAATGATACGATACATGCATATATACAAGTACTATGTAACCATCCAGAATACGTTATAGATATTATGGTTGGGTTATCTAGATTCTTTAGAGGTCTAGGTAAATATAAAGATAGAAAATATTATAAAGTAGCTTTTTTGATTTGTCCTTGGCACTGGAAAAATATAATTATGTTTTTGAAAACTTTATTTTTTGCATCTATGAAGGTCTCATGAAAGTAAAGATCAGAAGACTTGAATTATTAGTTAGTAGTATACTAATATTTCATTTCATTTTTGGAATTTCATATAGCATACCTGTAATACATCTTATTGCTTTATTTACGGTTATTTATTACATGGTAATTTATAAAAAATTCAGTTTGAGTTTCTTAATTGACAGAAATATTTTTGGTTTTTTTGCGTCTGGATTTTTCATAGTTTCATTTTGTTGGTTGTGCTTTTTGTTTAATAACGGAAATGATTACACTTTTGTTTATACAATGTTTTTGCGTTATTTTATGTATATAATGACAGTATACATGTGGGCAGAGATATTTGTAGTGAAGTACAAATTTACAATGTTTGAGTTTAATCGCTTTATCTTTTGGATACTGCTAATACAGGTTATGTGCGTGTTTTTATCTGTTTTTAGTATAAATTTTTTTAATTTTGTAGTTAATCTTTTGCCTAATAATAGCAACATCACGGATATTAATAGTATGCTTCAAACTCGCTATCGTGGCTACTCTAATTCAGGAGGAGATGGTCTAAGCCTTATTCTCAGCCTTTGCCCAATGATTAGTTATTGGTTGTTTGGTAACTCATATAATAAAGTAAGTAAAATATTTTATTTATTTGCTTTCTGGTTGTCGTTTTTCTCATTACTTTTTGTCGGGAGAACTGGAGTTGTTGCGGTGATCCTATTTGTGTTAGCAACATACATCACACAACCAAAGAGGATGAGCTATTTTATGTTTTTATCATTAATATTCATGTTACCATTTGCTACGCTCATGAGCATTATTATGTATGACAAATTAGGAGCAAAATTTAACTTAATACTTGAATATGCGTTTGAGTTTACTAATGGACACACAGAAAGCACCGATAACTTAACTCGCGATATGTTGTTTTTGCCAAATTCATCAAAGACATTTCTTATTGGTGACGGTATTTATCAAAACAAAGATTCAACAAATTATATGCACACAGACTCTGGATATGTTCGATTGTTGTTTTTTTTTGGAGTAACTGGTTGCACTTTATTTTATGGTACCACGTTATACTTTCTAAAGAAATTTGTTGATGGAATCCACCGAGATAAGTTGTTTTTTCTGATCTTGATTATTGTGTATTTTTTTGTTGAAATTAAGCGTCCATTTATTTTAGGGTTTGCATATACGACAATAGTTTATTTCTTGTTATTTTTTTATTATTTAAAAGCCAAAAATGAAGATAGTTTTTCTCATCCGTTCTCTCGATAAAGGTGGTGCCGAGAGGCAGTTATCATTTCTTGCTGCAGGATTAAAAAAAAGCGGGTATGATGTTGCAGTAATTACGTTTTATTCTTATGTAAATAATAATGAAAATACAAATTATAAAGTATTAACTGAATCGGGAGTAAAGGTATATACTGCGCACAAAAGAAGCCGTTATGATATTTTGGGATTTATGCTAAGTTTAGATAAGCTTATAACTAATTTAAAACCAGATATTCTCTATTCATTTCTTGAAATGGCTAACATACTGGGGGCAATTTACAAAATTTTTATTGATCGACGTATTAAGCTAGTTTGGGGCAAACGTTCAGCAGACCTTGAGCTATCTAAATATCGATTTAGTTTAAAACTAGAACATGCCGTCGAAAAATGGTTATCTTTTGTGCCAAATTTAATTATTGCCAACTCTGATAGCGGGCGTGATTATATGCAAGCAAGAGGATATCGTTCTCATATTGAGGTTGTGCACAACGGAATATCGACAGATTTTATGGATAATAACAAGTTTCAACACATAAAAATACCAAGTATTACTGCTGATGACATTATAATTGGTGCAGTTGGGCGGTTGGATTATGCCAAAGATTATGAGACGTTGTTAGAAGCTTTTGTAATAGTTATTAGAAGTTTTAGTCTAGCAAAATTGGTGATTGTCGGTGCAATAAAGAATAGGGATTATTATCAACTTTTAACGAAACTAATTGTAAAACATGATTTAACAAATAAAGTATTTTTCCTTGCGGAAATGGATAATATTTCAGATTTTTATCGCTACCTAGATGTTTTTGTTTCGTCATCTTATACAGAGGGATTTTCTAATGTAATAGCGGAGGCGATGTTACATCAATTGCCATGCGTAGTGACCAATGCTGGGGATAGTGCTTTTTTAGTTGGTGAGGCTGGTATTATAGTTAAAAGACGTTGCCCACAAGAGCTTGCAAATGGTATAAATATTCTTTTAGAGGACAAAGAATTGCGCAATTTTTATGCACGTCAGGCTAGAGGGCGGGTGATTGATAATTTTACTACAGAGAAAATGGTTTATAATACTTCAACGTTATTACGAGCCTTGTCATGACTAAAAGGAGAGTCTTACATATTATTTCTAGTTTGGGCAATGGCGGTGCTGAAAAAATACTGGTTGATTTAGTAACTAATCAGAAAGAGCTAAATCATGTTATAGTATCCTTAAAAAGTAATGGGTATTACTATAAGCATTTAATTGATAGTGGGATTAAAGTATATGAACTAGGTATGGATAAAGTTAATTTTATTTGGAAAATAATAAAATTAATTCAGGTTATAATGCATGAACAACCTGGTGCTATTCAGGGGTGGCTATATCATGGAAATATTTTAGCTGTGATTTGTAAAATTTTCCATAACGCTCCTATCTTGTGGTCAATCCACTCGACAGATGTTAAACGAGGCATATATTCATTTAGTGTCCGCCTGTTGAATAAATTATGTGCATATTTATCTTCTATCCCCGCGTTTATAATATTTGTAAGCTCATCCTCATTAGCAACTCATCTGTCTTACGGTTATAAAAATAAGCATATGACAGTGATTCATAATGGTTATGATTATAATAAATTTTATTACGATAAGTTGTTAAGAGAGTTAACAAGGAATAGTTTAGCCATAACAACAGAAACATTTGTAATTGGCTGTATAGGCAGATTTAACCCAGCAAAAGACCATGGAAATTTTTTTGCTGCAATTGCTCAGATCAAAAATGAGCTTAGTGATTTTATGATTATTTTAGCTGGAGCGCAAATTGATGAAACAAATAATGAATTGGTGCAATTGATCCAAAGTTATAATTTACAGAGTGAAGTTAAATTACTAGGTGTACGCAGCGATATGTGTGCTATATATAACGCGCTAGATTTACTTGTTTTAAGTAGTTGTTCTGAGTCATTCCCTAATGTTTTGGTCGAGGCGATGTGTTGCCAAGTTCCCTGCATTACAACTGACGCAGGCGATGCCAGAAAAATATTAGCAAATGATAAATTTGTTGCCCCGACCAGAAGGCCGGATCTACTGTCACAATTAATTGTTTTAGCAAAAAATTTATCGAAAGATGAGAGAAAGTATCTGGGTGTACAATTTAGAGAGAGAATAATTGAAGAGTATAGTTTAGGAAAAATGTTAAATAATTATTCAACAATCTACAGTATAGTGTTAAACTAGTTTTAATTGAGAGATATATGTGCGGAATAGCAGGATTTATTGACAATCAGATTCACTATGATAGTAAAAATGTCGCTACCATGATGGGGGAAGCGCTTCGCACACGTGGGCCGGATGATAGCGGGGTTTGGCAGGATGCCAACTATGGCGTAAATCTAATTCATCGGCGGTTGGCTATTTTGGATTTAACTGAAGCAGGTCACCAGCCAATGCTTTCGCATTGTGGACGCTATGTAATGGTTTTCAATGGCGAAATTTATAATTTTAAAACGCTGCGCAAAGAATTAGACTCTATTTCTAAGTTCACCATTACATGGCGAGGACATTCCGACAGTGAAATAATATTACAGGGCTTTGCTTGGTGGGGTATTGAAGAAACCTTGCAAAAATGTGAAGGAATGTTTGCTATTGCACTGTGGGACAGGGTAACTCAGGATTTGTTTTTAATGCGTGATCGGGCAGGAGAAAAACCACTCTATTATGGTTATTTTAATGGTATATTTGGATTTGCCTCCGAGCTTAAAGCGTTGAGAAGGCATCCCGAATTTTGTCCGGAAATTAACCGTGATGCACTAGGTCAACAGATGTTACATAATTGTATCCCTGCTCCGCTTTCGATTTATAATGGTATTTACAAACTTCAGCCGGGGCACCTGCTAAAAATAACATATAGAGATTTTATTAATAAGATAATGCCATCCTCTACTTCATATTGGCAGCTGGGAACACAATCAAAACTATATACAGGAACTCAACAAAATGCAGTGCTGGAATTGGAGAATTTGTTGCGGTCTGTAGTTAAAGATCAAATGATGGCTGATGTGCCATTGGGATGCTTTTTATCTGGCGGTGTTGATTCTTCTACTATTGCGGCGCTTATGCAGGCTCAATCGCATAAGCCGATTAAGACTTTTAGCATTGGATTTGAATCTCCCGAATATGACGAGGCTGTTTTTGCTAAATCAGTGGCGGCGCATTTAGGCACAGATCATACCGAGTTATATGTTACCGATAGAGATGCATTAAATGTGATTCCTTCATTATCGCAAATTTATGATGAACCTTTTTCTGATTCTTCACAAATTCCAACCTATTTGGTTTGTAAATTAGCTAAGGAGCAGGTAACAGTCGCTTTGTCTGGTGATGCTGGTGATGAATTATTTGCGGGCTATACCCGCTATCTTTTGACTGAAAATGTTAGAAGCAAGATAAATAGAATACCAGCATTTATGCGTGAGCCGCTGGCTAGATTGAGTAATTTGTCAACACCTAAGATATTGGCAACATTAAATTCAATTTTTAAACTACCGATAACTAACTTTAGCGATAAAACTTATAAATTAGCTAGTTTATTGCGCGCGAAAAATTTTGATGAATTTTATTTAGCGTTAACCGCACACTGGCTTAATTATCCACAATTGGTGATAGGTTGTGAATTAAACTCAAGCCTATGGCACAAAGAACACGCTGAGATGAACGATATAGAAGCAATGCAATATATGGATATGCGT
>JBPOJK010000183.1:0-3224 GCA_052033675.1 Pseudomonadota bacterium
TTAAAAATGCTCGCCAAACAAAACAACAGCTCAATCTTTATCGTTATTGCAGCACTATACGGAAAATTATTAGCAGATTATGCCAAACAACAAAAATTTGCCATCACCTACCCCATAAATATGCGCGATGAAAGTTGTAAAACCAGTGCCGGAAGTTTCATTAATAATATATTTTTCAAATTTGATTTTAGTACACACCCATCATTAAATGAACTAATTCAAAATTTACACGATCAAACTCGCGAGTCGAAACTATATCAAGAATTGCCATTTTTTGAGATTACTGAGGCATTGCAACGAGAAGCCAGTGACTATATCAATGTCGGCTTAGTGCAAGGAAATATAAATATAACGCCATTAAAGTTCGTAAATATTTCATCTAAACCCACCCCGACCTTCACTAAAAGCCTCGCCTACCAAATGCGTTTGGTTTACGATCAATCATTGGAACATTCGCTTAGATTTAGGCTTGACTATGCCGTAGATGAACTTGAACTGAGTTTCGCTAAAGAATTTATGGCTAAGTTGGAGCGAAGCTTGCTTGAGCTTGAAAGCTTTTGCCCGTAAGTGACGTTGCCAACAAATGGCAACGTAATGAGTTTATAGCTATTCTACAGAAACCCGTAAAACAGTTTGTAGCTTTTCAGAGACAACTTTACGTGCATCGCTCAGGTATATTTCTCGGTGCGTATTATTTTTTCGCTGTAAATTATTCGCTTGGCAAAATTGCTCCATTTTGGCAAACGTTTCCGGCTCACTGTCATAACTACCGTTATGTAGACATTGAACCACCCTACCTTCAGCAAACCTTTCAAATTCAAGTTGCCCCAGTAATGGATTGGCACCTTTTGCATAAAGCATCTCGCGGATCTGGCTAAATAATTCAGCCGTAACAAAATCCGGCTGACGAATCATTAAGCGATAAACTAATTGATCTTTTGTCCAGTTACCCGCAAGTTTAGCTTCGTCATTGATATCCCAAACACCTTCCAACGGGAAAACCGTATAGTCATAGTAACCTGCCGGATTAATCCCTTTCTTGGGAGACATTTTGATGGCGTATGATAAGGCATACAATGCGGCAACGCTATCGGCAAATTCTAAAGAATTTGGATTCCCTCTACCTCTGATTGCGATAAAATTGAACTCAGGGATATCAATTAGTTTCGGCATGTTTTGGGGTAAATAATATTCTTTGGCATGTTTACGCCATTCAAATTTTGTCATACTAATTTCCTACAATATCATTAAATTTTGGTGAATGCTAATCAAATACCTCATCTAACCAATCATAAATCACACAATTGGAAAGATTTAAATTGGTCACCTGACAATGGGTATCAGCACCATCATCAAGACTAAACTCATAACTAGTAACGCTACCTGCCACATTATTCACAAACTCATTAAATTGGGTTAATGGTTCGCCGCCTTCACCAGCGCCGATTAAGGCGAGAGTTGGGCACCTAATTTGCGGCAATTGATTTTGAATATTAAATTCTTTAAGATAAGCTACGGTTTGCTGCATCGAACGATTACCGAAGCGCAACAGTAAATTAGCCGTCAACTCTTTAAGGCTGGGTGGCAGTACTTCATCTGGAATCTGCGGAATATCCGCATAGCTAAAATCCTCTTCATCTTTAATTTCAGCTTCATCTGCAGTTGAAAAGCCAAGAACATATTTTTTTAAATCACTGATTGGTGAATTGGCAATTAAGGCTTTTATCCGTGAATCATAGCATGTAGCGCGCGCAGCAAAATACCCACCAAAACTAATCCCCAGTAAGGCAATTTTCGTAAAATCAATCAATTGCTGGTTTTGCAAAACGCCCAACAAAGCAGCAACTGGCTTTTCAAAATCCGGTTCAAAATAACTGTTAGGATTAAAGCGCAGCGTATCCATTTGCCCAGGTCCAGCAAAACACACTACATTATAAGCGCGCGCCAATGCCGCCAACCCCGATTGGATAAACGATTCTTCAAGCGTTCCATCAAAGCCACTGACAATGATTATGGTCTTACGAGCTTGCGGCACCTTATCAGGAGCAATAAAATAATACGGTAATTGCAAGCCATTGTATTCAATAAAATCAACTTCATTATAAAATGGGGATAATTTTAAATACTCCAAAAAGCACTCTCGCGATTTAAGCCCAAATTCGCGATGCTTTGGCTGGTGCGAATGTGTGAAGTACTCCGCAGCTCGGTAACTATTACAGGCCTTGAGGAATTGTTCTCTTGCACTGATAATATGTCTTTTAGTTAGTCTAGTTTGTGCATCCTGCTCTTGCCTAACTGCTAGCTTTGCAAATTCAGCGACCCACTGTTCTGCGCTCTCATCACTCATTCGTGCAGCGACAGCTAACGACTCACCAATTGAGGCGCCACCATATGTGGCAGAACCTAATTGGCGCAATAATTGAAAATCCATTTCACTATCGGAAAAGCCCGCTACTTTGGTTATACTGCGAATAGTTTCACTCATAATGGTTAACCTTTAAAATTAACATATCAATTTAAACAACTTGCCACACACTAAACTTAATTGTTGTAATAGTGTCACAATAACTGGCTTATATGTGACATAGAGTTTTTCTACTTGAGCTGCCCATGGGTTAAATCTTTAACTATTCATTCATAAGCATCACGTTCATTTAGCCCTAATAATTCAATATATCCATTTTTAGTTGGATAGTGAATAATACTGCTAAGTCACTGTCAAATATTTTATTTATACGGCTCAACATGGCTATTACCTTGCCACTTAAATTTTAATAAAATACTTTCAATATACCCCCTGAATGCACATAATGTGTCACTAGAAATACCTACGCCCCCAATACTCCCATCACCTAGAGTTGTAAAAAATTCATTTCCAGATGTACAATTAATAACCATTCCTAGACTGGCATTATCATTAGTAAGATCATAAGCAATTTTTTTCTTATTGCGCTAACCACCTCCAATGCCCCTAACCCTATCTTCTACATGATGAATACTGTTTCTCAAGGCAACTAAATCTGGAAATTGATCATTAATGAGTTGTTTTACTATTCCTATATTTCTTTCTGGATATTCTTCGTGTAGCACACTGATGAGCTTGTAAATATTATCCAAGCTAAAAATAAACATTTTTGCGTAGATATATTTTTCATGGCTTTTTATTGCAACTGGCATGATTCCCTGACTCCATAATACACGTTTGGCTTCATGTTTCTGTGCCG
>JBPOJK010000195.1:0-32280 GCA_052033675.1 Pseudomonadota bacterium
ATTTATCGCTAGTGGCGCAAAATGCTACATTAGAATCGCGGATTCCATTTATGATGGTTTTTGACGGATTCAGAACCTCACATGAATTGAATAAAATTGCGGTTATTGATAGAGATACCATCAAAAACTTTATCAATCCTCAAGCGTTGCAAGCCCACCGTGAACGGAGGCTAACTCCGGATAATCCGCATATCAAGGGCACGGCACAAAACCCGGATGTATTTTTTCAGGCACGGGAAGCAATTAATCCCTATTACACTAATGCAATTAGCATCATCAAAGCCAATCTTGATAAATTAGCAACAGTTACCGGGCGGAGCTATAAACCCTATGAATACTATGGCGCTGCTGATGCTGAGCGGGTTATTATCGCGATGGGCTCGGCATGTGAAACCATCCGTGAAAGCATCAACAAATTACACCAACAAGGTGAAAAGGTCGGAATGGTGCAAGTGCGGATGTACCGTCCGTTTGCGATTGATGATTTTGTCAACCAGCTACCGGCAACCACCAAAACCATTGCAGTGATCGATCGTACCAAAGAAGCCGGTGCGGTTGGTGAACCATTATATCTAGATATAAAAACCGCAGTCGTCGAAGCAGTTGAAAACGATCAGGCACCATTTAGTCATTTACCATTAATCATCGGCGGACGCTATGGCTTAAGTTCCAAAGAGTTTACTCC
Organism: Pseudomonadota bacterium; assembly: GCA_052033675.1. Taxonomy (GTDB): domain Bacteria; phylum Pseudomonadota; class Gammaproteobacteria; order Burkholderiales; family UBA11063; genus Aquella. The sequence continues at coordinate 686 of JBPOJK010000195.1, forward strand.
ACCAATGGTTAAAGCGATTTTTGATAATCTGAACCAAGCAAAACCGGCAATCGTGCGCAATTTCGTCGTTGGTATTAATGATGATGTTAGCCATAAAAGCCTGCCGCTAGATGAGAATTTCTCCAGCGGCAATCCGCAGAATTTCCGGGGTATATTCTTTGGAATGGGTTCCGATGGAACTGTCGGTGCCAATAAAAATTCAATTAAAATAATCGGCGAAAAAAGCGATAAATTTGTCCAAGGATTTTTTGAATACGATTCGAAAAAATCCGGCTCATATACCATTTCGCATTTACGCTTTGGTGATGCGCCAATTAACAGCACCTATCTAATTGAAAAAGCCAATTTTGTCGCCTGTCACAATTTTAGTTTTTTACGCAAATATGACATCTTGGACAAAGCCGAAATCGGCGCGACATTATTATTAGCTAGCCCATTTGCCAAAGAAGCGGTTTGGGATAATTTACCATTACAGTTACAACAACAGATTATTGCCAAAAAGATTGATTTATATATTATTCAGGCTGAAAAAATTGCCCGCGAAAATAAAATGGGTGCCCGAATTAATACCATCATGCAAGCCGCGTTCTTTGCCATCAGCAAGGTGTTACCATTAGAAACTGCGATTACTGCCATCAAAGAAGCAATTCAAAAAACCTATGCAAAAAAAGGCAATGAAATTGTTGAACGCAATTTAGTAGTAGTTGATGCCGCATTAAATGCCGTGGAACAAGTGGTAGTCCCGACTGTTGCCAACAGTAAAATCAACATGCTGGCGCATATTAGCGCGGATGCTCCGCAATTTGTCCAAAAAATTGTCGCTCCGATGCTGGCGCTTAAAGGCGATAAAATTCCGGTTTCGGCATTGCCGGTCGATGGTGTTTGGCCAACCGGGACTGCCAAATTCGAGAAACGTAATATTGCCACCCACGTACCGGAATGGAATCAGGATTTATGTACCCAATGTGCTTTATGTACTCTCGTATGCCCCCACGCAGCAATTCGGATGAAAGTTTTTGATCCAGAACAAACTAATGACGCACCAGAGACCTTCAAACATGTACCGGCAAAAATCAAAGGATTTGAGGGCAAGCGCTATTCATTACAAGTCGCGGTCGAAGATTGTACCGGCTGTGATGCTTGCTTCCATATTTGTCCGGTTGCCGACAAAAAAAATCCGGGTAAAAAAGCCTTAAATATGGTGCCACAATTACCGATCCGCGAGCAGGAACGTGAAAATTTTGCCTACTTTAGCAAATTGGGTGAAACTCATGCCGAGGACGTTAGTGGTGGAATTGCCAATCTCAAAGGCTCACAATTGATGCAGCCGTTATTTGAATTCTCCGGCGCCTGCTCCGGTTGCGGCGAAACTCCGTACATTAAATTATTGACTCAATTAATTGGTGACCGCCTGATGATAGCCAATGCCACCGGCTGCTCCTCAATTTTTGGCGGTAATTTACCGACTACACCTTACTGTAGTAATGATCAGGGGCGCGGTCCGGCGTGGGCAAATTCGTTGTTTGAAGACAATGCTGAATTTGCGCTGGGGATGCGGCTGGCCGAAGACCAACTACAAGAGCGGGTACGAATGGAATTGCTTAAATTGGTTCAATCCCAGCAATTGCCTGCGACGCACCAGTTAATCAGCGAAATTTTAAATAGTCCAGCTAAAACCGCGCCGGAAATTGACCAGCAGCGGCAACGGGTACAGCAATTAAAGAAACAGCTCGCACAAACCGATGGTTATTCCGAATTGGTTGAAATCATTGATCATATCATTGATAAAAGCGTGTGGGCGATAGGCGGCGATGGCTGGGCATACGACATTGGCTATGGCGGACTGGATCACGTGATTGCCAGCAACCGCAAGGTTAAGATGTTGATTTTGGATACCGAAAGCTATTCAAATACCGGTGGACAAATGTCCAAATCGACACCATTGGGTGCGATTGCCAAATTTGCCACCAATGGTAAAAATTTCTTCAAAAAAGAATTGGGATTACTGGCGATAACCTATCGTCATGTCTATGTCGCGCAAATCGCTCTGGAAGCCAATCCGATGCAGGCGATTCGGGCACTAAATGAGGCCGAGGCCTACGATGGTCCGGCAATCGTTATAGCCTATTCACAATGTATTGCCCATGGAATTGATATGACAAGCGGCGCCGAACAGCAGCGACGGGCGGTACAAAGCGGCTATTGGTTACTCTATCGCTTCAATCCGGCATTAAGCCTGGAAGGCAAAAATCCAATGCAGTTGGATAGTAAAGCACCGGTAATTCCATTAAGTGAATATTTCAACTCGGAAAATCGTTTCCGCGGAGTAAAAAATATTAACCCACAACGCGCCGCAGAATTTATGGAGCGCGGGCAGGAAAATATTTTACGCCGTTACAAGCAATATGAATATATGTCCAAAATGCCGTTATTCTCGGATGTCAGCGCCGATATTCCGGTTGCCAAAGAAGCCGATGAATAATTAACACTAGTAGCGGCAACCGAATAGTTTTATCCGCGCTGCCGCCAGCAAACTAAATATTTTGGTTAAATCAATCTCCTACTATCAGGTTAGAAACATTAATTAATTTTAGAAAATAGCACTAAATGAAAAAAATACTACTATTGGCGTTAACCGCTATATCTTTTACTAGTTATGCCCAAGATGCCTTACCAACCACTAAAGTAACCGCGATCGAAAACTTCCAACCGGAAAGCTATTTGGGCAAATGGTATGAAATCGCCAGAATTCCATTTTATTTTGAGGAACACTGCAAAGCGCCGATAACTGCCAATTATGCCCTGGATGGCAAAAATCTAGCCGTAACCAATTCCTGTGCAACGGAAGATGGTAAAATTGATGTTGCGCATGGAATGGGATACTTCACAGAATCTACTCCCAACATCGCTAAATTAGAAGTAACATTTGTTCCCTCTTGGCTGCGGTTTACTCATATTGGGCGAGGCGACTATTGGATTCTTTATACCGACTACCAGTATTCATTGGTGGGTAGCCCAAATCATAAATATTTATGGATACTCTCACGGAGAGAAACCATTGAATCCGCTAGTTTAGATCAGCTATTAACTATCGCCAAAGAACAAGGATTTGACACCACTAAGCTGCTGTTCAATTATCCACGTAGTACGCCACCTACGAACTAACCCCAAAGTCTTTTCGCTATTATTGTGATTTAGGATTATCACTATCAGAATAACTGGCTCTTATAATTGCGGTATAATAACTCCCGTATAAATTTTAAGGTTTAATCCGGAATTCATTATGCTAGAACAACTTATTACACCGCTATTTAACCAGTTATTAAAGTTGGTTAGCCAGCGCTTTAACCGTCTGCAGCCTAATTTTAGCGAGCTGTTGGGTAAATACTCAGCAGCAACCTTTCTGATTGATTGCAGCGACCTACCATTTAATTTGCAAATGTCATTTCTCAACCAACGCTTGTTGATTGAGCTAGCCCCAATCAGAGCGAGCACCACCAGTACTATTCGCGGCAAAAGTGAGTATTTTTTGCAATTATTACGCAAGAATGCCGATAGTGATGCGTTATTTTTTCAGCAAAAATTAGCCATTAGCGGTGATATGGAAGCGGCTACCGCATTTCGTAATTGTTTGGAACGAATTGATTTTGATTTATTACAATTTTTGGCACCGCTTGATAATCCGCTGGTGACTAAATTAATCCAAAAAATTCAGCGTAGTTCTCCGGCAAATGGTCGCCAAATAACCCGTAATCCGGCACTGGAGTTAGTTTGCCCAGCCGGTAATCCGCAGATTCTTAGAACCGCGATTGATGCCGGTGCCGATGCCGTCTATTTTGGCTTTAATAAGCATGGCAATGCCCGCAATTTTGCCGGATTGAATTTTAGTTACCCAGAGGTTGAAGAAGCCCTGGCCTACGTTCATGGCAAAGGTCGCAAGATGCTGGCCGCCATCAATGCCTATCCGCAAGCGCAAAATATTGACTACGTCAAAGAAACCGTTGCAACTGCCGCTCAATTGGGAGTAGATGCGGTAATTCTTGCCGATATCGGAATGCTTGATTATGCCACCACCCATCATCCCGAATTACATCGTCACTTATCGGTACAAGCCTCTGCCGGCAGCAGTGATGCACTGGAGTTTTACGCCCGAGAATTTGGTATCAAACGGGTAATTTTGCCGCGGATTCTAGATTTTGGCCAAATTCGGGACATAACCGCGGCCGCCAATGAACTGGGCGTCGAAGTCGAAATTTTTGGTTTTGGCGGCTTATGCGTGATGGCGGAAGGACGCTGCAGTTTATCCGGTTATCTGACCGGCAAATCACCAAATATGCACGGAGTCTGCTCACCGGCCGAACAAATTAGTTATGCACAACAACAGGATAAATTACAAATAAAACTCAATCAATTTACCATCAACGAATTTAATAACCGCCAAACAGCCTGTTATCCGACTATTTGCAAGGGAAAATTTAGCTGCGATGGACAGCAACAGCACATCTTTGAAGAGCCAACCAGCTTAAGCTTATTGACGAGTTTAAAAACCATGGTTGACTGCAAAGTCAAAGCTTTGAAAATTGAAGGTCGCCAGCGCTCCAACGCCTATGTCCGGCAAGTGATTAGTACCTTCCGTTACGCAGTTGATCGTCTCGATAGTCTGCACGACCAAGATCTTGAGAAATTAAATCTGCAATTACAACCATTAATGGAAGGTGCCCATGCCACCGAAGGAGCTTATCGTGAACACTGGAATTAAACAACCCACTATTAGTTTAGCTCCGCTGCATTATCCGTGGAGTGGTGAGCAAATCAGCCAATTCTATCATGATGCCGCGCAAAACTCTTTGATTTCACGGGTTTATTTGGGTGAAATAGTCTGCGCCAAACGCCGGCCGCTAATCCAAAAATATTTAACTACGATTATTGGGGAACTACAAGCTGCCAATAAAGAAATCGTGATTAGTACACCGGTTTTGCATAATGATAACGACAGCCACCAATTAATGCTTGATAATATTGCTCTGGCGCAGCACCACCAACTAACCGTTGAAATTAACGATTTGGCGGGTCTTAGCCATTTAAACGGACAAAAATTTATCGTTGGTCCGTACATCAATACTTATAATCGTGATACTTTAGGAGTTTTCCAACGCATTGGTGCACAATTATTGTGCCCGCCATTTGAATGTAACCAAACAGTAATTCGCGACTTGGCACAAGGAAATTTACCTCTTGAAATTACAATCTTTGGTAAAATTCCACTTTCGATTTCTTCACGCTGTTTTATTGCTCACCATCAGCAACTGCTGCGTGATGAGTGTAAATTAGCCTGTATCAAAGAAAATCAGGAGCTGATTGCCACCAGCGGTAATACCGATTTGTTTACCATCAACGGCATGCAGGTTCAATCGGCAAAAATCTATAATTTGATAAATCAATTGCCGGAATTACTGGCAATGGGAATTAATAATTTTCGGATAATGCCAACTACCGGCTTTTCATTGGCAAAAATCAGTAACCTGATCACTACCGTACTTAGTGGTCAAAAAACACCTAATCTGGATGACGGTCAGTTTGTTAATGGATTCTATCATAATTGCGAAGGTTATAAATACGTTCAATGAGCGATAAAAACTACATTACTTTAACCGGCTATGCTAACTTACGCGAAGAACTACACCTGCTGGTAACCAAAGAACGCCCACAGTATGTACAATTGGTAAATTGGGCAGCCAGCAACGGCGATCGCTCCGAGAATGCTGATTATCAGTATGGCAAAAAGAAGCTGCGGGAAATTGACCGTCGGATTCACCAACTGACCAAAAAAATTGAGAATGCCGAAGCGGTTGATCCACGGGTTCACGCGGGTGCTGAAACTATTTACTTTGGCGCAACGGTAACAATTATCCGTAATGGCACTCAAGAACAAACCGTAACTATTGTCGGTCAGGATGAAATTAACCCGGAATTAAATCATATCAGCTGGACTTCGCCATTGGCACGGAATTTATTGCGCAAGAAATTGGGCGATGTATTTAACTTCCATTCACCACAAGGAATGGATGAAATAGAAATAGTAGAAATCAATTATGACTAAAAAAACCATTACAATTATCGGTGGTCATGGTTTGATGGGTGAATTGTTTGCCCGCTTATTTAGTGAATTGGGACATTGCGTCCACAAATTAGGGCGGCGGGAATGGGATGCAGCTACGCAAATTTTAGCGGATAGTGACTTGGTGATTGTCAGTGTTCCGATAAATAGCACCCTTGAAATCATCAAACAAACTGCACCGCTATTAAAACCGCAAACTATTTTGGCTGACTTCACCTCGCTCAAAGTTGAGCCAGTCTTGACAATGCTTGCCAATCATTCAGGACCGGTAGTTGGATTACATCCGATGTTTGGACCAACTATAACCACGACTGCGGCACAAGTAGTTGTAGTTTGTGATGGACGGCAGAGCGAACATTATCAATGGCTGATAGAAGATTTATCCCGCCTGGGATTTACGCTAAAGAATCTGCCCGCCAGCCAGCACGATCAAGCGATGTCCTTTATTCAGGGTGTTGAACATTTTATTACTTTTGCACTGGGAACTTTTCTTCAGCATAAAAATCAACATCCGCAAAAATTACTGGAAATCGCCAGCCCGATTTATTTAGCCAAATTGCTGTTAATGGGACGGATTTTTGATCAAGATCCCAAACTCTATGCCGATATTATTATGGCCGATAAAGAACGGTTGGCGCTGATTAGTGAATTTGCCGAATGGTTAAGCAACTGGTCTCACCAACTGCAAGCCGGAAATAAGGATGAATTTATTGCCGCATTTAGTTCTGCCAGTGAGTGGATGGGCGAATTTACCGCCTATGCGCAAAATGTCAGTGATCATTTTTTGAATATTGAACAACCCGACAAGGAGTAACCATCATGAAACTACATCTATTAGCGGTACTCTCAATAATTGCCACATCTGTGCTCGCGGCACCAGCGGCAGGAGCCGGCAACAATTTAAATCCAGCCGTTCCACCAACGGCACCGCAAGCAGGTACTTATTTTAATGCCGCCGGGAAATACGCCGGTACCACCACCACGGTTAATGGAGCAACCAGCTATTATCAGGATGGCAAATATCAGGGACAAGCGCCGGCTGATAATAGCCTGTATTTAAACCAAGCCGGACAGGTTCAACAAATCAGTAAATGACAACCAAATTTATTACCTTTTATCAACGGTTTGCCGCAGACATTCTTAACGGTAAAAAAACCATAACCATTCGCGATGCTGAAGCCAATTATTTTGAGAATGGTGATGTCGTTCATGCCTATACCTTCGAAACCCGCAAACTGTTTGCTGCCTTGGCTATCCACAGCATCGAAAAGCTTAATTTCGAGGAATTAAATAATCAGCATGCCACGCAGGAAAATATGACTCTCGCCGAATTAAAAGCCGTAATCAAACAAATTTATCCGGATAATTGTCAATTATACCTAATTAAGTTTCACAATCTTCCGCTTATAAACTCTCATCATCCAATTTCTTCAGATACGCCAACCGCTCGCTAATCCGCTGCTCAAAGCCCTGATCACTGGGGGTGTAAAATTTTAACGGCGTCATTCCATCCGGAAAATATTGCTCACCAGCTACGTAATGGTTGGGATAATCATGAGCATAACGATATTCTTTACCGTAGCCTAATTCCGCCATCAATTTGGTCGGCGCATTGCGTAAATGAATCGGCACCGGAGCTGATGCGGCCTGCGCCAAATAAGTCCGCAATTGATTATATGCCAATTCCAGCGAATTACTTTTATTGGTCACCGCCAGATAGACTACCGCACCGGCAATTGCCAGCTCACCTTCCGGCGAACCCAACCGCTCATAAGTTTGCAGAGCATTATTGACTACCGTTGCCGCATTGGTATCGGCAAAGCCAATGTCTTCCCATGCCATCCTTAATAACCGTCGCCCAATGTACAACGGATCAGCCCCGGAACTCAACATCCTTCCAAACCAATATAATGCAGCATCCGGAGATGAACCGCGCACCGATTTATGCAATGCTGAAATCTGATTATAAAATTCTTCTCCGCCTTTATCAAAGCGTTGTAAATTCTTGGGTACAATCTGGCGAATAATTTCCACCGAAATTTCATTACCACTACCAGACTCAACCAGCAACTCAACCAAATTTAATAAGCGGCGGGCATCACCGTCACTTAAATCCACCAGCAGTTCCTTTGCTTCAGAATTCATAGCCAATTGCGGAAATTTTGCCATGGAGGTTGCCAATAATGTCAATAAATCATCCCGCGAAAGACTTTCTAGTACATATACCTGCAAGCGCGACAATAAGGCGTTATTTATTTCAAAAGATGGATTTTCGGTGGTGGCACCAATCAAAATGATTTTACCCTCTTCCAGATGGTGTAAAAAGGCATCTTGCTGCGCTTTATTAAAGCGGTGGATCTCATCAACAAATAACACCGTCGGTTTATCAAAGAGACCGGCAGCATTGGTTTCAGCCTGCTCTAGTGCCTCTTTGATATCTTTAACCCCACTAAATACCGCGGAAAGTTTAATCGCATGGCAATCAAAACTATTGATTAGAATATTTGCCAAGGTGGTCTTGCCAACTCCCGGCGGTCCCCAAAAAATCATTGACGGTAATTTACCGGCTTCAACAAGGCGGTTTAACGGTGCATCGGGCGCTACCAAATGGCGTTGACCAATGACTTCGGAAAGATTTTTCGGACGTAATAATTCGGCTAATGGCTGCATAAATTCGGCTTAAAAGAATATTTTCAGAACAATATTATAATACAGCGCTGGTAATGAGCTTGGTCGATACGTTATAATAATTACTTTATTGTAAAATCGGGATAGTAGTCAATGTGGCAAACTCACGTTACGGTAGCGGCAATTATTGAAAAAGACCAGCAGTTCGTATTGGTAACTGATGTTACTTCGCAAGGATTGAAGTTAAATCAACCCGCTGGACATGTTGAACCGGAAGAGGATTTCATTCAAGCAATTATCCGGGAAGTAAAAGAAGAATCATCACTGCAATTTACTCCGGAAAAGATTGTTGGAATTTACTGGTATCGCCCCAATCCGGAAAATAATTATCTGCGGATTTGCTTTAAAGGGCATCTAAAAGATGAAGAAGCTGAACCGATGCCTTCAAACGCCGACGATGGTGTGGTGGCCGCGCACTGGTATCCACTGGAAGAAATTACCCGGCGCAGCCAAGAACACCGCAGTTCGCTAGTAATGAAGTGCATAAACGATTACTTATCCGGACATGAATATCCGTTAGAAATTTTAGCCAACTTCCGCGATAGTGCCCCGGTATATCTGGATTAACCAATTAAAAGCAGTAATTAGATTATGAGCAAAATAGTACTGGGAATGTCAGGTGGCGTTGATTCGTCGGTAGCTGCGCATCTGTTAAAACAGCAAGGGCATCAGGTAATCGGTATTTTCATGCAAAACTGGGAAGATGCCAGTGATGATGAGTACTGTACTATCAAAGAAGACAGCATGGATGCAATTGCCGCGGCTGATGTGGTGGGTATTGATATTGAAATTGTAAATTTTGCCGACGAATATAAAGACCGGGTATTTAGCTATTTTCTTGCCGAATATCAAGCCGGACGAACCCCCAATCCGGATATCTTGTGTAATTCCGAGATTAAATTTAAGGCATTTTTAGAGCACTCCTTGCGCTTGGGAGCTGATTATATTGCCACTGGTCACTACGTTGCCAAAGAAACTACCGCTAATGGCGAAATATTGACCCGCGCAGCAGATGGCAATAAAGACCAAAGCTATTTCCTTTATCGGCTGAATCAATATCAAATCATCCATGCGCTGTTTCCATTGGGAAAGTTGCTTAAACCGCAGGTGCGCCAAATTGCCAGCGAAATTGGCTTACCCAATGCGACTAAAAAAGACAGCACCGGAGTTTGCTTTATCGGCGAGCGCCCTTTCCGCGAATTTTTGAGCAAATATTTGCCAACCACTCCCGGTAACATGGTAACACCAAGCGGAAAAATAGTTGGTCAGCATGGTGGGCTGATGTATTATACTTTAGGGCAACGTAAGGGCTTGGGTATTGGCGGTCAAGGTGAGCCGTGGTTTGTCGCCGATAAAAATCTGGCAACCAATGAATTAATTGTGGTTCAAGGACACCAGCACCCTTTACTGCTAAAAAAAAGCTTGCGTGCCAAGCAATTAAGCTTTGGATTGGGTAGCATCCCCGCCGACGGACGTTATAGTGCAAAGACCCGTTATCGCATGCATGATGCAAGCTGTAGCTTACAACAGATCGGTGTTGACGAAATTGAATTAATTTTTGACGAACCGCAATGGGCAATTACTCCCGGACAATCGGTTGTAATCTATGATGAAAATTATTGCCTTGGCGGTGGAATTATTGATTAAACAATCATTCCGCCATAAACAAAATTATAATAACTTATGTTACTCACTATGTTATATTATGCGTAACATCAGATAATAAAAGGAACAAAGACAACCATGAAAAATACCAAATATACTTCGGAAGCAATGAACTTCATTAATACCCTGTTAAATCAACCGGGATTGCATCAGGAACAAATGAAATTGCGTAGCACTTGGTGGGACAAAGACTTTATCGATCAAGATGAGCAAAAAGCTTACGCCGAATCTGAAGTTAAACATGATGGTTATGTTTATTTTAGTTACCCACAATCTAAATAAATGTTAAAAACCCCGATTACCGCGGAAATTTATGCGTATTGCCACACTAAAGGGGTAAGAGAATCCCGCGAACTTCAAGAACTACGGCGCGAAACCTCACTACTTGCTAATGCCCAGATGCAAATTACGCCACTACAAGGAGCAACGTTGGCAATGTTGGCACAATTAGTTGGCGCAAAAAAATATCTTGAAATCGGCATGTTTACCGGTTATAGTGCGCTATGGGTTGCGCAAGCGCTGCCGGATAGCGCCAAGCTAATAACGCTGGATATTAGTGATACACATTTACCGTTAGCACAGAAATATTGGTTGCAGGCCGGCGTTGCCGCTAACATTGAAGTTAAAATTGCTCCTGCCGTAACCACTCTGCAACAACTGCATGATCAATCGCAACTATTTGACATGGCATTTATTGATGCCAACAAGGCTGAATATCTGGATTATTATGAACTGTGTTTGCAGTTGATTCGACCCGGTGGCTTGGTTGTTATTGATAATGTCCTAATGTATGGACAAGTACTGGAAGCCAATCCGAATAAAAAATACGTTCGGGTTTTGCAACAACTAAATGACTTAATCTCCAATGATCCGCGGGTTGAAATTTGTATGCTGCCAATTGGAGATGGATTTACTCTAGCCAGAAAAAAAGGATAATAAATGAAACGAAGAGCACGAAGAGATACGCTACACAACCAAATGAATGTGGTTCCCTATATTGATGTGATGCTGGTATTACTGGTTATTTTCATGGTAACCGCACCGATGTTTACCCCAGGAGTAATCAATCTACCATCAGTTGGTAAAGCGGCACAAGTAACTACCAAGCCACTGGAGATAAATATTGATTCCGCGGGAAATTACACATTAACCCAAGATAATAAATCAACATCAATTGCCACCTTGGACAGTTTAGTAAGCCAAGCCGTAACCATGTCAACGCCAGATACGCCAGTGGTTATTGCCGCCGATAAAACCGTCCAATATGATAAAGTTATCGCCGTAGTTGACCGCCTATATAGTGCCGGAATTAAAAAAGTAGCATTGGTTGTAAAACAAAAAAATGGTTAAAGAACAAACAAAATCGGCAACGATAATTTCACTGGCACTGCATATTGGGCTGGCGGTTGGTTTATTGATTTTTAGTAAACCAATTTCAATGCTAATTCCTTCGCGATCTGATGGACTGGAAGTTAGCCTAGTGTCAATGCCTAATGAAACAGTACAACCCTATCAACCGAAGATAAAAGCACAAGTCGAACCGATAAAAACACTAGACACACCGGCTGATGTTAATCTAAAACAAGAGACTAAGCCATTACCGAAGCCAACGCCGAGCATGGAACCGCCAAAAACACCGCCAAAACAAAAACAGCAAGCGGCGCAGGAGGTTGCTCAAGCGCAACCGACACCACCGAAAGTAAAACCGGTCAACAAAAAAGCCCAGATTAATGATTTGCTCGGTGATGCTTTATCAACCAATAGTACCGCGATCCGCAAAGGTAAAGCATTGGGCGGCAATCCAAATGGAACTAGCGACAGTAATAATTTAATTGGTAATTACGCTGATCAGGTGATTAATGCCGTGCGACCGTTTGTAATGGTACCGGACGATATTAGCCCTAAAGCCAAGGCGATTGTACAAGTTGAATTAAACCCTAATTTAAGCGTTCGTAAAGTAACGTTGCTAAAATCAAGCGGCAATAGTGCTTATGATGGTTACGTTCAACAGGCCATTCAACGAGTAAAAGTATTCCCGCCATTACCAGATGGTGCTCGCTATGTTGATTATCGGGTGCTAAAATTAACTTTCCGCCCCGAGTAATTGGTTACTAAGGTTACGTACGATAAAGAATTTAACGCTAAGTTATTGATTTTTCTTCATAGCACGCTGATTTTACATGGGCTTTTCAGTGCGCAAAATCGTCAAACTCAATAATTTATTGTTAAAATATAGATACTTGCGTAACATAAATAAGTTAAACAATACCAAAATTTAAAGAATTTTATAAAGGAACTAATCGATATGAAAAAAATAGTTATTTTGTTGTCGTTAAGCATTGGTTTTGCCTATGCCGATCAAAATATTGAAATCGTTGGCGGCAGTAGTGCTGGCGCACCAAAACTAGCAATTGTCAATTTCACCAATGAAGATGGCAGCATCAGCGATGAGATTACCAATGACTTTAAAATTACCGGTGAATTTAATGTTGCCAATTATACAACCGCAGATAGTGTAGCGAGCGGAACTTTATACACCATCAAAGGTACGGTAAGTAATGACCCAACGACTGGGCAAATGCAAATTCAATATCAAGTAGTAAACAATACCACCAATCAGGTAATGCTGGATCAGACCGCGGCATTTAATTCGCAATATCAACGCAAAGCAGTTCATGCGATAGATAATGCCATTTATCAAAAATTAACCAATGTCAAAGGTGCGTTTACCAGTAAAATTGCTTTATCAGTTCAGCAAGGTTCCGGTAAATATGCGATTATCGTTAGCGATTACGATGGTTACAACCAAAAAACGCTGCTAACGACTTCCCGTCCAATTATCTCACTAGATTGGGATAACAGCGGCAAATATTTAAGCTACGCGACTTATGAAACTGGTAAACCGGTGGTTTATGTACAAAATTTAGCGGCCGGCACCCGTTATGCAGTTGCAAATTTCAGCGGCTCTAATTCTTCACCGGTTTTTACCCCAAATAGCCAAAAATTAGCGGTAACGTTAAGCAAAGATTATGGTTCACATATTTATCTGGTTAATAATCAGCGTTATAGCTCCAGCAGCTACGCAGTACCATTGATAAATTATGGAACAATTGATACCGAAGCAGATATTTCAACGACTGGTAAGGTTGTCTTTACCTCCGATCATGATGGAGGACCACAAATTTTTATGACCGATTTGAATGGTTCATCACCGATCCGAATTACCAACGGTCTGGGTAAATACAATACTACGGCACGTTTTTCTAATGACGGTAGCAAAATAACTTTCATCAATCGAAACAATGGTACGTTGCAAGCTTATGTGTTGGATTTAGTCACACAATCCGCTTATCCAGTAAATCAAAATGCCAGCCATGATATATCTCCAAGTTTCGCACCAAATGATAAATTAATACTTTTTTCTAGCGATAATTCGGTATATATCAGTAACGTAACTGGAACAGTTCAGACCAAGTTAAATAATTTAAACTTTAATGAAGTAGTGGATCAACGCTGGTCACATAGTTATTAATAATTTTATATCAATGAGTTTGTAGTATAATACCCTCATAAAATATAAGTACGTTACATCCGTTATTTTTTAATCTATTCATGATTATAAGGAGTAAATCATGTTAAAAAAAATGTTGATTCTGGCTTTGGGTAGTGTTTGTTTTAGTGTTTATGCTGATAATATTAATGCAAGTCAAGGATACACCGAAGCAAAGCAGGCGAAGCAAGTAACCAATGGTGATAATCAGGCACCAGATAAATTCGATGCCAATAAGTCTGCGGTATCTACTCAGTCAAATAGTCCGACTGTGAGTTCTTTTGCAGCCAGTAGCCAATTGTTTCCACAACAAAATCAATTGACCGGAACCAAAGGGCAAAAATATTATTCTGAATCAGAAATGAAAAACCATCAGAATAATCCAAATGTAAATTCATTTGCATACAGTGGTGCGCAATTTCCAAACCAAAATGCCATAACCGGAACCAAGGGGCAGAAATATTATAGCGAGTCACAAGTAAAACACCATACCAATAACCCGACAGTAAATTCACGGTTATCAAGTGCTAATATGTTCCCACAACAAAATTCTTTCAATCATGATGGAAAATCTGTGGAAAGTGCAAATTAATAAGTTCAGTCGACTGTAATTATTGATTTGGTTTTATGTTATTGATTGATACTACCCAAAGTTGGTTGCATAGTTATTCCAAATACTGTATAATCACGAGTAGGTAGTCTTTAACTATCTTGGTTAATTAACTCTGAAAGGAAAACTCTATGAAAAAATTATTAGCTTTAGTTATTGCTGGTAGTGCTTTAGTAGCTTGTTCATCAAACAAAGCACCTGTGGAAGCGCCTGTAGCTTCTGCTCCGGTTGCTGCTCCAGTTGTAGCTTCTGCTCCAGTTGTAACTAATCACAACAGTGTTTATTTTGCATTTAACAAATATGATATTCAAGAACAATATTCTGATATCGTTAAAGCAAATGGTAGCTTCTTAGCTGCTAACCCTAAAGCAACTGTACAAGTTCAAGGTAACACCGATGATATCGGTTCAGTTGAATACAACTTGTCTTTAGGTCAAAAACGTGCTGACGCAGTTAAAAAAGCTTTGATCGCTACTGGTGCTAGCAAAGCTCAAGTTGAAGCTACATCTAACGGTAAACTTAAACCTAAATACGACAACAACACTTCAGAAGCTCGTGCTATGAACCGTCGTGCTGATATTATGTTTAAAGCTGATCAGCCTGCTGGTTATTCTACTGATAGCAATGGCTTGCCAATGGTTGATGGTAGCGTTTACAACGGTACTGTTGCTCAAGGTGTTGAGTAATCATGAAAAAAAGTTTGTTGGCAATTTTCGGGTTGTCAGCAAACCTTTTTTTAATTGGTTGTGCTGACGATCAAGCACGTCAGCAAATTGCTGACACAAATCAACGCTTGAATCAACTCCAACAAAATATTGGAGTTCTGGATAATAAAGTATCCAATCAAAAAGTTCTCGACCTCCTTAATCAAATCAGCGACTTGCAAAATCAAATTAACCAACTCAATGGGCGGGTAACCACGCTTGAACAAGGTCAAAAGACTGGGCAAGGCGACGCGGGTCAAGAATTACAATCTTTAGACTTACGTGTTTCGGCACTGGAAAGCGCAATTAACGGTAGTAGCAGCCCGCGGGCGTATACACCAGCAAAAGCGACCGTTGCTAGCGGCACTAACAGTCAATTGCAAGATGCAATAAAGAAAATTCAGTCAAATAACCTCACCGGGGCGATTTCTGAATTAAAAGATATTATGGCTAATAGCTCTGATAAAGCAGTAGCAGCAAATGCACGATACTTTCTATCGGTTGCCTATGTTGCGAATGCTCAATACAAAGATGCGGTTAGCGAAGCAAACAAGTTTATTGCAGCAAATGCTAATAATAAGTATGTACCTGATGCAATGCGAGTTATTTATATTTCGCAAACCCAAATGGGAAGTACTACGGCAGCAAAAGCAACTGCAAAAAGACTGATAAAGAGCTATCCAAATAGTGAAGCTGCTAAAAAAGTAGCAGCTCAGCAAGCTCAATAAAATAAAAACTCAAGTTCACTTGAGTTTTTATTTTTTATCTCCACCCTCTATTAGGAAATAGCAATGCAAGCTAATTTACATTCTACATCAGGAAATCAATTTACAAACTATTCAGCAACAATGGTTGCAGTGAATAAAATTGAATATAGCCAGAATCTGCTGGTTACGGCTAACCGAATTCAAGAAATAAATATTCAGTCCTTAACTGAAATCAATTGGGAATATTTAAACCAGATTGTAGATGTAGATAATTTAGATTTAATTATTTTTGGTACTGCCGATAAAATTGTCCCACTGGAAAAATCACTACAGCAACAACTGCAGCAACAGCATATCGGCTATGAAGTTATGCCCATCCCGGCAATGTGTCGAACATTTAATTATCTTTCGGCAGAAGCTCGAAATGTGCTAGCTTTAGTTTTATTTTAAACAAGCACCTGATTTAATTCGGAAAATAAATCCTTGTCTAGCTTTCCATCCGAATTTCTAACGCCAGTTCCCAAATGTATCTCCTGACAACCAATTAACTCTATCAGCTGGCGGGCATTTGAAGGTTTTACCCCGCTACCGACTAATAACTTAACTCCTAACTTAGCTTCGCTCTCCATTGCAATCAATTCTTTAACTCCCTCCAATGCAGTTGGTTTACCACCTGAAGATAGTACACGTTGCAAATTAGTTCCTCGATAGTTCTGTAACTCCTTGAATGCGGTCACTGTATCTTTAGCGACATCTATTGCACGATGGAAAGTTACTCCGACAGTAGATTTAGTTACCAATGAAAGAATTCTTTCCAACTGGTTAAAATTAATTTCATTGCTATAGTTAAGTGAACCAAATACAATATTAGCTGCTTGAGTATCGCTTAAAATAAAATCAATTTCCTGCTCTATCTGAGTCATGGCCTTTTGATCATAGACAAAACTTTGCGCATGCGGACGAACCATTACACTAACCGGAATAGTAACAGCCGCACAAATTTGCTTAATTAACTCCGGCTCAGGAGAAAGCCCACCATCTGCAAATGAATGAATCAGCTCAAGCCGATCAGCACCATACTCTTGTGCCAATAAAGCCTCATTAAGACTGGTAACAATTATTTCAACTAACATATCAACCCCATACTTTATTAATTACATCGCATTGCGTTTATTTCACAAAACTTTCAACCTGGTGCCAGATTAAGTCCAAAGAATTTTCTAAACTATGATCATCATCCAAGACAACCAGCTTAGCATCACAATTATTTGTCAGATAACTTTGTGAGTTAGCTAGCGGAATCGTCAGATCTAACTGTCCATGAAAAATCCGCACCGGCAATTGACGTTTAAAATTGCGATCCGTTAAAATTTGTAAATCTTCAATAAATTTATAATGTAATTCAATTTCTCGCTGATAGCCATAATGAAAAATGGCTTGTTTGCCCGTTTGCTGCCAATTCAATAATATCTCTTCACCGACAATCTGTTGCCACAATGAATTTATGCCAATTGCCGGTGCCAATAAAACCAGTTTTTTAATATTAGCCCATTGCTCCGCAAGTATCAGCCCAATCAGACCGCCCATACTTGAACCAAAAATTACAACCTCATCATCACCAATTACTTCAGCCACCCGCCGCAATTGCTCGCTAATCAATAAAATTGAAAAATCCGGTAGATTAAGATCTATTAACTCTAGCTGATTTCCAAGCTGATTCCGAAAAAAGCGTGCTTTTGCTGATTGAGTACTTGAAGCAAATCCATGTAAATAAATATATCTCACTTTGTCTCCATTAAAATTAAGGCTAACCTTTCTTTGGCTAGCCTTAATCAATTTTTAATAGGTCAATCCTACCGAAATTAACCCTCCAACGGTATTTTGCGGAACCAAAACACTCCCATAAGAAGTATATGGACTATTGGTAAAATAATAACTATTATAGAAACCTTGTGCGCCCAGCTGGAAATTACGATAAAGGTTAAATTTGGCACCTAAAGTAGTCGTATATTGATAATTATCGTTTGGCGGCACGCCTTGAGTAGTTGGCGCTTGCGAAGAGTTGTATACCATACTCTGATCAAGATAAAAATCAAAAACACTATTTAAACGATATTCCAGCCGCGCACCACCACCAACTGTCCAAAAATAATCTTGGGTTAAATTAGTTGTCGGTTCGGCATAATTCATTGTATAAGAAGAAATATTGGTATTGCGTCCAATCTGTCCATAGGGAGTTATCATCAAGGTATCTTTTATCAGCGGGAATGCATAGCCAACCTTGGCATTAAGACCACCAAAGTTTGGTTGTGATCCAGTAGTTGTTCCCAACGCTGGTATCGCCGGATCAGCCCCCTGAGAATAATACGTAAGCAGATTGGCATTAACATCCAACCAAATACCCACATTAAATAAGCGTTCAATTTCTAAATTAATAAATTCACTATTATTAACTGCACCACTTTGACCATTGGTAAGGTTACCAGATGTTACCCCAAATCCAACGTTATACTGGCGGTCAAATTTTTGAAATGCCGAATAAACATTACCTGATTCATTAGCAGTAGTTGCAGCAAATACCGGTGAGACTCCAACTAAACTTAATAATAACAATTTACGCATTAACGACCCTTATAATAATCTGGTTTACTTAGAAAATAAGCCGGTTATTGTGCTTTATTACGCATTTTTTTAAAAATTACATAAATAATATACACTACTACCAAGCCACCAATAGCACTTAAAATAATAGTTTTACCTTCATGTATCCAACGCAGCAGATGATTCAAATCATAGGCAAAATAAAAGCCGGCATAAACCCAAATCGGAACACTAATTATCGCGGCACTACCATCCATCAACAGAAATTTCCAATAGGAAACTTTATGGCTAATTCCTGCCGTAATATAAATCGGTGCCCGTAATCCAGGTAAAAATCTGGCGACAAATAATATTTTTGTACCATAGCGATGAACTTTTTCCTGCATTTTATGGTAGACATTATCAGTAAAAACCCTTCGTAGGAGTGGCATTTGCTTAACCCGCGGACCTAATAAGCGCCCAGCCATAAACATGCAACCATCTCCAACTAAAACACCGGCTATGGCAATAATTAGCATAACATGAACATTTAATCCCGGGGTTAAGCCACAAATTACCCCCCCGGCAACCAGTGTAATATCTTCTGGAATGGGAACTCCAAATCCACACGCAACCAAAACCATAAATACGGCAACGTATCCATAGCCGGTAAAAAAGATTATTAGCTGGTTAAGAATTTCCATTATCAGCCTTTAATTGCCTGAGCAATTTTTTCTGCAGAACGCGTAGCTAAATCAGCATTTTTAGCTTCAACCATAACACGAAGTAGCGGCTCAGTACCACTTGGACGGACAATCACCCGCCCATTATCACCGAGTTCCGACTCAACTTCATCCATTGCCTGAGCACAGAGTTTTTGCCATGGGTAATCACGTGAAGTTAATTTTACATTAATCATCGTTTGCGGATAATCACCCCAATCAATAACTTGTTCCAGCGGTTTACCGAGAACCACAATTCCAGCCAACACTTGTAGTGCAGCAATAATTCCATCACCGGTAGTATGCCGATCCAGACATAAGATATGTCCTGATGCCTCACCGCCTAATAGCCAATTTCGTTTTAACAGCTCTTCAACTACGTAGCGGTCACCAACTTTAGCGCGAACAAAATCATAACCATGTTTTTTTAACGCAACTTCCATCCCCATATTGGTCATTAAAGTACCGACAACGCCCGGAAGTTTTTTCCCTTGTGCTGCATAAGAGAGTAAAATCAAATAGATTAGTTTATCACCATCAAAAAGTTTGCCCGATGCATCAACAAATACAACTCGATCGCCGTCACCGTCAAAGGCAATCCCGTAATCGGCTTGGCTCTTCTGAACCGCTTCAATCAATGCCTTTGGATGCGTTGAGCCGCATTGTTCATTAATATTAACGCCATCAGGGCGACAGCCCAATTCAATTACTTCCGCCCCCAATTCGGCAAATACATGGGGTGCAACATGATAGGTGGCACCATTCGCACAATCTAAGACAATCTTAAGCTGTTTAAGGTCTAACTCATTGGGAAAAGTACTTTTACAAAATTCAATATAACGACCTTGCGCATCACTTAAGCGGCGAACCTTGCCCAAACGTTCAGCAACAACCATTTCCTGATCTAATATCTGCTCAATTTCCAGCTCAATGTCATCGGCAAGTTTGGTACCATTTTTCGAAAAAAACTTAATTCCATTATCATAATATGGATTATGTGAGGCACTAATTACCACCCCCGCCGAAAGCCGTAAAGTTTTGGTTAAATATGCCACCGCTGGCGTTGGAATTGGTCCAGCCATATAAACATCGACACCGGCATAGGCAAATCCAGCTTCCAGCGCTGATTCAAAAAGATAACCAGATAAGCGCGTATCTTTACCAATAATAACAGCGGGCTTTCTACCACTATGGCTACTAAGCACTTTGCCAGCCGCATACCCCAAGCGTAAAGCAAAATCTGGGGTAATTGGAAATTCACCAACTTTGCCCCGCACCCCATCAGTTCCAAAATATTTTCGCATATACCCTCGACACAAAAATTAGTTTACTGGCGCCACTACTGCAGGCGCCATGATCTTGGCAATATCTGCTGCATCAATAGTTTCTTTTTCCAGCAACATCTGCGCCATTTTTTCAACTTTATCGGCATTATCTACCAATAATTGTTTGGCTAACTTATATTGTTGATCCAGAAGCGCGCGAACGGTTTCATCAATTTTTTGCATTGTTGCTTCAGAAACATGTTTAGTTGAAGTCACGCTGCGCCCCAAGAAATTTTCGGACTCATTTTCACCATATACTACCGGTCCCATTTCTTCGGTCATACCAAAGCGAGTAACAATCTTGCGCGCTAAATCGGTTGCCCGTTCAAAATCATTACTGGCACCTGTAGTCATTTGATGCATAAATACCTCTTCCGCCACTCGTCCACCAAATAAAATCGCAATTTGATTTACCAAATAATCTTTGGTATAAGAGTATCGATCTTCTTCCGGCAACTGCATGGTTACCCCCAGTGCTCGCCCTCGTGGAATAATCGTAACTTTATGCACCGGATCTGTACCCGGTAATAACTGTGCCACAATCGCATGCCCAGATTCATGATAGGCAGTATTACGCCGCTCATCATCTTTCATTACCATCGACCGCCGTTCGGCACCCATAATAATTTTATCTTTAGCATCTTCAAAATCGTGCATATCAACCAATTTTTTATTACGTCGTGCCGCAAATAACGCGGCCTCGTTAACCAGATTAGCCAAATCGGCTCCAGAAAAGCCTGGGGTTCCCCGCGCAATTATGTGTGCCTCTACATCATTGGCCAGAGGTACTTTACGCATATGAACATTTAATATTTGCTCACGACCTTTTATATCCGGCAATGGCACGACTACCTGACGGTCAAACCGCCCCGGGCGCATTAATGCCGGATCCAGTACATCAGGACGATTGGTTGCGGCAATAATAATCACTGTCGTGTTAGTATCAAAACCATCCATTTCAACCAGCATTTGATTTAAAGTCTGTTCACGTTCATCATTACCACCACCAAGACCAGCACCACGTTGGCGACCAACTGCATCAATTTCATCGATAAAAATTATTGCCGGCGCACTTTTTTTAGCTTGTTCAAACAAATCCCGCACCCGTGATGCGCCAACACCGACGAACATCTCAACAAAATCTGAACCAGAAATACTAAAAAACGGTACACTAGCTTCGCCGGCAATAGCTTTTGCCAGCAAGGTTTTACCGGTACCTGGTGAGCCGCTTAGTAGCACCCCTTTAGGCACCCGACCACCCAAGTTTTGATATTTGCTGGGGTCTTTAAGGTAATCAACAATTTCCATTACCTCTTGTTTGGATTCTTCACAACCCGCAACATCACTAAAGCGAATCTGATTTTCCTTACTATCAATCATTTTTGCCCGACTGCGTCCAAATGAGAAGACACCGCCAATCCCACCGCCGCCTTTACCACCAGAAGCGCCACGCATAAAGTAAATCCATACGCCGATCAATAATAACATTGGGAACCATGATACAAACAGGTTCATCCATAATGATTCTTCTTTCGGTTTGGCTTGAAAAATCACTTTATTTTTTAATAAATCATTAACCAGTTGTGGATCATTAGGCGCAAAAGTTGTAAATTTACTATCATCTTTCCGAACACCATTAATCCATTCGCTTTGGGTATTACTACCCTCAATTACCACGCTTTTGATCTGCCCACTTTCTAAATCAGTAATAAACTGTGAATATGGCACTGTGTTACGTGTATCTTTTTGATCATTAAATTTGTTAAAGATAACCATTAACCCTAGGCCAATCATCACCCAAATTAGCAGGCTTTTAAATAAATTACCGTTACGCATAAATCCGTCCAAAATAAAACATTAAAAGTTATTATAACATATCTCAAATTATTAAAATCAGCAAAAACCCCAACAATTTAGAAACTCAAATCGTAGCACCTGACAATAATTATCAATGATACACAAAATCATTAATATTTATGAATACATAACAAATATACTTCACTACTTTTACTGCGTGAAGCATCCGGCTTTCTTATCACTACTTGCGCAAAAAGTTCGCGTGCCATTTTGACCAGCGCATCAAATTCCGAGCCATGAAATATTTTTATTAAACAACAACCATCGCGGCGAAGATAATCTTTGGCAAATTCCAACACCAACTCAACCAAATATGCTCCACGCGCCTGATCAACGCCCTTAACCCCACTTAAATTGGGAGCCATGTCCGATAATACCAAATCAACCGGCTGATGATTAATAGTTTCCAATAACGCATCCAAGGTTGCCTGTTCGGTAAAATCACCACGGATAAATTGATGGCGCGGCAACGGCACCATTTCCAAAATATCGACACCAACAACCTTCCCTTTATCACCAACCAACTGTGCGGCAACCTGCGACCAACTACCCGGAGCACACCCCAAATCCACCACGGTGGCAACTTTTGAAAAAATATGATCTTTGTCATTTATTTCCAGCAGCTTGTACGCTGCCCGCGAGCGATAGCCGTGTTTTTGCGCCTGATTGACATAGTTGTCATTAACGTGTTGATGTATCCACGCGCGAATACTTTTATTTTTACGAATTTTTTCGGTCATAAAGTCATACCATTAAATTTAGTGCCGACAGGCTTTTAAAATTATCCAACTTAAACTATAGAACAAAAATGAACCACCGGTAAGATAAACGACAAATGCCGCCAGCGAAGGAAATTGAATTAACGGCCACAAACTTGGAACATTGGGAAGCCCAACTAATGCCCAAATTACTACTAATGACAGATAGTTAATTAGATCAACCAACCAGGTGCGACTTAGCCCAAGAAAATTCAGTGCTAATGGAAATGCCAGCACCAATAATAAACTCAAGGCAAAATATAAATCATAGAATTTATACAATACCAAACCAACCGCAATCATCACAACACTCAGCGCAAAAATAAATACCCGTGCAGCCCACAAATTTTCCAGATCATCACCAGATTTATTAAAATACGGTGCATAAAAACCTTTAATCAGCGCCTGAGTAATAAAAGCGATACTTTCACTTATGGTTTTAATAAATAGTGACATAATGATGTACAGCGAGACAAAAGCTAGCGACAGCGCAGTTCCAGTCATAACCATTCCAGCGCTGATAAAATCATTGGGATTCCCAGAACTACCGGTGGCAGCCAATTCATTTTCGTCATTCATTTGCTTAGGAATAATCCCCAGTTGGTTAATTTTTCCGTCACTTGGCACAACTTTCACCACAAAACCCAATGAACCATCGGCAAGCCGGGTTTGTTGAGTCATAACTTTTTGTCCGTGCAGAACCGGCTGCTTACCAGGAGTGGCTAATGCAAATATCCCCAATAGGATCATCAGTACCAAAATAGCCCACTGGATTACCCGTCCCAAAGAAGCCTTTCCCTGACCAAGTTTTTGCACTTTTGACCACCATAATGGATTAAGAATCAATAATCCGGCAACCGCCACTATCACTAACCACAGTTGGGTCACAGAAAAATGGCTGATGGTAATAAAAGAGTCTTTAGCCAAAGAGTTTTCAGTCGCCACCGTTTGTAAACTATTCATAAGATCGGTCGGCAGATTATGATTGGCGATAAATAAGACCACTATTAAAGTAATAACCATGACCACATTAACGAGGGCATGATTATAAAAAACTCCAACAACTCCGCCTAGCAGAATGAACACCAGCACAATACCCATCAATGACAAGGTACTATTACCAAATTGCCAGCCCAATAGGCTATAAAGCATGCCAACCATCACCGAAATGGCAATCCCCGCCGCCAGTAACATAACTAAGCTATAGCAAGCTAAAAAAACCTGAGTTTTTAGCAGCGGTTTGTCATCGTTAAGAATATTACGAAGCGGCGCGGCAATTTTTGCCCGATAGTCAAAAATCAAACTCAGTACAATTATAGTTGGCAGAGCCAGATAAATCGCCGTTAATCCACCAAACGCACCGTAGCTGCTGGCAACAATAAATTCAATCAGCCCAAGCCCGCCTAATGCAGAAAAAATAACCACTGGGTTCAAACGATGAGTTTGTGCCAGCAAGAAATCATTGCTGGTACGGTTTTTACGCCGAAAACAATAAGCAGTAATTAATATCAGAGCAAATAGTATGCTCATCATCCCATAATCAACGTTAGTAATACTTAATAAATGCATAAAATTCCTAATTCTAACTTAAAACCGCTGGTTTCGATAGGTTTTCAATTATCCTAATTTTGCCAGTTGCTGTTCCAATTGAGTAATGACCACACGTAATTCATCAATCCGCGCTGAATCTTTTGTCACTAATTCTTGCGGTGCCCGTTCTCGATATTGCGGATTATCTAGTTTTAGTTGCAGTTTCTCAGCTTCTTTGGCATTTTTTTCAATCTCACGAGTTAAGCGAATTTTTTCCGCTGCAACATCAATTTCAACCTGTAACATCAGGCGAATACCGCCAACCAGCGCAATCGGTGCGCTTTCTGCAGTTAATTGGGCTAATAGTGAAACTTCGCTAATTTTAGCCAGCGCCTTGATATACTCACTAAAACATGCAAATACTTCTGTTGTGGTTGTTTCGACCAGTAACGGAACTTTTACCGCTGGCAATAAATTCATTTCAGCACGTAGATTTCGCACCGTTGAAATAATTTGTTTTAGCTGGCTAATTTGCTCTAACGCAACTGTATCAGTTAACACATAATCATCAGCTTTAGGATAGCTCGCAATCATGATTGATGGCGTTTTATTCATGTGATTAAGCGGTGAAACTACTTGCCAGAGTTCTTCACTAATAAATGGCATCAAAGGATGAATTATCCGCAGAACCGCTTCCAGAACCGTCAGCAGCGTATTAATCGTTGCAGCTTTAACCAACTCATCATCAGACTGCAAATTAACTTTAGCTAATTCCAGATACCAGTCGCAGAATTCATTCCAGATAAATTCATAGATTCGACTGGATGCCAAATCAAAGCGATAGGTTGCAAACGCATTTTCAACATCTTTAATTAAGCTTGATAGCTCATGTAAAATCCACTGATCAATCATTCCGGCTTGCGCTTTAACCCCAACCAATTGGCGATGATTTTCTACATTCATCAACACAAACTTGGTGGCATTAAATAATTTATTGGCAAAATTACGGCTGCCCTCAATACGCTTTAAATCAAAATTAATGTAGCGCGCCTGCGTGGCCGAACTAGCCAACGAGAAACGTAAAGCATCGGCGCCAAAAGCCATAAATCCATCCGGATAATCCTTGCGGGTTTGTTTAGCAATTGATTCCGCC
The DNA here is from genome assembly GCA_052033675.1 of Pseudomonadota bacterium. Classification (GTDB taxonomy): domain Bacteria; phylum Pseudomonadota; class Gammaproteobacteria; order Burkholderiales; family UBA11063; genus Aquella. The sequence continues at coordinate 26,653 of JBPOJK010000195.1, forward strand.
TGTTTGGGATTCATCAAATTCGCCGACCGCTTGCTAACCAATTCATCAAGCGAAATACCATTGATAATATCGAGTGGATCAATAATATTACCTTTAGACTTGGACATTTTGTTGCCGTGTGCATCCATAATCAATCCATTGATATAGATGTCTTTAAACGGTACTTCACCGGTAAATTCCTCGGTTAGCATAATCATTCGTGCTACCCAGAAGAAAATAATATCAAAGCCGGTTACCAAGACATTCGATGGTAGAAAGGTTTTTAATTCGGCAGTTTTTTCCGGCCAGCCTAAGGTTGAAAACGACCATAATGCTGAACTAAACCAGGTATCCAGTACATCATTATCCTGAACCAATTCAATTGGCTCACCTTCCAATTGCGCCAGCGCTTCTTCATAAGTTCTGGCAACTGTCACAAATTCACCGGTGGCTTTATTATAGTAAGCAGGAATCCGATGCCCCCACCACAATTGGCGTGAAATACACCAATCCTGAATATTTTCCAGCCATTGATCATAGGTCTTTTTCCAGTTTTCCGGCACAAATTTTATTTTACCGCTATTAACCAACTCCAAACCGCGCGCGGCAAATTTATCCATATGCATAAACCACTGATCGGTCAACATTGGTTCAATTACTACGCCGGTACGATCCCCGCGGGGCACCATTAGTTTATGCGGTTTTACCTCAACTAACAAATCTAAAGCTTCTAAATCGGCAACTACTTTCTTGCGCGCCGCAAACCGTTCCATCCCTTGATATGCTTCCGGAGCATTGTCATTGATGTGACCATCCAAGGTCATAATTGAAATCACGGGTAAATCATGCCGTCCACCCAATGCAAAATCATTAAAATCATGTGCCGGTGTAATCTTAACGCAGCCGGTTCCAAATGCCGCATCGACATAATCATCGGCACCAATTGGAATTTCACGATTTACCAACGGCAGAACTAATGTTTTACCCACTAAATGTGAATAGCGTTGATCTTCTGGATTAACCGCTACCGCAACATCACCGAGCATGGTTTCCGGGCGGGTTGTCGCCACCACCAAAAACTGTTCTGGTGTATCTTTTAAGGGATATTTTATATGCCATAAATGTCCATTTTCTTCTTCGGAAATCACTTCCAAATCAGATACTGCGGTCTGGAGTTGAATATCCCAGTTGACCAAACGCTTACCACGATAAATATAGCCTTTGTCGTAGAGTGAAACAAATACTTCACTCACCGCCTGAGATAGCCCCCGATCCATGGTAAAACGTTCCCGCGACCAATCACAGGAAGCGCCCAATCGTCGCATTTGTGAAGTTATGGTATTACCGGAATACTCTTTCCATTCCCAAATTTTTTCAACAAATTTCTCCCGCCCCAAATCATGACGCGAAATACCCTGCTGGTCTAATTGGCGTTCAACTACAATCTGGGTGGCAATTCCGGCATGATCGGTTCCGGCCTGCCATAAGGTATTATATCCCTGCATTCGATGATAGCGAATTAATGCATCCATAATGGTTTGCTGAAAGGCGTGCCCCATATGCAAAGTTCCGGTGACGTTGGGTGGCGGCAACTGGATGCAATAACTTGGTGCATCTTTATTCATATTCGGTTTAAAATAGCCGCTTTTTTCCCAAATTGGATACCATTTATTCTCAATTTCTCCGGGTATATATGCCTTAGCAAGTTCCATTTGTTCATCAATCCTTTATATTCACACAAAAATGAGGACTAATTTTATCATAATAAGCACCACACCCCAATAAAATCTCCCAAATAAAAAGCCCCTGCAAAAATCTGCAAGGGCTTTCTATTGTTTTTATTAGTACTACATTCAACTAACCAAGCTTTTCAACTTGACCGAATTCCAGCTCAACCGAGGTCTCCCGTCCAAAAATCTGAACATTCACCCGCAAGCGGAATTTATCATATAAGACATCTTCAATAACTGCATTAAAATCGACAAACGGTCCATCAACGATACGAATTTTTTCGCCAACCTCAAATTCAACTTTATGTTTGGCTTTTTCTTTAGAATCATTAACTTGTTGCAGGATACTATCAACTTCTTTTTGTGAAATCGGCACCGGGCGCGAATCTTTAGACACGCCGACAAAGCTCGAAATCCGTGGCGTTTTCCGCACCAATAGACCAATTTCATCGGAATAGTCCATCCGCACCAAAACATAGCCCGGAAAAATTTTTCGATCGTTTTCATACTTACGACCATTCCGCACTTCTTCAACTTTTTCTTTAGGCACCAATACTACGTTGCGTTTAATGAATTCATCGACTTCCGCATCGCTGGTTAGATCACTGGAAATACCAAACGACTCACGAACAAATGTGGCTTTATCATTAAGATTGAGGCTGACATAATCATTAATTTTTTTAATGATATTCATTGTTAAAGTACTTTGTACTTTATCTTCCATATTGGTGGCAACTTGTACCACATACCATGCCAAGCTCATTAGCTACCCTTTCCAAGGATTACACCATATAAAATCCACGCCAGTGAACTATCAACCAGCCACAGGAACAAAGCCAAGACAATCACGAACAAAAATACGATCCACGTAAATTGCATGGTTTCTTTACGGGTTGGCCACACCACCTTCTGCCACTCACGATAAGAATCGCGCACGTAACCATGAAGGTTTATCCCCATTGGAGCAACAAAAAAGAATGTTGCTACTCCGGCTACCAAACAAACCACAAAAGCAATCCATTTTAGCCAATCATTGGCATGTAACCCATAAAACAACCCCAAACCCAATACCACCAACAAAATGGCAATATAGTTGAATATCACGCTAGGTTGTTTTATATCTTCAGTTTTTATTGTATTCATTCAAAATATCTTTAAAAATTTTTTGCAAGCACGAATTATATCACTAACCGTCCATTATTAGCAAGACTGCCACTTATGAAAATAACACCACCAAATGTCAGTGCAAAGCCATAAACAACAACGGATAAAAAAGTAGCTGGGATACTTCCCAGCTTACTTTGTTTGGCAGGTCAAGAGGGCTTCGAACCCCCAACCCTCGGTTTTGGAGACCGATACTCTACCAATTGAGCTATTGACCTATATTTTTTGGTTGTTTATTAAGCAATAATCTTAGAAACAACACCCGCACCTACGGTACGACCACCTTCACGAATCGCAAAGCGTAAGCCTTCTTCCATCGCAATCGGAGCTATCAAATCTACATTGATACGTACATTGTCCCCAGGCATAACCATTTCAGTTCCTGCTGGTAATTCCACCGCACCGGTTACATCCGTTGTACGGAAGTAGAATTGTGGACGATAGTTTGAGAAGAACGGAGTATGACGTCCACCTTCATCTTTACTCAATACATACACTTCAGCTTCGAATTTTGTATGTGGTGTAATTGAACCTGGTTTAGCCAATACTTGACCACGCTCAACGTCTTCACGTTTAGTACCGCGAAGTAATAAACCAACGTTGTCCCCAGCTTGACCTTGATCCAATAATTTACGGAACATTTCAACACCGGTACAAGTTGTTTTTTGCGTTGCACGGATACCTACGATTTCAATCTCTTCACCTACTTTGATGATTCCGCGTTCAACCCGTCCGGTAACCACTGTACCACGACCAGAAATTGAGAATACATCTTCCACAGGCATCAAGAAAGCACCATCAACAGCACGTTCTGGTTGAGGAATGAATGAATCCAAAGCATCAGCCAAAGCGAAAATCGCTGGTTCGCCGTAAGGACCTTGATCACCTTCTAAGGCTTTTAAAGCTGAACCGCGGATTACTGGAGTATCATCACCAGGGAATTCATAAGCACTTAACAACTCACGAACTTCCATTTCAACCAATTCCAACAATTCTTCATCATCAACGATGTCGCATTTGTTCAAGAATACCAATACGTATGGCACACCAACTTGACGCGCTAACAAGATGTGTTCGCGAGTTTGCGGCATAGGACCATCAGATGCTGCAACTACCAAAATCGCGCCATCCATTTGTGCCGCACCGGTAATCATGTTTTTAATGTAATCGGCATGTCCCGGGCAATCTACGTGAGCGTAGTGACGAGATTCTGTTTCGTACTCAACGTGAGCGGTATTAATAGTAATACCACGTGCTTTTTCTTCCGGAGCGCTATCGATTTGATCGTAACCTTTAGCTTCACCACCGAATTTTTTTGACAAAATTGTTGTAATCGCTGCGGTCAAGGTTGTTTTACCATGATCCACGTGACCAATTGTACCTACGTTTACATGCGGTTTGGTACGTTCAAATTTTTCTTTAGCCATTTTTTTTCCTTAAGATAGTAGCAGTCAAAGAACACAACTGCCACTTAGTTTTAAAATTATATTTTCATTTTAACTCGCAGTATTTGGGTGTCAGACGCGAAGAATTTTATAAACCGCAACGCAGTGTACAACTAGTACATAAGGCGCGGTTTATAAATTTCGACAATGTATGACTCTCAAAGACAATGAGTTATTATTTTTTGGTAACTACTGCATCAGCAATATGCTTAGGCGCTTCCGAGTAGTGCTTAAATTCCATTGAGTACGTCGCACGACCTTGAGTCTTAGAACGTAAATCGGTAGAATAACCAAACATTTCCGCCAACGGCACTTCAGCGCGAACTTTTTTGCCGCCAGCATCATCGTCTTCCATACCCTGAATAATACCACGGCGGGATGACAAGTCACCCATAACATCACCCATATACTCTTCAGGAGTTTCAACTTCAACTGACATCATCGGCTCTAACAGAACTGGATTTGCTTTACGCATACCATCTTTAAATGCCATTGAACCAGCTAATTCAAATGCTAATTGAGATGAATCGACATCATGGTAAGAACCATCAAATACAGAAACTTTCACATCCACAACCGGATAGCCAGCTACTACACCAGATTTCATCGCGCCTTGAATACCATAATCTACTGAAGGAATAAATTCGCGCGGAATTGAACCACCTTTAATTTCATCAACGAAAGAGTAACCATTACCCTCGCCTGACGGTTCCATTCTAATCCAGCAATGACCATATTGACCTTTACCACCAGATTGTTTTACGTGTTTACCTTCAACTTCAACAGTTGAACGAATTGTTTCACGATACGCAACCTGCGGAGCACCAACATTGGCTTCAACCCCAAATTCACGTCTCATCCGGTCAACGATAATTTCCAAATGTAACTCACCCATACCAGAAATAATGGTTTGATTGGTTTCTTCATCACCACGAATCCGGAAAGAAGGATCTTCTTTTGCCAAGCGGTTTAAAGCCACACCCATTTTTTCCTGATCGGCTTTAGTTTTAGGCTCAATCGCAATATGAATTACTGGCTCTGGGAAGACCATTTTTTCTAAGGTAATAACTTTATTTAAATCACAAAGTGTTTCACCTGTCGTAACTTCTTTCAAACCAATTGCCGCGGCGATATCACCGGCACGAACTTCATCAATTTCCTGACGATCATTGGCGTGCATCTGTACGATACGACCAATCCGCTCTTTTTTACCTTTAACCGGATTGTAAACTGTATCACCAGATTTAACCACTCCAGAGTAAACACGGAAGAAAGTCAATTGACCAACGAATGGATCACTCATTAATTTG
>JBPOJK010000167.1:0-27882 GCA_052033675.1 Pseudomonadota bacterium
GGCTGGAGTGGCAAAAAACAAGCTCAAGCATTAGCCAATCAACCAAGCACAGCAACATTGCGCCCAAGTATTGACGATAGCAAAAACTGGGATAATACGCAAAACGTGTATATCGAGAGAGATAATCTCGAAGTGCTGAAACTTTTGCAAAAAAGTTACTATGGTTCAATCAAGATGATTTATATTGATCCACCATATATTGTAAAGGTTTAGATTTAATCTGACAGTTCTTAATATTATAAGTTATACTTCATGGGTTAGCCCATGAAGTATAACAAGTTAAAAGGATTGTTAAAATGTCTAGTATCGCAGAAAAAATCATCAAACCTAAGCTTGGAGTTTTGGAATTAGCAAAACAATTAGGTAATGTATCCAAAGCATGTAATGTCATGGGTTATTCAAGAGATAGTTTCTATCGCTTTAAACAACTATATGAAAATGGCGGCGAAGAAGCTCTTCAAGAAATCAGCCGGAAAAAACCAAATATCCAAAACCGTGTTCCAGACTATATCGAAGAAGCAGTTATTAATCTTGCTGTTGAGAACCCCGCTCTTGGTCAAGTGCGTGCATCACATGAGCTATCACAACGTGGAATAATGATTTCCGCCAGTGGTGTCCGGTCTATCTGGTTACGTAATGACTTGGAAACACTTAAAAAACGCTTGAAAGCTTTAGAAGCAAAAGTTGCTCAAGACGGTATTCTTCTAACAGAAGAACAGCTAAAAATGCTTGAGAAGGCTAAGCTAGAAAAAGAAGCTCATGGTGAAATTGAGACTGAGCACCCAGGGTATCTTGGTTCACAAGATACCTACTTTGTTGGTACCATGAAGGGTGTTGGTAGGATTTATCAGCAAACATTTATTGATACTTATTCAAGAATTGCATTCGCACAACTATATACTGAAAAAACAGCTATTACTTCTGCACATGCTCTAAATGAGAAAGTGCTTCCATGGTTTCAAGAACATGATGTACCACTATTAAGGATTCTTACGGATAGAGGTACCGAGTATTGCGGTCTAGTTGAAAATCATGCATATCAACTATATTTGGCATTGGAGGATATTGATCACAGCAAAACTAAAGTACGTCATCCTCAAACTAATGGCATTTGTGAACGTTTCCATAAAACCATTAAAGAGGAATTTTATAATATCACGTTTAGAAAAAAGATCTACCATACTCTTGAAGAATTACAAATAGATCTTGATCTATGGATTAAACGTTACAATGAATTTCGCCCACATTCAGGAAGGCATTGCTATGGCAAAACACCTATGCAAACCTTTTTGGATGCAAAACATATTGCACAAGAAAAAAGGTGGGATATGCTTATGGGGAAATCTGACAGTTTCTATGAGCATACAAGCACAGTAAAAACTGTCAGTTAAATCGTGAGTGTCAGATGAAGTCTAAATTTCTACACTTTAAAGTATTCAAACTCGATACTTCCAATATCAAACCATTTGATGCCAATGATATGTTTGCCGATGATTTATTAGTTGCTGATCGTTCAGCCTTGGATTTGTTCTATGAATTAGTCCTCAAACAAGGTTATAGCTTGGATAATCGCCAGTGTGTGCTGGATATTGGCGGAACTCGTTGTTATGCCTTGGTACATGAAGATAATACACCATTTGTTTTGGCTGTGCTTGATGATACGGTTAAGCCCAATTTTGCGCTGGAATTACTCAAATATGCACTAACTTTGGTAATTGTTAAAGATGCTTGTTTTGGCACTGATGAAATAAAACTAAACTTATTAGCTACCTTGGAACAATTGCAAAATAAGGATAATCCATTGCAAATCCGCATTGTTTAGGTGATTAAATGAATACTCAACAATTTAGTGATTACATCGTTTATGTCGATGAAAGTGGCGATCATTCGTTAGGTAATATAAATAAAGAATACCCTGTTTTTGTATTAGCGTTTTGTATCTTCAGAAAATCAGATTATTTGCAGGTTATTCAACAAATTACAGCCTTAAAATTTAAGTATTTCGGGCATGACAAAGTGGTGTTTCATGAGAATGATATTCGCAGACGGATAAGTGATTTTAAGGGATTTCATAAAGAACAACTGGCTTTATTTATGAATGATTATTGGCAAATTATTGAAAATGCTGAATTTACAGTAATTAGTTGCGTGATTGACAAACTCAAACATAAAGAAAAATATGCAACGCCCGATAATCCTTATGAGTTATCAATGCGAGTATGTATTGAGCGATTTAATTACTTTTTAAAGGAAAATGGCGTTGATGAAAGTGAGATTAATTATATCATTGTTGAACAACGTGGCAAAAACGAAGATAATGATTTAGAATTAGCTTTTAGACGGATTTGTGAAACTCAAAAATATAATTTAAGATTGAGGATGGCAAATAAACAAACAAATTGCGCGGGACTACAGGTTGCTGATTTAATTGCTAGACCAATAGGCTTAAACACATTAAGACCAGAGCAATCCAATAGAGGTTTTGAAATTGTGGCGAAAAAGTTGCGGACGGATAAACTTGGTAATTATAAAAATTATGGTTTAAAAGTATTGCCATAAAAATAAAAAGCCCCCGAAATCGTTCAGAGACTTATTACCGATCGCGAATGCGCAATCCCAATTAGCGTTATTATATAGTATTTGCCAATATAATGTAAAGTTAAGATTATTTAGCCGGTGAAATATGGAACAAAAAAATACTAAGGAATTAGTTTTATTTACCTTGCCAGATGGTAATATAACTATTGATGTGCAGCTAAATAATGAAAGTGTTTGGTTGTCACTTAATCAATTAAGTGCGTTATTTGATCGTGATAAATCAGTAATTTCACGCCATTTGAAGAATATATTTAGTGAAAATGAATTAGATAAAAATTCAGTTGTTGCAAAAAATGCAACAACTGCCACAGATGGTAAAAGCTATCAAGTTGAGTATTATAATCTTGATGCTATTTTATCAGTTGGCTATCGGGTAAATTCGAAGCAAGCTACGAAATTCCGTCAATGGGCAAACAAAGTCTTAAAAGATTATATTCTCAAAGGCTATGCGCTAAATAATAATATCATTGATACTACCCACAAAGAATACCAACAATTACTGGGTTTACTCAATAATACTTTGATTAATAATCAATTGGTTACAGCACCAGGTCAAAATGTGTTAGCTTTGATTAATGATTATGCGACTACTTGGAGTGCGTTATTACAGTATGATGAGGATAGATTGGCAATTCCAAGCACAATTCATAAAAATAGCGTAAGTCTTGATTATGTAAGCAGTATCAGTGCTATAACTGAATTTAAAAATAGTTTGTTGGTAATTGGTGAAGCGACTGCATTATTTGGCAATGAACGCAATGAGCAATTACAATCAATTTTAGCCAATTTAGATCAAACTATGTTTGGCGAAGAGCTATATCAAAGTGTTGAAGAAAAAGCTGCCAATTTACTGTATATGGTAATCAAGGATCATCCATTTAGTGATGGTAATAAACGGATTGGCAGTTTTCTATTTGTGCTTTATCTGCAATTAAATAAGCTAGCAAATAGTATCAATAATATTGGGCTGACTTCATTGGCGCTCTTAGTTGCCGAATCAGCTCCTGCGCAAAAAGATTTAATTATCCGCCTAATCATAAATTTACTGGTGACACAATGTCGTTAAAACCTCTTGTATTAAAATTTGAAAATCAAGCCTTTCAGTTACAGGCAATTGAAAGCACTATTAATTTATTTAACAGTATGCAAACATTAGAGCTTACCGAGCAATTAGCCAATCAAAATGAGATGCTAAGCTATGATTTAGTAGCCAACGGCTTGCAGTTGAATGAACAGCAATTATTAAACAATTTGCAGTCGATTCAATTAGCTAACAGTTTAGAAAATTACTCGACAGAATTATTTTATGGTGATTACCCAGGGATAGCCAATTTTAGTCTGGAAATGGAAACCGGTACCGGTAAAACTTATGTTTATTTACGTACTGCATTTGAACTAAATAAACGCTACGGCTTGACCAAATTTATTATCGTTGTGCCAAGCGATGCGATTCGGGCTGGGGTTTTAAAATCCTTGGAGATTACCAAAGAGCATTTTAAATCTGAATACAATAATGTCAGCTATGATTACTACCAATACGATAGCGATAAAATCAGTAAAGTTCGTGATTTTGCGACTACCAATAGCATTCAGATAATGGTGATGACGATTGCCGCATTTAATAAAGATAAAAACAATATTTATGCTTTCAAAGATAAATTTGGCGAATATCGCCCGATTGATCTAATTGCAGCGACCAAACCAATTGTTATCATCGATGAACCGCAATCGGTGGATAATACTGAGAATGCCAAAGAAGCGATTAAAAATCTCAACCCCTTGTTTATCCTACGTTATTCGGCTACCCATCGCGAGGCGTACAATCAAATTTATAAACTCGATGCGATTGATGCCTATAATCAAAAACTTGTAAAACAGATTGAAGTTGCCAGTATTGAGGACATGCATGTCGAAGATGCCGACTTTGCTGCTATTGGCACTCAACCTTATATTAAAGTTGTTGAAATTACACCCAAGCTGGAATTATCGCTGGAATTGGATGTGCAGGATGCCAAAGGCAAGATTAACCGCAAGGTAATTAAAAAAATTGCCAAAGGGACAGATTTACAGCAGAAAACCAATAATGAGCGCTACTATGGTTATATCGTTGAAGATTATAGCCGTGATAGCGGTGTAACTTTTGCCAATTTAGATTATGATATTGCCGCTGGTAACGCAATCGGCAATCAACCGAGCGAAGAAATAAAAACCAGTGTAATGCTGCGTTTGGCGATTGAAAATCATATCAAACGCGAGCTAAATTTAGCACCGCGCAAAATCAAAGTTTTGAGCTTGTTTTTTATCAATAAAGTAGCGGATTATCGCCTGCATGAAAATGATGCAGCCACCGATGGATGGTTGGCTAAATTATTTATAGAGCAGTTAAAAATCGTCTTGCAATCTTCACATGGCAAACGCTATATTGAGCTATGTCGCAATAGTTTCAATTTAAATTTGGAAGATGATTGTGATTTAATCAAGTTGCATGATGGTTATTTTGCCAAAGACAAAAAAGGCAATTATAAAGACAGCAAAGATGATACTCAGGATTCTGTCGCCGCTTATCAGTTAATCATGAAGGATAAAGAGCGGCTGTTGGATCAGCAAACGCCATTACGCTTTATTTTTTCGCATTCGGCGCTCAAAGAGGGCTGGGATAATCCCAATGTATTTCAGGTCTGCGTGTTGCAAGACAGCAGTAATACTTTTAAACGCCGCCAGCAGGTCGGGCGCGGCTTACGGTTATGTGTGAATAATTTTGGTGAACGAATCAAAGACGATAAAATCAATACCTTAACTGTGATTGCCGGAGAGTCATACAATTCCTTTGCGGCTAATTTACAGCGCGAATATGAAACCGATGCCAAAATTAAGTTTGGCAATGTTCATCCTTTGGTGTTTGCCGCGCAGTTGCTCAAAAATGAGCCGCAGCTTACTTTGCATGAAGCCAAGCAATTGTCGCAGGATATTCATGAGGTCTTAAAAGCCAGTGCATTAATTACTGATAATAATCAAGTTAGCGAGAAGTGCGCTAAATTACTCAAAGTTAACGCGTTTGAATTAAATAACAGTCAGGTTAAACCTTATGAAAAATTAGTTGCAGGAATGCTGACTAAATTAAGTAGTAAATTACCGATTGAGAATCAACGCAATAAACGTGACATCAAGCTCAATAATCAAGTCTATTTCTCACCGGAGTTTAAGAAATTATGGCAAAAAATCAGCCCTAAAACGATTTATTCAATTAACTTAGATTCTGCTGAATTAATTAAACAATGTACTACTGACATTAATAGTCAATTACAGATTGAGGCACAAACTCTCACAGTTGCGCGAGCTAAGTTGGCAATTGATGAAGCTGGGGTTTCCAGCGAATTGCAGCACCAAGATATGATCTCAATTCATTCCAACCAGCAGATTGATTGTGTTAGTAAAATTGTATTAGCCACTGGATTAATGCGTGGTAGTATAATTACAATTTTACGGAATATTGCTGATGTAAAACGCAATATGATGCTTATCAATACTAATGGATTTATTGAACAGGTTAGCGAGATTATTAATAATGTCAAGGCCAGATTATTGATTGATGGGATTAAGTATCACAAAGTCAGCAAACTAGGACTGGATGGGGTTGAGGATCACTATGCGCAAACTTTGATTGAAGATGATCTTGATCATGGTTATAGCGAGCCAAACGGCGCCGGAAATCTCGCAGATGCCGTAAATCTGGCGGTAAATCCAGATATATTGAGTAAAAAATTCTTATTTGATGTGTTACGCTATGATTCGCAGGTCGAGTTTGATTTTTTACGTGATGCTTTAACCCTCGACAAAGTTAAATTAATCGCTAAACTACCAAGTTGGTTTAAGGTAAATACTCCGCTGGGAAAATATAACCCTGACTGGGCGCTATTAATTGATAAGGATGGTGCGGATAATATCTACTTTATCGCCGAAACTAAAGCTGATAATTTTGCGACAAATGGACGTGAAGTAGAAAAAGCCAAAACTGAATGCGGCAGACTACATTTTATTGATGCTCTGCAAGTTGAATATAAGGTTGGCAGCGATATAAATATTTTAAATTAAAAAATTCATAATATTGAATCAATGAAATGTATTTATGATTGGGGGGATTGGTGAAAATTAGGTTAATTAGATCATTAGTTATAATGTTGTTTTGCACAAAGGTATTTGCCAGCGATTGCAACTATTCTCAATCAGTAATGGCTGATTTTGCCGAGCGGGATACGCTTTCTGAATTTACCTCTCCGCGGATTCCTGATTTATGGGGTCCCAAGCCGCGGATATACCCAGCTCCAATTATTCCACAGGGTTGCGATCGTATCGCTTGGGAACGCTATCGGGTGGTAGCCGTTGCAAAAAAATATATCGGATTACCTTATCGCCATCATCATATACCCAGTTATGATGATGGTAATGGAGTTGGGCTTGATTGTTCAAATTTTACCGCCTGGGTTTATAATTATGCGCTTGGGATAAAATTGAACAGCGATATTAATGTTCAGGCAAAGACCGTCGGCCGCCAGCTAGCGCCGGATGAACCACTGCAGCCGGGAGATTTGCTCTTCATTAGAACTTTAAATGACAGTCGGATCTCACATGTCGTTATTTATATTGATCCGGAGCATATCATTGATGATCATGGTACTGGAGTGAAAATTAGAAAATTTGCCGGCTGGTACAAAAATCACTATGCCTATGCGCGCAGGATAATTGAATAGCATTTGAAGTCAAAATTTACTAAATAAGATTCAATACTCAAACAACTTAATAGCATAATATAAACCATGGGCAACTTTGCAATTAGGCAGTTAATTTAGTTGCCAATAATTCTAAAAATTCTTTTTTGTATTACCCGGAGGAAGCCATTCCGCCAGCTATCTGGGTTTATTCAAACTAATTCGCAGTAATCGTAGTTTGAGAACCTATTGCGATTGCTGCGATGTTGCCACCCCAATCTGTTCCAGATGCATAAGGGTTGGAGTCGGTGACAAAATTTGAGCAGGTGCCGCCTGGGGCACATATAGCTAGCATATCACCTCCGCTTACCGGTGTTGCACCGCCAATAGTAGTAAACTTACCTCCAACATATAAACTTCCAGCTGAATATGCCACCCCTTGAATATAATTGTTGGCATCCATGGTTCCTGCCAATGCATTACTGCAGGTTGTAAGAGATCCCGGTACGCACATGACTAATGGATAACCACCGTTTCCATCAATATAGCCACCTATTTGGGTAAATACGCCTCCCATGTAAAGATTGGTTCCATCGTTGGTCATTCCGAGAATGCTACTATTTGGGTTATTAGAATCCATACCATTGCTGCAATTACTACTGCTACAGCTGGCAAAAGTTGTGCCACTCGATGGTGCAGAACCAGGATAGCCGGCAATTTGAGTAAACATGCCGCCGACATTAATCTGCCCATTTAAGTAACTCAATGCGCTAATGGCATTATTAGCATATTTGGTTGTGGCACTAGATAAATAATTGGAACATATTGAACTGGAAGATGTTTCGTTATATTGACATTTTGCCAGCATTCTACCTCCACTTACTACTGAAGTAGTTTTAATTTTATTAAAGTCTCCACCCACTACAATATAATTGGTGCCGGAAATTGCAAATGGTGCAGTTATTGCATTGATGTAAGCGTTGCTAGATACATAGGGGGACGTACCAGAAATTTGATTGATACAAGCATTTCCATCCACACTTCCGGGCGTACACTGTGCCAGCAACGCAGCAGTACCGCTAGTGGCGCCAGAAGTAGCTCCGCCAATTGCTCCAAACACACCTCCCACCAGTAAATTACCCGACGATGTAACCGCCAGTGCATTAATCCATTGCCCAACACTAAAATTCGTCGAAGCATAATTATTACCAGTCGTCCCCTGTAATGCATTTGAACAGGTTCCCGCCGTACATTGGGCAAGAAGATCGCCTCCCGATACACTGGCATTTCCGAGGGCGTTAAATCCACCAGCAACATAAACATAGGTGGTGGCAGTTAGGTTGAATGTGGCTGCATTGTTGTTATTTCCTGTGATGGTAAGCGTTGCCGTTTTAGGTGCTTGGCGTGGGTCTCCAACCTCGCCTTTTACAATTACCAGACAAGAATCTCCCGAAGCAATAGTGCCGATAGTTGTGCAGCTTTGATTTGCCCCATAATGTGAAGTTTCATTATCTATATTAAAACTATTGGCGCCTGCTCCTGTTATCTCAACCGATAAAGCCTGAGCTACATCATTATTTGTCAACGTAACAATCTGATAAACTGGCCCATTGGTAGCCGCTGTGAATTTACTGCCGGTTTCTTCGCCTGCGGCTATTAATCTGGAATGGGGTTCGACCTCACCATAAAATAATGCGTTACCAGAACGTAGTAATGAAGTCCGCAGCAGATTCGTAGATTTGGCATATTGTGTTCTATTGGTCGTTGCAAGTGTGTTAGCCGCATACGGTTGATAAGGTGCGCTACGTGATATTGGATAATTTGTCGGTAATTTGACACTGATTGATTTTGATTGTCCGGTATGGATTACAGATAACTTAAATGCGGGTATAGAACCAGCGAAAAATTCACTGATTGTTACTGGTACGGCGGTATAGTTTCTACTGGCCGGTGATGCTGTAATCAATAATGTGCAACCACTAGCGGATAAATAACATTTCGGTCCGGGGGTAAAGATTACATCGCCAGATTTAAACGCTCCGCGCGCAGTTAAGTTTCCTGAAATCGGGCGGTTAGTCAATAATGGAATTTCAATAGTCTGACCAGCTACCAATGTTACCAGAGGAATTTCCGCTTGGGCGGTCGATGCAAAGGAAGTACCGATAACCATCATTGCAGCACAACCACAGCTTGTTGCTATAAATTTAATTTTCATTTGGAACATCGCCTTTACTAAGATTGTGCCTGAGCGGCAATACCATCACCACCACCCTCGGAGGAAAATAATGTGATATGCCATGCAAGAAGGACATTAATTTCTGGTGATACATAATTTTGCTTTTTCAGTTTTGCATATTCGGCTGGTAACGGAGTTGGAATATCACTTAGATGGTCTTGAACAATCATTATATCCTTTAAACCGTTGGATTGAAGTTGACTTTTCACGGGGTTATCCTAAAATATTTATAGCTACAATCTTCATACCTTTGACGGCTGAGCATTAAGCTCTCATAAATTATAAACACATTTATGAAAAAAGACCAGAAGCAAGCCTGTTTGTGGTTGTACCATTATCAAGCGTTTTGATCCATCATTACAGCGATTCTATTGACAAATTCAACATTAATTGTTCGAAATTTTGATCCAGGGCATTTTTCATCACACTTGGTCATTATACAATAAAATACATTATATGGTAATGTTTATATTATATCCTGATTAATATCACCCGTGGAGTTTTGGTACCATATTAATAAACTCAGACGAGAATCTAGCCTTGGTAAAATTCTTTATTCCTGAAGTAATAAAAATTTAACCAAAATTTGCCTTTAAAATCACCACCTAAATCCATAATTATTCTCATACTGTATCAACTTATATCCACAAAACTAAAAAATAATTATTTAAATAAGTCATTGATATATCAAGGAAAGAGCCATTTATTGTTGTTTCGATTTCTTGATGTTTTAACAAATAATAACGTCATTAAGATATATTATAGCTGGAGCGGATATGGCAGATTTTGAACCTAAAGTGCGAATAACAGTTCCGGCATACATACAGGATATTTTAAATACGGATCTGTTGATTTAACAAAAAATAAAATTAAGCTGCGTGTCAGTTAAATACACTTGAGTACGGGAAATAATTTTTATAGTAAGCTAATTTCACGTTGTATAATATATTTTAAGTAACAAAATCTGGTCTAAAATAAGCTTTGATTTTTTAGCGGCGCAAAAGTCATTCGATGAATGCTTGGAATTGCACCAAATTTATCAATTGCTGCCAAGTGTTCCTTGGTGCCATAGCCTTTATGCTTGGCAAAGCCATAATCGGGATATAATTTATCCAGTTCGATTAGCTGGCGGTCGCGGGTAACTTTAGCCAAGATTGAGGCAGCGGAAATTTCGGCAATCAGGCCATCGCCACCAACAATTGCTTCAGCTGGCATGGTCAGTAGCTGCGGGATTTTATTACCGTCAATTAAGGCTTTCTGAGGGGGTATAGATAGTTTTTCAATCGCGCGGCGCATTGCCAGCAATGATGCTTGCAGAATGTTTAGCTGGTCAATCTCAGCAACACTGGCTTCGGCTATTGCATAGCTTAGCGCATTGGTGATAATTTCAGCAAACAGGTGCTCGCGTTTCTTCTCAGAAAGTTTTTTAGAGTCATTTAATCCGGCAATTGGTTTGTGCGGGTCTAAAATTACCGCTGCTGCAACCACACACCCTGCCAACGGTCCGCGCCCAGCTTCATCAACTCCACAAATTAACATGATTTTCCAGCTAATTCGAGAATCGCCCGAGCGCCCTCAACCGAGGCATCTTGGCGTAGTTGTCGGTGCAACTGATAAAAATCAGCAATCATTTGTTGGCGCAGCGCATTATTCTGATAAAGCTCAAGCATAAATGCGCTCATCTCGGCGGGATTGGCTTTTTCCTGCAAAAATTCCGGCACAATTTCATGTCCGGCAATAATATTTGGCTGACCAACGTATTTAATCTTGATCTTGCGCCGCACCATCCACTCGGTAAGTTTATTGATTTTATAACAAATTAACATCGGTTTTTTGCACAAAGCCGTTTCAAGACTGACGGTTCCGCTTTTTGCGATTACAAAATCGCTGGCGGCTAAAGCATTGCGGGTTTGATTGATTACGGTTTGATATGGGAAGGTTATTTGTGCTGCCTGCAAGTGTTTTTCAAATAGCTCTCTGGTCGCGGGATTGGCAAATGGGAATACAAAATAGCCATCGGCTACTTTGTCAGCAATTTGTGAGCAGGTCTCAATTAATATTTGTGCCAGATTATTGATTTCGCGAATCCGGCTGCCGCACAGCACTGTGTAGATGGTTTTATCCGTCGGTAATTCGAGTAGTTCGCGGAAATGCGCGGTATCAACATCTAAAGGCATTTCATTTGCCATCGGATGACCGATAAATTTGGCGTTCATCCCTTCTTTATGGTAGATATCTTCTTCAAATGGGAAAATACACAGCATTAAGTCAGTGGATTTTTTGATTTTGTAAATTCGTTCATAGCGCCATGCCCAGATGGTTGGACTAATATAATGAACGGTTTTTATTCCGGCTTGTTTTAATTTATGTTCAATATAAAAGTTAAAATCCGGGGCATCGACACCGATGAATACATCCGGTTTATATTCCAATAACTGGCGGAGAATATTTTTACGGATTTTGAGAATAGCCGGTAACGATTTGATTACTTCAAGATAACCCATTACCGAGAGGGTTTCCATTTTGTGCCAGGAAGTGAGTCCGGCTTCCTGCATCATCCGCCCACCAATTCCGACAAATTCACAATTGCCGGAATATTGCTCTTTGAGCGCTGAAATTAAAGAAGAGGCTAACATGTCTCCGGAAGCCTCTCCTGCAATCATTGCAATTTTTAACATACTCTTCGTCTTTCAACCTTGGACTTTGTCGTCCGTTAAAATATTCCTCATGTACTTCTATGTACACGTAGTCATATATTTTATGCGTCCTTCGCGTCCACATTTGAAATACATTGAGTATTATGTATTAGCGAATTATTCCGCGGGTACTTTCGGCAAAGAATGTTACGAATGGTTTTAATTCTTTATGTTCTTCAGCCAATTGTTCAATAAAGTCTTTGGCTTCACTGTAAGATAAACCATTGCGATAAAGCATTTTATAAGCCTGTTTAATGTTATCTATTTGTTCAACGGTAAATCCACGGCGTTTTAGACCCTCAGTATTGACACCTTTAGGTTCAGCACGAATGCCGCCAGTACCGGATGATGCCATTACATATGGTGGGATGTCCTGAGCAACACCGGTTTGTCCACCGATCATCACATGTTCACCAATTACACAGAACTGATGAACTGGGCACAAGCCACCAAGAATTGCCCAGTCTTTGATCGTTACATGACCAGCTAGGGTGACTCCGTTAGCCAAAATCGTATTATTACCGACGATACAGTCATGGGCGATATGCACATAAGCCATAATCCAGTTATTATCACCAACAACGGTTTGACCGTGACCTTGAATGGTGCCAGGATTAAACGAACAATACTCCCGAATGGTGTTATTGTTGCCAATAATCAACTTAGTGTCTTCACCAGCATATTTTTTATCTTGCGGGCATTCGCCAATTGATGCGAAGTGATAAATTTTACAATTGTTGCCAATGGTGGTATTGCCGGTAACATTTACATGATTACCAATCCAGCAATTTTCGCCCATAACAACCTTTGGACCAATTATCGAATAAGCGCCAACTTCGGTTCCATCGCCTAATTTGGCATTGCTGTCAACAATTGCGGTTGGATGAATTTTTACTGCCATGATTAAACCTCTCTTTTTGCAATCATAATTTCAGCTTCTGCAGCAATCTGTCCATCTACAGTTGCTACCGCATGGAATTTACCAATTCCACGGGTGTATTTTACCAAGCGAACATCAAATACTAATTGATCGCCAGGCACAACCTGACGTTTAAAACGTGCTTTATCAATCGCCGCAAAAAAGCACAGCTCATTTTCTTTATTGGGACCAATTGACAATACCGTTAGTAATCCAGAGGTCTGAGCCATTGCTTCAATAATCAATACGCCCGGCATTACTGGAAATTGTGGAAAATGTCCGGTAAAAAATGGTTCATTGAAGGTGACATTTTTTATTGCGGTAATTTTTTCATTGGGAATCGCTTCGATCACCCGATCTACCAGTAAAAATGGATAACGATGCGGTAAATATTCCATTATTTCAAGAATATTTAATTGTGTAACATCTATCGGTTGATTAGTCATTTAGTTTACCTTCCAATAAGTCTAATTTTGCTTGTAATTCTTTTATCTTGCTGTTCATTTTATCGATATTACGTAAATGAACATAGGTTTTTGCCCATTCTTTATATTCCATAGCGGTCATGCCGCAGGAATATAAGCCGGGTTTAGTTATGTCTTTGCCGACATTGCTACTGCCGCCAACGACGGTAAAATCACAGATGGATACATGATCAGCAATTCCGGCACCGCCGGCAATCATGCAGTGGTTACCGATTTTTGAATTTCCGGCAATTCCCACGGTTGCAGCAATTCCGGTATGGGCACCAATTTGCACATTATGGGCAATCTGTACCAGATTGTCGATGCGGGCACCATCTTTAATGATAGTTGGTTCAAAAGTTCCACAATCAATGGTGGTATTTGAACCGATTTCTACGCGATTACCGATAACCACCCCGCCAATTTGCGGGATGCGATGATAATGGCGTTTTTCATCTTGCGCATTACCAAAACCATCTGAGCCTAAAACACAGCCGGCATGAAATACACATTCATTACCAATGGTAACATGATCATAGATCGTTACATTGGGGTAAATAGTGACATCATCACCAATTACAACATTATCGCCAATTACAACATTAGCAAAGATTTGGCAATTATTACCAATTTTACAATTTTCACCAATTACGACGTGTGGTGCTATCGCTGGATTTGTACCGATTTGTGTTGAATCGGCAATCACCACCGAGGGTGTAATCCCCGATTTTAATTTGCGCCGCGGGTTAAATAAGTTGCTGACTTGACTGAAGTAATAGTATGGATTGGTAGTGATGATCTTTGGTAATGCTACATTTTCAGCATCTTCCTGCCGGATAATAATTGCTTCGGCCGCACAGGTAGCCAAAGCCTTTTTATATTTACTATCCGATAGAAAGGTAATATGTCCACTACCAGCCAGATCGGTAGGTGCGATGGCACTAACCGCTACATCATCACCCACCAGTGTACCGCCAAATTTGGCTACCAGTTCAGAAAGCTTATAAACCATTTATTTAACCCTATCGTTATTTATCAATAATTATTTGCTGGCAGCAGGTGCAGCTGCAGGAGCAACTGGAGCTGTTGTTGCAGCAGGTGTTGGATTATTGATTTGTTTGATAATATCAGTAGTATCAATAGTGTTTAATTGATCCATAACTTGATCAGTAATATCATATTTAGCTTGAGCATACACTAATTGGTTAGAAGTTAAAACTAAGTCATAACCTTGTTTATCACTGATGTTTTTCAAGATACCATTGGTTTTAGTCATTAGCAACGATAATGCCAATTCCTGAGATTTTTGAACTTGTTGTTGGAAAGCCATATATTGTTGTTGGAATTTACCTTGGTCTTTTTGATATTGAACTTCTAAGTTTTTCAATTTACCTTGATCGGCTTTACTTAGCTTGTCAAAGCTTGGTGCTTTGTTGGCAATCGCTTGCATGTCTTTTTGTTCGCCAACGATAGTATTATTTAAAGTTTGTAATTGAGCTTGTTGTGGAGCATATTTATCTTTCAACGCTTGTTGAATTGCTTTAGCTGGTTTAGCTTCAGCAAATACACGATCAACATTCAAGTAACCTAATTTGAAATCCGAAGCAAAAGTCATACTGCTAGCAATGCCAAGACCCATTAATAATGCCAATTTTGTTTTTCTCATCGAAAAGTCCTCTCAAAATATAAAAATAAAAATAAACCAATAAAATAAAACTAGAACATTGAACCCAAAGTGAACTGGAAACTTTGTACGTTGTCGCTTGGTTGGTTGAACATCGGTATTGCATAACTAACCTGAATTGGACCCATTGGTGAAATCCATAATAAGCCCACGCCATAACTGGCACGAACCATTTGTTCGGCAGTCAGGTCAAATGGATTACCGCCAAATAAGGTACCAATATCATAGAACAAGCTCGCCCGTACCGAATGTTCGTCTTTAACCCCAGGAATCGGGAACATCAAATTATTACTCAAAAACGCCCAGCGGGTACCACCAATTGAGGAACCGTCGGTGTCTTTAGGTCCTAAGCTACCAATATAGTAACCGCGGATTGAGTTCGGACCACCCTCCATGAAGTTTTGGTAGAATGGAACCATCTGATCGTTACCGTAGGAGTTAACAAAACCAAGTTCGCCATTGGTTTTCCACGTTAGTTTATCAGAAATTGGGAAGTACCATGCATCTATTGAGTCAAATTTGTAATATTGGGCACCAATTCCGGGGGCTGTGGCGGTTATACTTTGTGAGTAAGTTGCCCCGGTTGTCGGCCATAAAGTGCTATCGGTGGTATTTCGTGCCCAACTCACTGTCAATGGTACTGCATTAACTGAATTGCCGTATTGGTTGGTAAACTGCACGAACCGTAGTGGTGCGGTATTGTTGTTAATACTGATTTGATTATTTTCAAATCCTAAGCTAACATTAATTCGATCAAATTCAGATACTGGAATCGAGGTTCTAACCCGGGCACCCAAAGTTTGCGTTGAGTACGGACTAATCCCAATATTATTTGGGGTATAATTGGTATCATAA
Source organism: Pseudomonadota bacterium (assembly GCA_052033675.1). GTDB lineage: Bacteria > Pseudomonadota > Gammaproteobacteria > Burkholderiales > UBA11063 > Aquella. The sequence continues at coordinate 16,159 of JBPOJK010000167.1, forward strand.
ATATCATAACCAAGACTAGTACCGTTGATTAAATAATATGGATCGGTAAACGATAACGAAATACTTTGGTTCAAAGCACTGGTTGAGGCATTAATCGATGCTGATTTACCGGAACCAAATAGATTACTTTGGGTGATACCACCATTTAAGATAATCCCTTGTCCCTGTGCAAAACCAACCCCGAAATTAATACTACCGGTATTATTTTCAACTACTTTGATGGTCATATCTTCTTGATCTGGAGAACCGGCTACAGGGGTCGTGGTTATATCGGTAGATTTAAAATAGCCTAATACATCTAAACGGTCTTTAGAACGCTTAATTGCCGCTGCATTATATAACGCAGCTTCTTGTTGACGTAGTTCGCGGCGAATTACGATATCGCGGGTTTTGTCATTGCCGCTGATGTTGATATTACGGATATAGATTTTCTTACCGGGATCTATAAAGAACGTATAAGCAACGGTATTATCTTTAGTATCGACTTCCGGAATTGGATTAACTGCTGCCATGGCATAACCATAATTCCCCATTTCGGTTTTGATTGCTTCGATATTGCGGTTTAATGTTGCCTGATCAATGATCTGTCCGGGTTTAACTGTTACTAGTTTTTGAATGTTTTCTGGTGGGATATCACGATAATCACCGGCAATTTTGATGCTCTTATAGCGATACTGCTTACCCTCATTAAGATTAATTACAATATAGATTGATTTTTTATCTGGGGTAATTTGTACCTGAATTGAGTTTATGCGGAAATCAATATACCCTTGATTTAGGTAAAAGGCGCGAATGGTTTCCAGATCCCCAGCAAGTTTGTCGCTGGAATATTGGTTATCTTTATACCACCAGCTCATCCAGTTACCGGTATTTAAGAACATCTGCTTGGACAATTTGGAGGCACTAAAGACGCTATCGCCAATAAAATTGATTCCAGCAATTTTAGCTGCAGAGCCTTCAGAAATATCAATGCTAATATTAACCCGATTACGTTCGAGTTGGGTAACCGTAGGTGTTAAAATCGCTGAATACAAGCCACGGTTGTAATATTCGGTTTTAAGACTTAAGATGGCATTATCTAAGACCCCCTGATCGTAGATCAATCCGGCCGACAAGCCATTTTCTTTAAGCGATTTAACTAGTTTATCATGGTCAAACTCATGGTCACCGTTAATTGAAATTTTTGAAATAACCGGTCGCTCAGCAACATCGACTATCAAGGTTGAACCTTGCTCTTCAATCCGGATATCCTGAAAAAAACCGGTGCTATAAAGTTTGTGAATTATTTGATCACCAATTGCCGGTGTCATTGTATCACCGACTTTAACCGGCAGATAGCTGTAAACTGTCCCCATCTCAATCCGTTGCAAGCCTTCAATCCGAATTTGTTGGATAACAAAATTACCATCGGCATAGGCAAGGCAGTTTAGACAGCCAAGAAGGATTAAACCACTAAGCTTTTTTTTGTATTTCATTATAGATTTAGTAACTTTAGAATATCATTGTATAATGCCAATCCGGTAACCCCCAAAACAAATACCAGACCAATTTTAAAAAGTAATTGCTGAATTGGTAATTCTAACGGCTTTCCCCGTAACCATTCAATGGCGTAAATTAATATATGCCCGCCATCAAGAACTGGAATCGGCAGTAAATTCATTATTGCCAGACTGAGGCTGATTAATGCCAATAAATCAATAAAAGCTTTCACTCCTTGGTGTAGAGCACCTTGTGAAGCTTTGGCAATGGTTACTGGACCACCTAGATTATGCCAGGAAACTTTCCCGTTTAACATATATTGCAGCATTTTTAAGTTGCCGCTTAACATATTCAGGCAGGCGCTATAAGCATAGGGGATACTATCAATTATCCCATAACGCTTGATATAGCTATTGCTTTCGAGTAATTGGGCATTCAAAGTAGGCATTATACCAATTTTACCGATAATTTGTCCATTATCATCGGTAATTGATTCCGGTACAATGATTATTTGTTTTAACTGGTTTTTTCTTTCAATCGTTAAAGTTAATTTTTCACTCGGCGCATTGCGGATTTGTTGACTAAAATCAAACCATGAATTAGTTCTTTTTCCGTCGATGGCAATTAGGCGGTCTTCTTCGCGCAAGCCAGCATTAGCAGCTGGTGATTGCGGTTCGATATAACTGATTTGCGGCAAATATTCAAAAGGGTATAGACCTAGTCCAATTAAGCTGAGATTATCCTCGTTAGCTAGATAGCGGTTTAAATCAAGACGGACAACCGCAGTATGTGCAGCGTAGCTCAGGTTTAAGGTTACTTGCGAGCTGGTAGTTGCCGCAGCCGCAAATTTGTCTTCGGCATCACTCCATGATGTTACTGGATGGTCGTTGATTTTTTGAATCAGTGAATTGGGCTGAATTGCCACCAAATTTTTTACCAATGGTGTTGGTTGCACACTTTCAATCTGTGGTTTTAAGGTTGCCACGCCATAAAGACCTAGCGCATAATAGGCAAAAAAGGCAAACAGGATATTAAATAGTGGACCGGCAAAAGCAATTAATAGTTTTTGTAGCGGCGGTTTATTATTATAGGCTAATGCTTTTTGCTCTGGTGCAACTGGAGCATTGCGCTCATCGAGCATTTCGACATAACCACCTAAGGGAATCGCGCTAATACACCATTGATTGTGCTTTCCCTGCCATTTTATTAGCTTGGGACCAAATCCTACCGAAAAAGTTAACACTTTGACTTTGAAGATGCGTGCAAATAAATAGTGACCAAATTCATGGATGATAACTAGAATTGCAATCGTTAATATGAAGCCAATTACTGCCAGCATTGATTATCCTAGGTAAGTTAAGCGGTTATAAAATAACTGATGTTAGCTTATGTACTTCTATTTTAGCACTAAGTTATTGAGTTTGACGATTTTGCGCGCTGATTATGAGTGAAAAATCAGCGTGCCATGAGGAAAAATCAATAAATTAGCGCAAAAGTCTTTATTATGCGCAACATGAGATAATAAAAAGCAAGCAGCGTTAAATCCGCTACTTGCTAAAAGTTGTTGAAATTGCCCAATCTAGGCATTCGCGCCTAGTTTAGCAGTGGTCAGTGAACCATCTTCGGCTAATGGAATTACATTTTCCAGCGGAATCGGTTTATGTTCCAAGGCAATCTCCAGCACCTGATCAACTGTTTTAACTGGAATTACTTCCAGTTGACCTTTAATTTCATCGGGAATTTCTTCCAAGTCTTTGACATTTTTTTCCGGAATCAAGACGGTTTTTATCCCGGCGCGTAATGCGGCCAGCATTTTTTCTTTAAGCCCGCCAATTGGCAAAACTTCGCCGTAGAGAGTTACTTCACCGGTCATAGCGACACTTGATTTTATCGGCACGTGATTCAAGCTTGATGCGATCGCAGTTACCATCGCAATCCCTGCCGATGGTCCATCTTTAGGTGTCGCGCCATCTGGAACATGGATATGAATATCTTTATTTTCATAAAATTTCTCATCGATGCCCAACGAACTAGCCCGGCTGCGAACCAAGGTTATTGCCGCCTGAATCGACTCTTTCATCACATCACCCAGCTGTCCGCTGCGGATGATATTACCTTTACCAGGGATCGCGATCACTTCTATAGTTAGAATATCGCCGCCAACTTCGGTCCATGCCAATCCGGTTACCCGTCCAACACGATTTTCTTTGGCACTTACGCCGAAATCATTGGTTTGAATGCCTAAAAATTCATGGAGATTGTCAGACGTGATTTTTACTTTTTTGCCTTGAATTTTTTTGGTATCAATTTGGGTAACTACTTTGCGGCAGAGTTTACCGATTTGCCGGTCAAGATTGCGCACGCCCGCTTCCGCGGTGTAGTAACGAATGACACTTAAAATAGTATCACTATCAATACTGATTTCAGAAGATTTTAAGCCATTGTTTTTAATTTGTCGCGGTAACAAATACTGCTCGGCAATTTTCAATTTTTCCAGCTCGGTATAACCGGATAAACGAATGATTTCCATCCGATCGCGCAATGGTCCGGGAATATTCATCGAATTGGACGTGCAGAGGAACATAACCTGCGATAAATCAAACGATACTTCGGTATAGTTATCAGTGAAGAATTTATTTTGTTCCGGATCTAAAACTTCCAGTAGCGCTGCGGCTGGATCGCCACGGTGATCAGCGCCAATTTTATCAATTTCATCAAATAATACCAACGGATTTTTTACTCCGCTTTTAGTAATATTTTGCAATATTTTACCTGGCATCGCACCAATATAAGTTTTGCGATGTCCACGAATTTCGGCCTCATCATGCAAGCCGCCCAAAGCGATTCGCACATATTTGCGGTTGGTGGATTTGGCAATCGACTCACCAAGTGAGGTCTTACCCACTCCCGGCGGACCAACAAAACACAGAATCGGCGCTTTATTATTTTCCGCCCGGCGTTGTACTGCTAGATACTCAATAATTCGCTCTTTGATTTTTTCCAACCCATAATGGTCTTTATCCAGAATTTTTTGGGCTTTATCCAAATCGCTGCTGACTTTGGTGGTTTTATTCCACGGCAAATCAACCAAGTGCTCAATATAATTGCGAACCAATGCACTTTCGGATGACATTTGCGGCATCATCTTCAATTTTTTAAGTTCGGCAAAAGCTTTTTTCTCGGCATCTTCCGGCATTTTAGCTTTAATTATCCGTGATTCCAATTCCTGAATTTCGTTTTGCTCTTCGGCTTCGCCCAATTCTTGCTGGATGGCGCGCTGTTGCTCATGAAGATAGTATTCTTTCTGATTTTTCTCAATCTGCTGTTTAACCCGTCCTTGAATTTTACGTTCGACATTTAAAATTTCAATTTCGCGGTTCAGTTCTTTTAACAACATGGTCAAGCGTTTTTTTAATGATGCGGTTTCCAGTAATTCCTGGCGGATATTCAAATCGCTAACTACATGGGTGATAATAACATCGGCTAATTGTTCAATATTGGCAATTTTTGAAATTATCGAAACCACTTCGTCAGGAACTTTTTGGTTTAATTTGGCAAATTCGTCAAATAACTGAATTGCTTCACGGCGTTGAGCCTCTAATTCAATTTTGGTAATATCTTGTTTAGTTTGAATTTCCTTAATTTCGGCAGCCAAAAATCCGCTATTTTCAACCACTTTAACCGCTTTGGCGCGAGTTTTGCCTTCAATTAAAACCTTGCGGGTTCCATCCGGTAACGGCAGCACCTGCAGGATTTTAGCCAAGGTTCCGGTAGTATGTAAATTGCTGGGATTTACATCGTTATCATTGGGGTTTTTTTGACTTAAAAGGATTACCTGCTTGTCTTTTTTATCGGCGGCTTCCAGCGCGGAAATTGATTTTTGTCGCCCGACAAATAATGGTACTACCATATTTGGAAAAATTACCACATCTTTCAGTGGGATAATCGGTACCAATTCATCAAAGCTATCAACATCATTCATGGTATTATCTTTGTTACTTTCTTCGGAAATCATAGTGCACTCCTTTGCTTAAGATATTTATCATACGGTATTTTCTGGTAATGAGCCGTAGTTGCTGTTTCTAATTTCTATAAATTACGCCCGAGTAGCCGAAACCACAAAATCATTATCCGAAATTGATAATAATAAGTCCTCAATTTCAATTGCTGAATGGGTAGTGATTGTCAGCCTAACAACTACCAGTGAATGGTTTTCGTGGCGTTCCTGAAAAATTTCTTCCATGTTAATTTGGCGTTTAGCCATAATCGCCGATAATTTGGTAAAAGTACCCGGTTGATTTTTAATGATAATCACCAATTTTGCCAAAAACTCTTGTTCTATATCATTAACCAACCAGATTGGGACTAATTTATCATAACCAATCGCACGGTTTTTATGACATTTTTCGCTATGCACTTCAAGCTCGCCGTTGCGGGTGATTTTAGCTAATACGCGCTCTTCCGGTAGCGGGCAGCAGACCTCATCTTGGAGGAGCGGACAATGACAATCGCTTAAGTGAATAATTAATGAACTATCTTTAGCAAATTGATTAATGTCACGCACCACTTTCAAAATTGGAATTTCGTTGGTACCCAATTTTTGTTTGAAGTCTTCCAGTTCGATTTTACCGTAGTTTTCGGCTATAAACTGTTGAAACGAATTATCGTCGATGTTGGCATCGGTATTGGTTAGTTGTAAGCCCAGTTGCAATAGTTTTACTCCGTTGCTGATATCCTCGTCGTATTTCTGTTCTTTGAGATATTGCTTGATTTTACTGATCGCTTTACCGCTAACTGCAAAATTCAGCCATTCAATATTCGGTTCGCTTTCCGGCGCAGTGATAATTTCAACAATATCGCCGTTACTTAAAGTATAGCTAAGCGGAACTTGTTGTAAATTGACCTTGGCTTTTACGCAGCGATTACCGACATCGGTATGGATGGTATAAGCAAAATCAATGGGCGTTGCTTTTGCCGGTAGATGGATAATCTTGCCACGCGGCGTGAAAGTATAGATATTATTTGGAGCCAGATCTTTTTTGATATTATCCAGAAAATCGGTCGCCGAAAAAGTACTGGATTGAATATCCAGGATATTATTTAACCAAGTTGAAGTTTGGCGTTTTGCGGTGTCATAATCGTTGCCAGTCTGATTTTTTAACCAATGACTAATAATGCCTTTTTCGGCGATCTCATTCATTTGTTTGGTGCGGATATGAATCTGAATTGGTGTACCCGCCGGACCAATCATCGTTGAATGCAGTGATTGATAGCCATTGATTTTAGGCAGGGCAATATAATCTTTGAATTTACCCGGTACCGGTTGGTAAAGATTATGGATTACACCTAGGGTTAGATAACATTCACCGATGGTATCGACCAAAATTTTAATTTCAAAGATGTCATAGATTTGATCAAAACTCTGGCGGCGTTTTTTCATTCGGTTATAAAGATTATAGATGGTTCGTTCTCGGTAAACAAATTCACCTTTAATACCGTTAGATTTTAGTGCACCATCGATATTATTGAAAATGTCTTGCAAAATCGGCAAGCGATTTTGATGTAATCCCTCAGCGGCTTTTTGTAAAATTTGGTAACGGTGCGGATAAATATAGCGGAAACTGGTATCAGACAACTCTAAATTTACGTTATGTAAACCGATTTTATTGGCTATCGGAGCATAAATTTCCATGGTTTCCAGCGCGATCCGCCGTTGTTTATCCGGGCGCATTGAGCCCAGTGTTGACATATTGTGCTGACGGTCGGCTAATTTAATCAAGATTACCCGCAGATCTTTTGCCATTGCCAGCACAACCTTACGGAAATATTCGGCATGTGCAGTTTCTTCGGATTCAAAATGTAGTTTGTCTAATTTGGTTACCCCATCGACTAATTCAGCAATGCTGGGACCAAAAATTCTTATCAAGTCTTCTTTGCTAACCGGAGTATCTTCAATTACATCATGCATCAATGCGCCGGAGATAGTTTGTTCATCTAGCCCCCAGCCAGCGATAATGGTTGCAACTTCCAATGGATGAGTGATGTAAGGTTCGCCGCTTTTTCTAAATTGACCAAGATGAGCATTGTTGGCAACCTTAAATGCCAATTCAATGGTTTGAATTGCCTTACCGTGCATATTAATGCGGGCTGTTTGCAGCAATTTACGGCGCAAACTATCTACCAGCGGTTGGTAGTCTCCATGGTTAATTTCCATCAACGGGGCTCCTGTTAGCGGCTAAAGGTTACTCGACACGGCTAAGAATTTGGCTATCAACTTTGCCATCAGCAATTTCTCTTAATGAAATTACAGTAGCTTTATCCCCTTCTTCGTGTTCAACAAAAATATCACTGCCTTTTTCAATTTGCCGTGCGCGTAAGGCGGCGGCAATGGTCATATCAAAACGGTTAGGGATTTGTTCCATACAATCTGCAACGGTAAAACGAGCCATTAAGTAGTTCCTTATGTAAATTAATTAGTTTAAAATTAGTGAGTTGCCTCAATAGTAATGTTAAATTGTTGCGCTATTTGCGGTAAAATTTGTTCAGTTTTATTTCGATTTGCCAACATGACGCTCCATAAATCCTGCAGTGCAGTTTCGAAATTATCATTGATAATAATATGGTCAAACTCTCCGGCGTGGCTAATATCATCAAGTGCCATATCTAGCCGCTTCTTAATCACCTCTGTGGAGTCGGTATTTCGTTTATTCAAACGCTCGGCAAGAATTTCTAAGGATGGCGGAACAATGAATATTAGCACAGCATCAGGAAACAGTTTATGGATTTGTCTGGCGCCTTGCCAGTCTATTTCTAGGATAATGTCTTTACCGGTTGCTAAAAAACGTTTAATGGTATTGATATTGGTTCCATAGTAATTGTCATAGACCTGAGCAAATTCAATAAACTCATTGTTATCAATCATTTTTTTAAATTCATCTACCGAAGTAAAGAAATAATTGACTCCATCGGTCTCATTATTTCGTCGCGGACGGGTAGTGTGCGAAATTGACAATTGAATTTTATTATCCAGATTACATAATGCATTCACCAAAGTTGATTTACCTGCCCCCGATGGTGCTGCGATTACATAAATTTTTCCGTGTTTCATTGATAAAAAAAGCCCCTTTATTTTTCAGTTAGTTCATGTCATTTAAAGGTAAGATAATGCCTGAGTTGCCGCTAACAACTGAAATAGTACCAGTTTAAGTGGCAGATTTCCTGAAATAGCTGAAGATAATTATGGCATTTTAAGGGGTTATTTTAACAAAATAAGGACTGTTTATGTTGATTGATTCGCATACCCATCTTAATTCGGCAGAATTTGCCGGAAATATTGAGCATTATTTACAACAAATGCACGAAAATAGCGTAAGTCATGCGCTTTGTGTTGCAACCACGCCAGATAATATTCCCGAAGTAATTCAGTTGGCAGAAAAATATCCTGAGCTTTATGCTGCAGTCGGCATTCATCCGGATGAGGAATTACCGGATTTTGAATTGAGTTGTGATTATTTGCTGCAATATACTGCACATCCGCGAGTGGTAGCGGTAGGGGAAACCGGCTTGGATTATTACTATTGGCATAAAGGTAGTGCCGCCGATTACCAGCATTTGCGCTTTTCTATCCATATGGAGGCAGCCCGCCACAGTGGTTTGCCATTAGTGATTCATTGCCGAGATGCGGCTGATGACACTTGGCAGATGTTACGCGAGGGGATATCAAACAGCGGTGCGGTTATGCATTGTTTTAGTGAAAATATTGAGTGGGCGCGTAAATTTCTGGATTTGGGCTGTTATATTTCGCTATCGGGGATTGTTACTTTTAAAAATTCGCTGCAGATGCAGGAGGTTGCCAGGTTTGTACCGCTTGAGCGGCTATTGGTGGAAACTGACGCGCCGTATTTAGCTCCGGTTCCTTTTCGTGGGAAATTAAATCATCCGGCATTGGTTCACCATACCGCTCAATTTGTTGCTGATTTGCGACAGATGTCGTTTAGTGATTTTAGTTCTGCCATGTGTGCCAATTTTTATCGGTTGTTCAGTAAAGCTGCCGGGTAAAATATTTTCTAGTGTAATAAGCGTAAGCCTTTGTGAAAAAATCCGGGTAATTTTAAATTGCCCGGATTTTTTATTAGCCATGCTGGAGTCTTGGTTATTTGGTAGAACCTATTGAAGTGTAAAATAATATCTGAGTAAGCTAATGGTGATTTTGGCTTGACCGGTGGTGGATACGTGTGTTATAGTGTTGTATTGTGGGGTAAAGTGTATATTTGTGGGGTATTTATAATGCTGGGTGGGGTAACTCATCTTAATCTCGATCCAAAAAACCGGCTGGCGATTCCGGCAAAATACCGTGAGTATTTGCAGGAAAAAAGCAGCGGGCGCTTGGTGGTGACGTTGGAGTCCGCACAGTGTTTGGTTATTTATCCAGAACACGAGTGGGATGCTGTCCGGCATAAAATTCAGACCTTACCCAATTCACTTCATCCTTTAGTTAAAAGTTATCAGCGCTTGGTGTTGGGGCATGCCGAAATCTTAGAGATTGACAAAGCCGGACGAATTTTAGTACCGCAATCGTTGAAAGAAATGGCGAAATTGGTTCGCGAAACGGTATTGGTTGGAATGGGTAACCGTTTTGAATTGTGGGATAAAACCAGTTGGCAACTTGAAACCGAAAAAGCCTTGCAGGCATCTTCGACAGAGTTGGCTGAGTTGTTATCCGGTCTAAATATTTAGAGAGTTACGACTAAATTACTATGCATTATTCTGTATTATTAAATGAATCAATTGAGCTACTGAATATAAAACCGGATGGAGTTTATGTTGACGGTACTTTTGGTCGTGGCGGGCATAGTCGGGCGATTTTGGCGCAGTTGGGTGAAGCTGGACGTTTGATTGCTTTTGATAAAGACCCCGAGGCAATCGCTTATGCTGCTAAGAGCATAGGGGATTCGCGGTTTCAGATTATTCATGGTAGCTTTGCGCAATTAAAAGATGTTTTGGCTGGGCAAGGGCTTAGTGGCGTTGATGGAATATTATTGGATTTAGGGGTTTCATCTCCGCAATTGGATACTCCGGAACGTGGGTTTAGTTTTCGTTTTGATGCTCCGTTAGACATGCGGATGGATAATAGCAGTGGCATTAGCGCTGCGCAATGGTTGAATAGTGCCGAAGAGTGTGAAATAGCCGATGTCTTGTGGCGCTACGGCGAAGAGAAGTTTTCGCGGCGAATCGCGCGCGAGATTATTAACCAGCGGCAGACTAAACCATTAACCACTACTAGTGAATTGGCTAATCTTGTTGCTAAAATAATGCCTTTTCGTGAAAAAGGTCAACATCCGGCAACCAGAACCTTTCAAGGACTGCGAATTAAAGTCAATAACGAACTTGGTGATCTGGAAAGCTTTCTTCAAACCGCTGGCGATTTATTGAATGAGCAGGGGCGGATAGTGGTGATTAGCTTTCATTCGCTAGAAGATCGAATTGTCAAGACCAGCTTTGCAACATTAGCGAGCGGCGAAAACTTGCCTAAGTGGGTATTGGCTAATCCCAAAGAAAGTGATTTTCGGGTAATTGCGCGTAAAGTTAAAGCCGGTATTGGTGAATTGGGTGAGAACATTCGCAGTCGCAGTGCGATTATGCGGACATTGGAGCGAAGCCGTGCTAAGAGTGATTAATTTAATATTGGTAGTAGCGCTACTAATTAATGCATTTTACCTTACGCATGAGCGTTTTGAAGCGCGGCTAGGTTATATGAAACTAGCTGATTTGCAAAATAAGGCTGAAAATTTAAATAAAGAATATACGCGGCTGGAATTAGAGAATGGAACATATTCTTCCAGCTTAATGGTTCAGGATTATGCCTCAAGAAATTTGGGGTTGATTCCTGCAGATAAACAACATCTAGTGGAGCTAGCCGATCATGCTGGTCAATGATGATATTCAAAAACTATATTGGCAGATAAAACAATCCGATAACGTTAAGGTTGCTGCAGCGGCGGTACCAGCGGTGGCAGTTGGTAAAGTAAGCGATCGGGTGGCGATTATCAATTATATTGCCTTGGCAATCAGTTGTGCCATTATTTTACGACTGGTGTATATCAATACCTTTAATCACCAGTTTTTAAATGACCAGCTTAACACCCGAGTGCTGCGGACGATTAAATTAACTGCGATGCGTGGAACTATTACCGATCGCAATAGTACTCCATTGGCAGTTAGTACGCCAGTTGATTCGATTTGGGT
>JBPOJK010000160.1:0-18322 GCA_052033675.1 Pseudomonadota bacterium
ATATCGGTAAAGAGTGCGCCAAACTGAAACAGCATGCCCATTTGCATCCGAATTTGCTGAATTTGGCTTTTGCTGGCATCATTTAGTTGTTCGCCAAAAAGGCTAATCATTCCGGAATTAGCAAAAATCTGTCCAGAAATCAGCCGTAACACCGTGGTTTTGCCGCTGCCGCTACCACCCATGATGGCGGTAATTTTTCCTTTGGGGATTTGCAGCGAAAGGTTTTTTATGACTGGTTTTTCGCTGTTATAACCAAAGGTTACGTTTTGCAGGGAGATTAATAGTTCATTCATTAATGGTGCTTTATCCAATGCTGGTTATTTAGTAATTCAAACGATTGTAATACATTATTTTAGAGTCTACTAAAGTTGTTTGTCAAATAGATTTTTAGTATATTTTTATATACCAAACAAAGTTACTATTATACTACAAATTTGCTCTATTATTTTCTGCTTGTTTTAATTTAACAATGAAATAGTTTAAATTTTATTTATATATGTAACTCATATATGTAACTCTATTTGCTTGTTGTGGGAAATTTTTGTCAGGAATAATAATTTGTTGTTATATTGTAGTAAAGAAAATTAATAGGGGTAATTATGTCAGTATATTATTTGGTATGGTGTTTTATTGTGATTGACATACAATGGTGTTAATTATGAGGATTTGACATTTACTGTTATCTTGATATAAAATAGTGAGTGCTCACTTAATTTAAATTGGAGGACTCAATGAGCGAACTTGAAAACGAATCAAAATTTGACAATACATCTATCTCAAAATTGGAAAATAAAACCAACGTTGCTAGCATTGTAAAGGGTGCTACTATCGCCATGTTAATATTAATATTCATTGGTGGGTACTATTTATATGAAAAATATTATCCCAATACCGATGATGCATATGTGGGAGCTAATTTAATGGATGTCGCACCAAAAATTACTGGATTCGTACAAAGTATTTATGTTGATAATAACCAGTATGTAAAAAAAGGTCAGTTATTAATAACCATTAATCCACAGGATTACGCAGTTCAACTTGCAAAAGCAAAAAATAATCAATTAATAGCCCAGAATCAACTTGCATCGATGAAGCAGCAAATCCAGGTTGCAGAAACCAATTTGGACAAGGCTAAAGCAGATGAGGTGCTAGCCAAGCAATTAGCTAACCGCTATCATGATTTGTATCAAACGCAAGCTGGCTCACAACAAGATATGCAGACGTATGCAGTAAAAGATACGATTGCGATTCAACAGGTACATCAGGCACAGGCGCTGCTGGATCAAGCCAAACAGCAGTACAATGCCGCATATTCGCAGGTTTCTGTATCACAAAATGATGTTCAAAATGCCTTAAACTATAATGATTACACCAAAGTTTACGCTCCAGTAGATGGTTACGTGGCAAATTTGAACTTAGTTAAGGGACAGCTGGTAAAGGCTGGCGATCCAGTCTTTGGTTTAGTTGATAATGGAAGTTGGTGGGTTGATGCAAATTTTAAAGAAACGCAATTAGAACGTTTGAAAGTAGGTCAACCTGCAGCTGTAGAGCTAGATATGTATTCTCATATGTATCACGGAATTATAAAGAGTATTAGTTCAGTCAGCGGGAATACTTTTGCACTGTTGCCTTCAGAAAATGCTACCGGTAATTGGGTTAAAGTTACGCAACGTTTTACAGTTCGGGTTGCCTTGAACCAAGATCCAAATTTCCCGCTCCGGGTCGGTGCTAGCAGCTACGTTAAAGTAAACACTACAAACTAATAACTGGAAAGTATTACCATGAAATTACATAAATTTATCATCATTCTACCATTAGCTATTAGTGCTTGTGCGATGTTTGGTGGACCTGAATATTCTCAGCCAAATGTGAATATTCCTGATAAGTGGTCAGATAATTCTAGATTATTCAATACTCAGGAGTCTAGTTCCAATATTGCTGCGCTGGCATGGTGGCAGCGTTTTAATGATCCGCAATTAAATGAACTGATTAAACAGGTTCTGGCAAATAATGCGGATTTGTCAGCAGCTTCGGCAAATATTGAAGCGGCACAAAGTAATCTAAAAATTGTTAACTCGCAGTGGGTTCCAACAATAAATCTTGGTGGCGGTAATTTTACCGGTAATTTCCCACCACTATTTGTTAATGGTTATGATAATTATTTGGGGTTAACCGCGAGTTATAATTTGAATGTTGCTTCCCAAATAGATAACAATAAAATAGCAAAATTAAATATAAAGCTGCAGCAGGCTAAATTAAATGCTTTACGGATAACTTTATTGTCACAAGCTGCAAGTACTTATTTTCAATTAATCGCAGCAAATCAGCAGCTGGTATTGTTTAATCAAGCGGTAAATGATTTACAAGCAAAGCAAAATTTATTGGCTGATCAACTTCAAAAAGGATTGATATCAAATCTGGAGGTTAGTGATAATCAGCAAAAAGTATTAGGTCTAAAGGCTAAGATCCCACAAATTCGTCAAAATATCACGTCCTTACAAAATACGTTACAAGTGTTATTAAATCATAATCCTGGGACATATTCGACGGATATCAGTTTGGAGCAAGTCAAGACTAGCGCCATAATTCCAAAAAATTTATCATCAAGGATTCTGTTGCAGCGACCAGATATTATGATTGCAAATTATAATCTACAAATAGCAAACGCTAAAATTGGTGCTGCATACAGCAACTTTTTCCCAACACTAAACATTCTAGCTCCGGTTGGAGCGGAAAATTATGGTTCTTTTGAAAATAGTAACTTTTTTGGCTCAACCTATTGGTTTTCTTTTGTCAGTGCAACCATACCGGTATTAAATTTAGCCAATTATGGTAAAGTTGATAAAGCCAAAGCTGAGTATCAGGCACAGGCGAACAGTTATGTTAGTGCGGTACGTTCTGCATTTAGTGAAGTTCAAGATAGCATCAGCTGGCAGAAAAACTCCGCCGATAGTTTAAAATTATATGATCAGGAATTAGCAGTAGCAGGACAAACATATAAACTTTCGCAAATCCGCTTTCAAAAAGGTGCTGTAAGTTATGCATCGGTTCTAGACTATAAATTACAAATGGACACCGCGCAGGACAATTATAATCAAGCCAAATTAGCACAGATTAATAGTTTGGTTAATCTTTATCAGGTTTTGGGTGGCGGCTATCAAATAGAAAGTGCTACCGTTTATGAAAATAAAGGACAATAGCGTGGAACATAATTTTTGGCTACAAAAACGTAGTATCATTTGTTATGCAACATGTGCCCTAGCGCTTGCTGAAGTAATTAATCTAACCATTGTTGCGGTTGCGCTGCCGAATCTGATGGGTGCGCTTGGTGCCAATATGGATGATATTTCGCTTACTTTGACATCTTATATGGTTTCTGCGGCAATATGTATGCCCATGTCAGGGATGGTGATTAACAAATTTGGAATGAGAAAAGTTGCCTTAGTTACCACTTTAATTTTTGCGATTTGCACTATTATGTGTGGATTGTCTAATACCTTAACCGAAATGGTTATTTATCGTGCATTACAAGGTGTGGGTGGTGCTTTCTTCCCTGCGATGGCTCAATCGTATATAGTTAATCATTTTGGCGAAGAAGAGCGCGGCAAAATGATGAGTGTTTTGACTACGACCTTGGTAACTGGACCAATTATTGGTCCGACGTTTGGCGGTTATTTGGTTCAAAATATTAATTGGAGCTGGATTTTCTATGTTAATCTACCATTACTAATTTTTGCATTTTTTATTATATTTTTCATTATGGAGGAAACCCCAATTCAGGATGTAAAAATAGATTATTTAAGCTTTATCTTTTTTGCAATTGGCATTGGTTGTTTAGAATTGTTTATTGATCAGGGAAATACTTATATGTGGTTCCAGTCATTTGTGATGACTGGTATATTTGGTGTCGCGATATTATTTTTAATCTATTTTTTCTGGCGCGCGGCTAGGGGACATTCGGTTATAAATTTGGCGGTGTTCAAAGATTGGAATTTTTCATTGTGCTGTATCTTTATGTTTCTTTATTATATGGTTTGTAATGCTTTTATGACCTATTTGCCGGATGTATTGCAGACCATCTGGGGCTATCAGGTTGATACCTCTGGTTATCTATTGGCTCCACGGGGTGTTTTATGTATCTTATTTACACCGTTGGTATTGTTAATCGGAACAAAAGTTAATTCTAAGTTATTATTGATTACATGCTGTCTTACCTATGTGATTGGGCAAGCCATTTTTTGCTTTATCAACACAACGCCAGACCTTCCCGCATTATTTATTTCACAAACTTTTGTTTCTTTTAGTATTGTTTGCTGTATGGCAATTTTATACAATACTGCATATCTGCGGATGCAAAAATCTTTAATCAACGATGCCGCAGGGGTGTTTAATTTTTTCCGTACCTTTGCCGGGTCAGTAGGCGCATCAATAACAGCAACGTTGGTAACTGTGAATTCACAGGTTAGCTGGCATGATCTTGCTTCTCACGTAAACCGCTATAATCATGGATTTCATTTTATCATATCAGATACGGCTCATCAGTTAAGTCAATATCAATTATTGGTACTATCATCGTGGTCAATTAACCGCCAGTCGACGCTACTTGCATATATTGGAATCTTTGTAATTTTTTCTGTTGCTGGTATTTTTCTCTGTTTTTTACCACCGTTTATGCAAAGTTTACCGCGTGGGCAAAAATTAAATGTTGGTGAGTAATTTTATATTTAAAGGTGGTATTTTTAGTAGTGAGTTATTGATTTTATTTTCACTTTTTAGTGTGCAAAATGGTAGAGCTCAATAACTTAGTGTTAAAATATGGATGTGCATGTAATATTAGTTAATTGTTTTTTGTAATAAATGGATGTCATTATGAATCAATTGGATATACGAGTGCCAAAAAAAAGTCAAAAACGGATTAATACTGAACAAAGTATATTGGATGCTGCTTTAACCTTATTTGCTAAAAATGGCTTTGACCGAACGTCAACAAAACAAATTGCTGAATTATCTGGTTTTTCTGAGGGGTTGATTTTTAAATATTTTATAGATAAAAATCAGTTATATTTGACAATTTTTAGTAAATGGATGGATAGAACACTAGCTGCGTTTCGGGAGCTAGCAAATTCGAATAGTCTTAAACAAGAGTTGCAAATATTAGTAAGGGCATTTATTGATAATTATGAAGAACATCTTGATTTGGTTATTTTCCATTTGGATCAAATCCATCATTTTAGCGACTCTGTCGAATTTAATAAAATCCAGCAAAATTTTCTTAAACAACGGTTTGAGATTTTGAATGCGCGTTTAAAACCGTATAATTTACGCGGAAATATTGATGTTGAACTGCTGATCAATGTAATTAGGGGGTATTCATCAATTAATTTGTTATTTCGAAATTGGAAGAAAGACGAGTATGATTTACGTGTCGAACAATTTGTAGAAATGTTACTTAATGGTCTACAATGAATTTACTCTTGTTAATTATAATATATTAAATCAGGTTGTTATTCTGGGTGACTTGGGGTCTTATAGATTAATGGTTCCTTGCAGAGTATTGTGTAAACCCAAAAAGTGGTTTTACACAATAAATCATAATATAAAGAATTAGTTAGATGGGAACAGTGCATATTTTAGCGTTGTGAGGGAATAAAAGTAATATAATGACAGGTGGCAGCAATCGTTTTTAACAAAATGTTCCACAAAATTGACGGTTAATCTATCATCTTGGAATAGTTGATGATTTTATAATGTTAAATTAGGTTTGTGAGGAGATGGTTATGATGAATTTGGATTTTTTAATTGATAAATGTAAACAATTAGGGCGCTTACCTGCGGCGGTGGTTGATCCACGTTCGGCAGTGAGTTTGGACGGTGCAATTCAAGCCTACCAGGAGGGCATCCTTGAACCATTATTAATTGGGCCGGAAGCGGAAATTAAGCAAATTGCAGCCGACAACCACCTGGATATCAGTGCGTTAAAAATTATTGATGTTAAAGATGATATTGCCGCAGCTGCCAAATCGGCAGAGCTGGCTGGAAATGGTGCGGTTCATTGTTTGGTCAAGGGAAGTTTACACACCGATGTGATGATGCATGCAGTGATACAGCCAGAATACAATCTACGGACTCAGCGCTTGATCAGTAGTTGTGGCTTGATCCATTTACCATCATATAACCGGTTGATTTTTTTGGCGGATATGGTAATGAATATTGCGCCAACTTTAGAGCAAAAAGTTCAAATTATCCAAAATTCGGTGGATATGGCACGGGCTTTGGGTTGGGAAAAGCCTAAGGTTGCGGTAATTGCCGCAGTTGAAGTGGTTAATTTGAAAATTCCAGCAACTACCGATGCGGCGATTTTATCTAAGATGGCGGATCGTGGGCAAATTACTGATTGTATCGTCGATGGACCAATTGATTTGGATATTGCAATTTCTCCTGAATCAGCTAAAATCAAGCATTTTAAATCACCAATTATGGGTGATGCCGATATTCTGATTCTTCCGGATTTACAATCTGCCAATCCATTATATAAAGCCTTGGTGTTTATGGGGGGGGGCGATGCCGCCGATGTTATATTAGGGGCTAAAGTACCGATTATTGTTACCAGTCGTTCGGATGACGAGCAAACTCGTATCCATTCAATTGCCGCAGCAGCCTTGATTGCTCACAATAACCAATAGCTAAGAGGAGTTATGATGTCTCAACAAACAGGAATATTAGTAATTAATTCTGGGTCAACTAGTTTGAAATTTGCCCTTTATGTCCTTAACGCGGCGCGACCAGAGCTAGCCGCTCAGGGTGGTTTTAGTGGAATGTCAACGGCGGCAGTTTTGAAATTTAAAGATAATCAGGGCGTGGCATTATATAGCGAGAATTTTAGCGGTGCGCTATCGCATGAGGCGGCATTAACCCATTTAATTGGAGTCTTAAAACAAAAATTTCCAGCGGTTGATATTGGTTATGCCGGACACCGGATTGTTTTGGGCGGTGATAAATTTCTTAATGCCACAATTTTAGATGATGAAAATCTTGAGTATCTGGATGGACTGAGTCGGATTGAACCCACTCACCAGCATTTTGAGGTTGAGGGTGCTAGGGCATTGGCGCGGGCATTTCCAACGATTAAACAAAGTGCGACCTTTGATACGTCGTTTCATCGCACAATGCCGAAAGTTGCCGAATTTTATCCGGTTCCGCCGGAAATTATTGCTAAAGGTGTTCGTCATTGGGGATTTCACGGTATTTCCTATGCCTATATTAGCCGCCAATTACCATCAGTAATGCCCACCGCCAAAAAAGTCGTAGTTGCCCATCTGGGTGGCGGTGCCAGTTTATGTGCGATGAAAGATGGTAAAAGTATCGATACTTCAATGCAGTTTGGTGCGATTACCGGCGTGCCAATGGCAACTCGTTCGGGAGATTTTCCTGCTGATGCGGTGTTCTATTTGCTTAAAGAGGGTTTTTACACCGCCGAAGGTCTTGAACAGGAGCTGGAAAAACATAGTGGTTTATTGGGTGCTTCTTTGGGCTTATCTGAAGATATGCAAGTTCTTGAAGCTAGTCATACCGAAGAATCCGTTCAGGCGCTACAGTATTTTGAATATGATGTGTTGAAGTATATCGGTGCTTATGCTGCCGCACTTGAGGGACTGGATGGTTTGGTATTTACTGCCGGAATCGGTGAAAATGACGCGGACTTCCGGGCGCGAATTATTAGCAAATTAAGCTGGTTAGGAATTACCTTGGACAAAGAGACTAATCAACAAGCGGTTGGAGGAAGGACGCCACATTTAATTAGCGGCAAAGATTCGAGAATTCCGGTTTACGTTATTCCAACCAATGAAGAACTGATGATTGCATACAATGTAGTTGAATTATTTAATTTAATATAAATGCTAGGAGCAGGTAATGTTTAATGACCAATTTGCTAATTTTAAGCTTCCGACCTTAATGGATGGGATTCCGTTAACCAATGTAGCTAAACAATTTCAGGATTATGTTACTGATTATGCCCAGCGCAGTGCGTTATATCTGGATGTAATGCGTAAGCGCGGTAATGAAATGGTGGATATGACCAATGATCCATCTTCAACGGTGCTTAATTTTGCCTTTGAAAAACTCATGGATGGTAAAGATTTTGCTCGTCCAATCAATTATTGGCTGGCACGAATGCTGCCACCAACTGGCGTGGTAACCGATAATACCAAACGTCCATACGTTATTCAAGATCCACGTGCTGGACAGGGTCCGGGTATCGGTGGTTTTAAAAAAGATAGCGAAATCGGTGATGCTTTAAAAAATGGTCATCCGGTTTACTTTGTTGGATTTAATTCTACTCCGGTTGAAGGGCAGACTTATGAAGATATCATCCACGGTCAGGTTAAATTTTATGAGGAAGTTGCCAAACGTCATCCTGATAGTCCGAAAATGTGTGCGATTGGTAATTGTGCCGCTGGCTATTTGACGATGTTTAGCGCGATGCAGCGCCCGGATATTTTTGGTCCGATTTTAATTGCTGGTTCACCATTGTCGTATTGGAATGGTGTTCGTGGTTCCAATCCGATGCGCTATACTGGTGGTTTGGTTGGTGGTTCATGGATAAATTCATTCTTGGGTGATTTAGGTGGCGGTAAGTTCGATGGTACCTATCTGATATTAAACTTTGACTTATTGAATCCGGCTAACTTCTTATGGAGTAAGCAATATGATTTGTTTGCCAATATTGACAATGATGGCGAGCGCTACTTACAATTTGAAAAATGGTGGGGGGATTTTATTCAATTTAATACGCCGGAAATTAAATGGTTGGTTGATAAATTATTTGTCGGCAATCAGTTGACTACCGGTAATTTGACTACCTCAGATGGTATCCGTTTGGATCCACGGTTGATTACTTCGCCACTAATTACCTTTGTTTCCGATGGCGACAATATTAGTCCACCGGCACAATCTGCAGGGTGGATTGCCGATTTATATAAAGATGCCGAAGAGATTCGCGCCAGTGGTAAAACTATTGTTTATTGCTTAAATCACAAGGTTGGGCATTTGGCTATTTTCACTGCGACTAAGGTTGGTAAACGTGAAGATGAGTTATTTGTTGAAAATATGGACACTATTGATATCTTGGCACCTGGATTGTATGAATTGGTAATTGATACTCCGGAAGGTGCTGAAGTGAGCGGTAAGCTGGAATCGCACTATGAACCGCGGACAATTGAAGACATCAAAGCGCTAGGCTACAACTCTGTCGAAGATGACCGCGCGTTTGCTACAGTTGCTAAGGCTTCGGAAACCTTAAGTTTTATGTATGATAAATTTGTTCATCCATGGTTTAATATTTTTGCTAGTCCCGATGTGTCGGAAAAGGTTAAAAATCTCCGTCCGTTACGGATGAGTTACACTTTATTTGCGGATAATGTTAATCCATGGGTAAAAATGTTTGCTACTGCCGCTGATAAAGTTAGTAATAAACGTGCGGTGATAACTGAAGATAATCCATTTTTACAGTGGCAAAATAGTACAGCTGGGCTAGTCAATCAATATTTAGTGAATGCAACCAAGTTACGGGATAATATCACCGAGCAAATTTTCTTTAGCCTGTGGGGAAACCCGATGATTCAAAAATTTTGGGGAACGGATAAAGAAGTGCCGCGTTTTATTCCAAGTGAAACTCAGTTGGATCGTAAAGCATTAATGGATAAACATATTGAAGAAATCAAAACCAATATTCCATTAAAATCGCGCATTGAAGCAATGGTGCGTTTTTTGATTTTGGTCCAAAATATTCGCCATGTAATGTATGAACTGGTTATTCGCTTAGCGGTGCAGGATCTCAAAAAACTGGATCCGCAATTACGTGACCAGGATATTCATGAAATTATCAAAAATCAGGCAATGGTGGTGCGCTATGATCGCCAGATTGCACTTGACTCTTTGCGTGAATATGTCAAGGTTAATGGCATCCATGATGAAGTGGTGAATTCGATTCGTGAAATTTTGACCGCTGGCGGACGCTATGTGCCGGAGGTTGAAACGGTTGTTACCCAGTTATCGCAGGCAATTCAAACTGATACGGTCGCAGATGATGCTGCGTTATTGGAAACTAAAGCACGCAAGGCTCCAATTCGTAAACAGAAGTAATTGTGTAATTTGCGATTACGAGACAAACTTTTATTTAATATATGGTGTTACGCATAATAAAGACTTTAGCTCTAAATTACTGATATCTCTCATTGCTTGCTGATTTTATACAAGTAATCAGTACGCAAAATCGTCAAACTCAATAATTTAACGCTAAAATATCAATGTGTGCGTAACAACAGTTAGTATTTTAATTCCCTCGAATCATAAGTCGCAGTATCGGTTTTAACTGTTCGGGGGAATCTCAAAGAAAGCTCATGCCGATAGGAGCTTGTATCCGGCTACTTTTATTGACTTATGTTTAAACAAAGAGCTAAGTGTTGTAAATAAACTCAATTATTGCATGAGCTAATAAATCTTGTGGTGGCAATGTTTATAGCTGATTTTAGCCAGTTTTTTGATTGGGGGTAGGGAACTTTTAAAACCAGAATTTTATTAAATATAAGTAAAATAGCAAAAATAGCTACACAAAAACCGCAAAATCAATTAATAATATAGTCTTGTAATATCTCCAAAAATTTTTTAGGAAATTAGCTATGAAAAAATTACGGACTGCCACTTTAGCACTAAGCTTTGGTATATTAATTTCTGGTTGCGCAACTAAAATGGATCCCTCGACTAAGGCGCCAGGGTTTCTTCCAAATTATAGCCTATTAAAACCAATCCCAAGCCCAGAGGGAACGCAAATCTATAGTTATAAAGATCCACAAGCAAAAATTAGCGACTACCATGGTGCGATATTGACACCAGTTGCACTATATCAGACCGCTACTGAAAGCGGGGTAACTGCAGCACAAATTGAGCAGGCGCGTGCAAATATCGATCAGGGAATCAAACAAATTGTAGGCAAAAAACTTCCGATTGTTACCAAGTCTGGAGTAGGTGTTGCACGAGTTAACGTTGCAATTACCGGTGCAGTTTTAGAAGGTGATAATTTTGCACTCCGCAATCTGGTGCCAATTTCTGCCGCCATAAAGTTAGCCTCAATGGCTACTGGTCTAGACAATAAAAAACCAGTTATGGTTGTTGAGATTAAGGTTGTCGATAGCCAAAGTGATAAGTTATTGAAGGAAACTGTTACAACTATTAGTGGTGAAAAATTCCGCATGAGTAGCAATACAGTTGAAGAATTTGAAAAACTTGCCACCGAATGGGTACAACAAGCTTTAACATATTCAAGTAATAACTAGTCAGGCCGTTCTTTAGATAAATATGCGTGCCATCTTCAAATTTATGTGATGGCACGAACACATCGAGTCATTTATAGGTAATCAAGAAACAGAATCAGCGCATTGTGGTAATTGTGTGTTAAACTCAATATATCTAGTTCTAAGTTCTCTATAATCCGGCCTAATTATCCGTCACATTAGTTCTTATTGTTGAAGATTCATTAACCACATAACCACCAGCCAATGATTGATAAACTCCAACGATGCTATTTAATTGCTGCATTTTGGCGGAGTTTAAATTTAAGGCCGAATTATCCAGTAACAGCCGGGCATTTAAAGCGGTTGATTTATCAGCAGTACCCACCTGATATTTAGTTTCAATCAGTTGACAGTATTCCGCTAGAGCTTGGTATGATTTTTTGCTGGCAGCATAAGCAGCATCCATTTTTTGCTGGTTGGTGAGGTTATTATCAACATCGGCAAAAGCCGTCTTGACAGTTTGGACATAATTGTAATACGCTACGTAATACCCACCTTTTGCAGCTTTGATTTGCTCATAACTACTGGCATTTAGGATTGGCATATTGGCAGCAGCCTGCATAAACCAAAATCCGGTTCCAACTGAAAATAAATTACTTAATGCTACCGAAGCACCGCCAATATTACCAGTCAGGCTAATGGTTGGAAAAAATACCGAATTGGCCAAGCCAACATTGGCATTGGCCATTTTTAGATTATCTTCGGCTAACAGGATATCCGGTCGATTTTTTAAAATTGCCGAGGGCAGATTTGCCGGAATGACTTCCTTTAGATCATAATGTTCAAGATCGCCGGATGAATTTATCTTACCAGGATTTTCTCCCAGTAGTATTTTTAGTGCATTTTCGGTAGCGGCAATGCTATTTTCAATTTGCGGAATTTTGGCACTGGCGTCCTCGTATTGCTGTTGCAGTAATTTTAAGTTAGTTTGATCGCTAGTACCAACCGAAATTTTAAGCTGTTGTAATTGGATTAGCGTGTTTAAGTCCTTTATTAATTGCTGCTGTAAAACCAATTGCTGCTTTTGTCCTAACAACATAAAATAACCGCCACTAATCTGACTGATGATGCTAAGACGGGTAGCATTAAAGGCGGCTTGCTGCATTTCCAAAGATGCCCGCGCAAGTTTTGTTTGGTTGATATTGGCAAAAACATTAAATGTATAGCTAGGAACAAAGCCACCTTCCCAAACATTGAAATTGGTATTACCAACGCTTCCTGATGGCAACGCGCGGGCAAGTGAACCTTGCGGAGTCATGTTGGTCATGTAGGTGTTGCCGGCCAATCCCATGCCGCTGGCAGAGAGTGTTGGAATCCAGGCATATTCAGCGGATTTTAATTGTGCCTGCGCTTGAAGAATATTACCCTGTGCCATTTTTAGTTCGTTATTATTTTTCAAGGCTTGAGTAATCAAGTCATCGAGTAATGGATCCTGAAATTTTTTCCACCATTGCAGTTGGCTAAAATCAGTGCTGTTTGATTCAAAATTTAACCCGGTCCTAGTTTGACTGGGTGGGGTAATTGATGGCTGTTGATATTCTGGCGAAAAAAGCGCGCAGCCGCTAAGAATGCTGCTTAAGGTCAAGATTAAAGTTAGTTGTTTCATTTTACGGTTATTCCTGTTATTGTAGTTAAGCTAAATAGCTAATTTTTTCTATGATAATAATTTTGTGCGCTGTCGGTGATTTTTTCTTTGGTTCGTTGATTTTGCACTTACAACCAGCGCGAAAAAACTCAAAGTTAATAATTTACGCTAAAATCTGGATAAATTCTAATCCAAAGTCTTGCGGAAAACTTTGCTGGTAATTAACATCAACACCAGAGCGATGATCACAATTGGCCAGACATTCGGAACAATCTGAGTAAACGCATTGGCTTTCAGCATAATTCCACGAGTAATCCGCATATAATAGGTCATTGGCAGACAAGAGCCAATCGCGCGCGCCCATGCCGGCATTCCGTAAAAAGAAAAGACATAGCCGGTTAAAAACATTGATGGCAACTGAAAGAAAATACTTAGCTGCATCGCTTGCATTGGGGTCTTGGCGATGGTCGAAAATATCATTCCAATCATCAGGTTGGCAATAATAAATGGTGCGGTTGATAGATAAAGCAGCCAGATACTGCCGGCAAATGGAATATTAATCAATAATTTACCAAAAATCAGAATGCTGGTTAATTGCAGATATCCCAGAACAATATAGGGTAAAACCTTGCCAATAATTATTTCAATCGGCAACAATGGGGTAGTTAACAGCATTTCCATCGTTCCTGCGGTAATTTCTGAGGTTATTGCACTTGAAGTCAGCATAACCATGGTCAAGGTAAGCAAAACCCCGATTAATCCTGGGACTATGTTATATTCGCTGCGATTAGATTCATTATAATTACGGTGAATTACCAACTCAGCGGAACGGGTAATATTTTGTGCCAGTGGCGGCTGCAGGCTGCGTGAGGTAAATTCAGTTAGCGTCTGATCTAAAATTGGCTGGATGTTACTAAGCGCGCTGGCACTACTGCCCGGATCGGTAGCATCTAGCTCTACCAATAATTGCGGATTTGTGCCACGAATAAAATTGCGGGTGAAATTCGCGGGAATCGTAATTACAAAACTGGTTTGACTGGTTTCAAGAGCCGCTTTGGCGGTGGCTTCATTTCCAGAGTTATCATCAATTTTAAAGTAGCCAGAAGCCTGTAATTTGGTAATAAAACTACGGGTTAATGGTGAGCTATCATAATTAATGATGGTCGTAGGCAGATTTTTGGGATCTAGGCGGATCGCAAAGCCAAAAACTATCAACAGCATGATCGGTAAAATTATCAACATGGCGATAGTTCCGCGGTCACGGAAAATCAGGGCAAATTCTTTTTTAACTAGCCCATAAACCCTGCGCAGGGAAAAAGACGTAATTGTATTCATTATGGTATCAGTCCAATAAAAACTTCTTCAAATGAAGGCGTTGCAGCAATAAAGTCAAACTTTGTTTGGCTGTTAATTAAATATTGCAGATTATCTACTTCGGTAGATGATATGCGCAGCTCATTATTGGCAAAAGTAGTCAAAATCCTGGGATAATTAGCATTAATTTCAGCAACTAATGCGTGTTGTGACTCGCGATTGCCAGTAACCAGATAACTTTTAACTCCGGAAAATGGAATAATCGCGGCAGTTGTGCCGCTATATAGCATGTTTCCCAAATTGATATAAGTTAATTCGGTGCATTTTTCGGCTTCATCCATATAATGGGTAGTGACTAGTATTGTTGTTCCATCACGGATAGATATTTTATGGAGATAATCCCAAAAATCTTTGCGCGCCTTGGGGTCAACTCCCGCAGTTGGTTCGTCCAAAAAGAGCAGTTCCGGACGGTGAAGTAAACAGCATCCCAGTGCCAATGATTGTTTCCAGCCGCCGGACAGACCACCGGCTTTGATGTCGCGGTAGGGTTGCAGGTTGAGATCTTCCATTATGCGGATTATTTCTGCTTCCGGATTGTTTATTTGATAAACATCTGCAACGAAACGCAGATTTTCATAGACCGTTAAGCCGGCATAAAAGCTAAACCGTTGCGACATATAACCGATTTTCTGCTTGATTTGGGCGCTGTCGGTTAAGATATTGTGTCCAAGACAGGTCCCGCTGCCGGAAGTTGGCGTAAGTAAGCCGCAAATCATCCGGATGGTAGTAGTTTTGCCACTGCCATTTGAACCGAGAAAGCCAAAAATGGCACCACGGGGAACTTGTAACGAAATATCATTCACCACGGTTTTAGTGCCAAAAATTTTGGTCATGTTTTTTACATCAATCGCGAATTCAGTCATGGCTGTAGTTCCAAAGTAACCGGTTGACCAAGGTGAATAGTCGTTAAATCTGGATTATTCAATCGTGCCTCAACCCGAAATATCAGCTTATGCCGATCTTCACTCGAGAATATTATTGGCGGTGTGTATTCGGCTTTGGCTGAGATATAGCTAATTACGCCACTTTCCGGGTGCGAATTACCATCATTGGTATAGGTTATGGTTTCTCCGAGGTGGAGCTTGCCTAATTGCGGTTCCGGAACAAAGAAAATAATTTTTATGTTATTGGCAGTAATTAACGATAAAATTGGTGCACCAGCGGTAACATATTCATGTGGGTTGAAATAAGTGTCAAAAACAATTCCCGATTCTGCCGCCGAATTTTGCTTATGCTGCAATTGCCAGATTTTTTGATCGGTATCAAGATTGTTGCCGCTTAATTGGGCGTTTAGTGCCGAATACTGATTCTCCAAGACTTTAAGATTTTGACGCACCTGATCCAATTCATCATTACTGGCGGCGCCCTGCGCTTGCAACTGCACTATCCGCTGATAATTAAGCTTTGCATAAGATAATCGTACGCTTAGTTCTTTTTGTTGTGATTGTAAATTTTGCTGTTGGGTGCGGCTGATTGCGATGTTACGGCTTTCACTATCCTGCTCCAGTTTAAACAGCAATTCTCCGGAGGCAACCCAGTTGCCTCGGGAAACATTTAATGTTGCAATTCTGCCGCTATAGTCGCTGGATAAATAGGTTAAATCGGCATCCACATAACCATTGTAATGTTGATCATTTTGCTGGCAACCCGTCAGAGTTAATAATAGCAGCGGAATTAATAATTTTCGCATTAATTCGTTCCTTACAAAGTAAATTCATTGGTATAAAATAACATATCTCCAACGAATATTGTAGAACTTATAACTATTTTCCACAACTACGCAAAAACGTAGTCATATAATTGCTGAGCATAGTGGCATGGTTGTGCGGTGAAAAAACTTAGTGGTTAAGTTTTATAAAAACCGCCTGTGCTATAATTCATCCCGCGATTAGAGGGGAAATTTAGACTGATGTGAAGTCCAAAATTCTACAATCGCAATGCAGCACAACAATTGTTTAATTTATTAAAAGGGGTTAAGATGATACGCGATATTCATATTATAAATGGACATCAACATTGGGGTGGCTTTGCTGAGGGCAAATTAACCGGACATTTTATTGACACTATTACCGAGGTATTAAAAGAAGCTAATGTTAGTTATACATTAACCGCTATTGATGATGGCTACGATCTGGATTATGAAGTTAAACGGTTGCTTGAGTGTGACATCATTATTTTGCAATTCCCTATGTATTGGATGGGTTTGCCATGGTTGGCTAAAAAATATATTGATGAGGTTTTTATGCATGGGCACGCAAAAATTTATCGCAGTGATGGACGTGATGTCGCGGGTGGTTTATATGGCAGTGGCGGCTTACTGACCAATAAATATATGTTGTCAATTACCGCCAATGCACCGCTTGCGGCATTTAGCGATAAAAATCAATTTTTCCATGGTTTAGGTGTTGATGATGCTTTTATCGCCATTCATAATTCATTTAAATTTGTTGGCGCAACACCATTGCCGACATTTATTGCCAATGACATATTTAAAAATCCGACTATTGCTGAAGATAATCAGCGCTTGCGTGACATGATAAAAGACTTATTGAAGTAGTATAAATTATTGCTTAGCTATAAAGAGCAATGATTTTATTTGTGTTATCTGCAAAATATAAATCTCACCGGATGGTGAGATTTATATTTATTGATTAGAATGGAAACTTAAATCCGCCTGGCATGCCACCGCCAAATGGCATTCCGGCAGTAGCACTGCCCATTTTCGTCGAACTTTGTTCTTCTACTTTACGATTAGCATCATTAACAGCTGCCGCAATTAAGTCTTCCAGCATTTCTTTGTCATCCATAACGCTATCATCGATAATTACTTTTTTGAGATCATGTTTTCCGGTCATAATGACTTTAACCATTCCAGCACCAGCTTCGCCCTCAATTTCCAATTTGGCAATTTCTTCCTGTGCTTTTTCCATGTTCTTTTGCATTTCTTGAGCTTTTTTCATCAGACCCGCGAGTTGGTTTTTATCAAACATTACGATTCCTTACAATAAAATAACGTAGTTTAAGTGAATTATGCAGTATTTTAGCAGAAAATATTAAATAGTTTAAAATTAAAAAATTGTGAAAATGATCGTAAGGACAACTGTGCATTGAAATTGCCGCGCTTGGCTAGACAATCAAATGTTTGCTCACCTCTTGATTGCTGCATCTGGGGGCTGGATATTGATGCGTTAGGTAAAATCCGTGGTTTGTTTTAGTGCGGACGGTTGTCGTTGATTGAAAAAAACCGCGATATATGAGAAAATCGGGGGTTAATCATCTATTTTTATAATCAGCAATTGCTAAATTGCGATAATTCTGCTATTAAGCTTCAGATTTAATTGATGAAAATAATTACAATGTGTTGATAAATGAGCTCAAGCAGCCATTTGTCAAAAAAGTTTACACTACGATTTGAACGATTGAATGTTATCAATTATTCAAATTTTGCTAAAAGAACAGATAAATACGCCATGAAAATAATATTTCGACCAAAGATATTGGGGACGCTATTATTAGGGATCTTCACTTTAACTACTACTTCGGCTGCTTTTGCTGATAATGTTGCTACCAGCGCACCGGTTAGTACCGCACCGGCGACTAGCGCAGGCAATTCAACATCAGTAAAAGATCCATCAGCGATTTTAACGGCACCAACACATGATAATGATGATGGTGCTGACAGCAATAATGACACCAGTAATCAGAATAATGCTACTGCTAAAACTGCACCGGTAGCGGCAGCACCTGCCGCATCAAGACAGTCTCAGGATGCGATTGGCAATATGTTGCTGCAATCAGTCAGCCTAATGGGAATTGCCTATAAATGGGGCGGCAATACTCCTGATACCGGTATGGATTGCAGTGGTTTTGTCCGTTATGTCTTTAAAAAATCATTGGGAATTGATTTGCCGCGGACTGCTGCCGAAATGGCGCGGGTAGGTAAGCGGGTCAGTATTGATCAATTACAGCCCGGTGATTTGATATTTTTTAATACCCGCCGTGGTTCAAATAC
>JBPOJK010000205.1:0-26927 GCA_052033675.1 Pseudomonadota bacterium
TTGTTGTAATCGCTGCGGTCAAGGTTGTTTTACCATGATCCACGTGACCAATTGTACCTACGTTTACATGCGGTTTGGTACGTTCAAATTTTTCTTTAGCCATACTATAAACTCCGAGAAATGGAAATCATAAGAAAATTATTTAAGATTTTAACTGGTGCCCAAGACCAGATTCGAACTGGCGACCTCCCCCTTACCAAGGGGGTGCTCTACCGGCTGAGCCACCTGGGCACAAAAAGTCTTTAACGAAGATAAGAGCTTTGGAGCGGGAGAAGGGAATCGAACCCTCATCATAAGCTTGGAAGGCTTCTGCATTACCACTATGCTACTCCCGCTTTAGAGTCTTAAATTCTGGCATGATTCTAATATATTGGGAATCATTTGTGCAAGAATTTTTGAAACTTTTTACGCTTTAAGGCGCTATCTGGTGGAGAGGGCAGGATTCGAACCTGCGAAGGTAAAACCGCCGGATTTACAGTCCGGACCCGTTGGCCGCTTGGGTAACCTCTCCCTTGATGAGGTAGTCATTATATTTGATAGTCCGTAACTAAGTCAAGATATTTATCAAAAATTTATTAACTGAATGCTACCCATTAATAATCCATAAAACATAACAAACTGAAAACCAACGAAGTAATTAAATAAAATAAATTATATATTTTTAACCAGCACACTAAATAAATATTGTTTTTTCACTCCCTGCGGTTAAAAATGGTAATTTTTTTACCACTATGCTATTAACTTTTTCGCATTCTATACTGATTTTTTATACGCAGCAGCACACATAAACTTACTTGGCGAGCGCATTAGATAAGGCAATAAACAACGCAATTAATGCCGGACCAATGAGAGCGCCCCAGAATCCAGCAACCGCAATTCCAGCAGCAATACTAAAAAATAATAGAAACTCATTAATCTTATAGTCAACCTGAACCACTTTGGATATTCGATTGAGAAAAAACAACCGTACAAAATTATCTATAAAAAAAGACAAGACAAAACTGCCATAACCGGCAATAATTAGCCCACCGATAAGATTCCCTTGTGCAACCTCGCTGATTGCCAGCGGCACCCAAATCAAAGCCGTACCAAATACCGGCACCACTGAACTAATTGCAATAAAAAACCCAAGCAGCAGTGGGTTATGTTTAAAAAACAGCATCAATACTCCAAATGCCACCCCTTGTGCTACCGCAACTGCAAAAATGGTTAAAAATACGATACTTAACGTCCCGCTGACATTTTTATAGACTCGTCGCTGTTGCGCTAATTCTAACGGAATAATTTTTACAAAAAAATTAATGATGTTACGGCGATACCAATGAAACAGAAAAAACAACGTCACCACTAAAGCAATGTTAAATGCACCTTTCCCAAGGTTTGTTAGATAACTTTGTAATAATGACAATAACTGCTTTAGATGTTGCCCATCTCTCGCCATCCCATCAAGGCTTGCCAGTCCAGCAGTTATTTTGGCTTTTATCGTAACAGACAACCAGCTAAGTGAGGCAACATAGCTAATTAGATTCGATTTCAGCAGCAGAATTTTTTGGTAATTAAAACTTGAGAACGCATAACTGGTTAAATAAATCAGCGGCACCAATAACACCAACAATAAGCCAAGCGTCAAAATCGCCGCCGAAATTATCTCGCGGCGCTGCACCAGCAATTTATAAGGTGAATCAAGCAATCGATTCTCCAAACGAATGGCAAAACTTTGTGAAACCATGACCAGCAGCCATGCCACCAATGCACCTTTTAGAAAATCACTAAATAACCATAACACACTGGCTAGCGATATCAGAAAAGCAATTGCTAAAAAATAATTCTTACGCATCATCGACCTCTTTCAGTAACGAAACTACTGTGACTGTAAATATTCCTGAATATAACGGGGGAGCCGGCGCCCTTCCCCCTCTGCCTCATGCGGATAATCCGGCAAGTCGTTTAAATCTGGAATCGTATCATAAACTTGCTGCGAGGGAAAATATTCAAACATTAGCTGAACTTTTCCAGCCATCTGATTACCCGCCAGCTCCGCAATTAACGCCAATGCCAAATCAATCCCACTGGATACCCCGCCACTACTCCAAACCTTAGCGCAACGAATAATCCGTTCTTCGGCGATTGTTAAAGTAGGATCGAGCGCTAGTTCGGGAAGTGCTCGCCAATAAGTAGTCACCGTCTTGCCGATTAAAATTCCGGCAGCCTGTAACAAAAAGGCGCCAGTACAAACTGCGGCAATTTTTTGGCAACAACGAGCCTGGCGTTGAATAAATTTAATCACTGATAGATTAGTTACCTGCTCTAAGCGTCCATAGCCACCGGGGACAATTAACAAATCTAAATCCGGTGCATTCATAACCGTAAAGTGAGGTTCCAGTTCAACGCCGACTCCACAAGGAATCCGTCCACTATTCTCCGCAATCAGATAATTTTCCAATTGTGGATTTAAGTGCCGCCACATTTCAAATATCTCCAGAGGACCAACTAAATCCATCAATTGCATCCGCGGATAAATTAAAAATCCAACTTTCATGACCACCAACCTTTAAAATTATTAATTTATGTTGACACTTACTTGCTACTAATTAATCCCATATATCAAATTCAGACTAGAAACGGTGGTAACTCCAGCCTTACCGGATGGCGGATTGGTATTATAAGTTACCTGATAATTAATACCTATTCCAAAATTTTTATTTACCTGCAAATTCAATGTCGATATTGAATAGGTGGTTGTATTTGCATGAGTTGCTGTATTTTGCAGCTGTTCATAAAAAGTCAGGATATCATTCAAATTAAGGTTATAGGTTAACTGGGTAAGCCACTGTGGTTGAGTACCTGCAACATTTGTCAAAACCACATGCCGTTGTTGTAATCCGGGACCGACTGCCAATTGCAGATTCATTCGGTCAGTATTAAGTAGCTGCAGTTTATAACCAATATTTTCATTCCAGACATAATAAAAACCATCATTAGCGTCATTCAAGTATGAAGCCTGCGCAAAAATACCATTATATTTGTCATACATAAAAGCACCATTTTGCTGTAGATATAACCGGTTCTTATTGGAACTGCCACCAGCGGCAGTACCTAAATAATCATATTGACCGATTGTATTAAACTGCCACCCACGTACACCAGACTCGGGTTTATAGTTAACAATCATACTACCATTCACACTGCTATTATTGGTATCACCACTAGCACCACCTGCACCGAAACCAAACTGTGAACCTATCCAAGGGTTATACGCTTTTGGTTGTGGCACTGATTCATAAAAATTCGTACTGTATGGCATAATCGACTCACCTTGATATCCGTAAAAAGTCGCTATTGAATTATAGAAACTAGCCTCACTTGCTAGTTGATTGGCAAGCTGACGATACTGGTTGGCGCTAGTCGCTGACTCAACCGACATTTCTGCTGCAAAACAGTAATAACAAGAACAAAAAGTGCTACCGACCACTACTAACAGCTTCTTCGACATAGGCATTCGGTCTCCTCTTCCAAACAATAAATATATTCCCCTGCGTAATTTCTGAATTTATTAATGACTCTAACATATTTACACTAAAAAATACAACTTCAATAATTTCTGACTAATCTGCTCAAAAACCATTACAACTTGATTTGCTGCTAATCCACTAAATACAAAAGCCTTCCAAAAACAGGAAGGCTGCCAACAACAAGCCGAAAATCACTCGCCAACTTGAACCCTATGCTGACATTTGGGACAAATATGACAGGTTCCCTTAGTTTTGGTAGTATGCGTCATCATTACCGGATAACTGCATTCGGGACAGGTTTTGGCAATTGGTTCATATTTAAAGATGGTCTTGCAATCCGGATAATTATTACATGAATAAAATAAACCAAAACGACCTTTTTTCGCCATGATTTTACCCTTACCACATTCAGGACAGCTCACTGCATGCTCGGTTTCAGGAGTATCAATGCTTTCAATATGCTTGCATTTCGGATAATTAGCACAGGAAATAAATTTACCAAATTTACCATTGCGAATTAATAATTTGCCACCGTCTTTAGGACATACCCGATCCGGAATTTCTTCCGGCGGCGCTACCACCTCACTATTACCGTCGCGATCAACCTTGCGCATATAGTTGCATTCCGGATAGCCGGAACAACCAATAAAGCGTCCGTATTTGCCAAAACGGGAAATTAACGGCTTACCGCATTGTGGACAGTTTTCTTCCAGTTGCTCGCTGGTTAATTCCATTTTTGAAATATTCTGTTTCTCGGTAACCAAAGTATGCAGTTCATCCCAAAACTGCTGCAACACCGGTAATTTAGCTTGTTTGCCAAGAGCAATATTATCCAACGTATCTTCCAAATTTGCAGTAAATTGCAAATCAACATATTTAGTCAAATGCTTAGTGAGAAATTGGCTAACGATGCTGCCAACCTCGGTGGGAATAAAACGCTTTTTATCCATTATGACATATTCACGTTTTTTCAAAGTTGCAATAATTGAAGCATAAGTTGATGGACGACCAATCCCCAGTTCCTCCAAGGCCTTAACCAATGAAGCTTCGCTGTAACGCGGTTTGGGTTCAGTTTGATGGGCGCTAAATTCAAGATTATCAACCGGCACCTGTTCGTTTTCCACTAAATCCGGCAAGCGTGCCTCTTCATCTTCATTAACCGAATCTTCAATTACCTCCTGATAAACCTTCATAAATCCATCAAAATTCACCATCACCCCATTGGCGCGAAAGATGCACTCGCCGAGTTTAATATCTACCGCTGTAGTATCTAACAGCGCCGCGGCAACTTGCGATGCCAATGTTCGCTTCCAGATTAATTCATATAATTTAAACTGATCGGCAGTTAAAAATTTGCGCACCTGCTCCGGAGTCCGAAGAACCGAGGTTGGACGAATCGCCTCATGTGCTTCCTGAGCATTTTTAGATTTACTAACATAGACATTAGCTTTTGCAGGCAAATAACGTTCACTGAAATTAGCACCAATATAGTCGCGAATTTCATCAATAGCCAATGCAGATAATTGTACCGAATCGGTACGCATATAGGTAATCATCCCGACCGTCTCATTATTGAGGGTAATTCCCTCATAAAGACTTTGCGCCACTCTCATCGTCCGGTCGGTACTAAATCCCAATTGGCGGGACGCTTCAATCTGCAACGACGAAGTAATAAACGGCGCGGCAGGATTTTTCTTTTTCTGTTTTTTACTAACTTTAACAATCAGCGCTTCATTGATTCCAGCCAATTCGCGGATAATACCTTCAGCCTCATCTTGTTTACCAATGGTACGGGTTTCAATATTACGCCCCTGATGCTCAATTAATTTGGCACGAAATTTGGTTTTACCTTTATGGCTAAACAAATGAACCAGAAAATAATCTTCGGGAACAAAACGCTTGATTTCTTCTTCACGTTCACAAATCAACCGCAATGCCGGCGATTGTACCCGCCCAGCAGACAAACCAGGTTTAATCTTGCGCCACAACAATGGCGAAACATTAAAACCGATTAAATAATCTAAAGTTAAGCGCGCTTGCTGTGCTGCAACTAAATTATCATCAATTTGCCGCGGGTGCGCAACGGCTTCAACAATCGCCGGCTTAGTGATTTCATTAAAAGTTACCCGTGCCAGATTGTGTCCGGCAGTCAAATTGTGTTCTTTTAAAATTTCCTGAATATGCCAAGCAATTGCCTCTCCTTCGCGATCCTGATCGCTTGCCAGATAGATATCTTTGGCGCCTTTGGCCGCCGCTAAAATTTCATCAACATGCTTTTTGTTTTTGGCAATTAACTGATATTTGGGAATAAAGTCATTATCGACATCGATTGAGCCATTTTTCTTGGGCAAATCCCGCACGTGACCAAACGAGGCCAAGACCTTAAACTCGCCGGATAAATATTTCCCGATCGTTTTGGCTTTCGCCGGTGATTCAACAATTAATAATTTAGATGCCATATGTCACTTTCAAGCAAATTGAAGACGGCGCCAAGTACTGAGTTATCAATAACTACCGAGTTTGCATTGGCGCAAAAATAACTAATAAAGAGTGTAAAAATACCGTGACCGCTAGTGGACGGTGGTATTATTGACCGGAACATAAAATGCGGATTCCGGAATGTTTAAACCACGACTATCACAATAATAATTCTGCAAATGAAATAACAAACCTTCAAAAATCGGCTCGAGATCGGCTGCATCGACCGGATAACTCAATGCCAGTTCAGTCAGGCGATCAAGCAATATTTCCCGCTCATCGATGCTGATGGAATTATCATCCACTCCAGCATAAATTTGTTCAACGATCTCGCGCGGAATTGCGCGCTCTTCCCACGCGGTCAATTGACGTAATGAATTCCGCTCTAAGTGCAGGTTATAACGATTATGAATAATCGGCTCAAACCACTCCAACATCCGTGAAACCTCCTCGGGATTAAACTGGCAATCAACCGTTAGCTCCCGTACTACACCTTCGCGGTTAGCATAAAAATGCTGATCACGCGCAGTTGCAAAAATAAACTGAATTAATTCAATCACAATAATACATCACAAAAAAATTTGATTTATTTGAAAACACGTTGATATCGCCCTCCTCCACAACTGACAATTTTACCTTCCAGCTCATATTCCAGCAATTTGCCGCACATCTCGCCAAAGTCCAAATTCAGTCTGGCACAAAGCAGATCCAGAGATACCGGGTCAAAGCCCATAGCGGACAAGATTATATCCTCTTTTTCGGTTACTGCTGAAAGATTTATGTTTTTTTGTGCCGATTGTGCCAATTCTTCTAAAATATCACTAACCGTTTCGCAAAGTTTGGCACCTTGTTTGATTAATTTGTGACAGCCGCGCGCCATTGGATTGTGAATTGAACCGGGAATTGCCAAAACATCCCGCCCCATTTCCAGCGCAAAATCAGCACTAATCATTGAACCACCATCAATTGCCGACTCAACTACCAAACAGGCCTGTGATAAACCGACGATAATCCGATTCCGGCGGGGAAAATTATTTGCCAATGCCGGCGTTGCCAATGGATACTCACTAATCAGTAGCCCTTCATGACGAATCCGCTGAAATAATTCACGATTGGATGCCGGATAAACCAAATCAATCCCGGTACCAATTACCGCAATGGTTCGACCACCACTAACCGTCAACGCGCCCTCATGGGAATAACGGTCAATTCCGGCTGCCAAACCGCTAACCACGGTAACACCGGCCGCAGCTAATTCACCACCAAACGCTAAGGCATTTTGGATACCTTGCTGGGTTGGATGACGGCTGCCAACCATTGCCACTTTACGTCCAGACAATAACTCGCGCTGTCCTTCCATAAATAATACCGTTGGGGGCATGGCAATCTCGGCTAACTCGGCAGGGTACTCATCATCAACCAGTGTTACTAAAAATCGTTGCGGGGCAGAATTAAGCCACCTCAAGGTTTTTTCTACTTCAGGCAGAGCATTGTCACTAAAAATACTGCCGGCAACTCCCTTTCCTACCACTTTAGCTACTTCAGTTTGTCCCGCGGAATAAATGTTGGCTACATCGCCAAACTGTTGCAATAAGCGTAGAAAAGTCACTACCCCCACTCCGGGAGTAAAAGTTAGTTGTAAATATTGGGCTAATTGGGTTTCTAGCATAATTACTGACTTTGCACAACCGAATACAAGAGGATCGGCGCACTGGAATCGGTAATTACTCCAAAAGAAACCTTATCATATACTTTATAAATTAGGAGTTCACCAATTATTTGTGGCGGCATCACCAAATAGTGCGGCTTATCGGGGTTGGAATCGGGATCAACGATTTTATGGGTATCGGTAATGTCATAAACTTGCCCAACCTCAACACCATCGCGACTGCCACGATTGATGATAACCGAATTATCTTCGGCAGTTGAGGTTAAAGTTTCATACATCCCAACAATTTTTCCGGTGATAATTTGTGCTGACAGATGCGGAATAATGTCCGGAACAATCTGATCGCGCTGAACACTAACCCGATCCAAATCGGTTATTTCATTAACCGAAGAATTAATCGTTATAATTGAAATTGGTCCAACCTGAGTAACAATACCATCGCCATCATAACGAACTTCATTGCCCAAGTTTTCCTTACTGTCGGGATCAATAATCTGGCGAAACTTACTATAAATGGTAACCCGATCACCGGTTTGCCCGTCATAACCTTTAACATAAACCGTACTGCCGGTAGTGTAATACATTTCACCGGGATTGCTGCCGCCAATAACTTTTGGCAATGACTCATAGACACCTGGTGGCATCATACTGGGGTGCATAAACAGATTTTCGAGTTTTTTCGTTGAGATTGGTGGTAATTCAGCATTGGTTATTTCGCGGACTTCGGGAGTCAATTTCTCATATTCACGTGCGTTCGCGGGTAATAGATGATCAACCACCAACACCTTGTTGCCATCTAAAGTCAGAAGATGCAATTTATCGCCAACATAAAGCCGGGTATCTTTTAATGACCGCACACCAAGTAACTGCGGCCACAACCCGCTCTTGGTTAAATACATACCGGCAATCTTCAAGACGGTGTCATTTTTTTTCACGGTATAGTCAGATGGCGCATTTTTACGCACATATTGAGCCAAAACACCATTATTATTGGCACTGATAAGCGGATTTGAGATTGTTTCAATCCGGTTATTGACAATTACCACCTGATTGGTAGCGGTGTCGGCAACTGCATAGCCTATTGAATAAATTAATAAAACCGTAACCAAGCCAATTATTTTTTTTAGCATTGCTAATACTTTCTTGCTAGAATAGTGCACTCGTAAGTTAATATATTATATTACTCAGAATTTTTTTGTTAAGGTTTTTTCACATTTATGGCATTATTAAACATTCTTCATTACCCGGATGAGCGCCTGCATCTTAAAGCAGTGGCAGTAGAAAAATTTGACGCCGAACTTAAACAATTGGTCGCGGACATGACTGAAACCATGTATGATCATAATGGAATTGGACTAGCGGCAACGCAGGTAAATGTCCAAAAAAGACTTTTTATTACTGATCTCGCCAAAGAAGGTCAACCCAGCCAATTAACGGTGTTTATCAATCCGGTAATCAGCAATAAAAGCGGCGAAGTTAAAGGTGATGAGGGTTGTTTATCGGTTCCCGGAGTATTTGAGCCGGTAACCCGTGCCGAAAAAATCACCGTTGATTATCAGGATCTTGATGGTAACCCGCATAGTCTGACCTGTGAGGGATTACAGGCTATTTGTATCCAGCATGAGAATGACCACCTCGATGGTAAAGTTTTTGTCGATTATTTATCGGCATTAAAAAAGAATTTCATCAAGAAAAAGATGAAAAAACTATTTCGCGACTAATGGAATATACTCGAAGTATTTCAATCATGGACGCGAAGGGCGTATAAAAAATACGACGACGTGTACATGGAAGTACAGTAGGAGTATTTTTTAAAGAACAACAATGTCCACGCTTGAAAGACCAAGAGTATAATGAAAATTACCACCAAACTATTAAGTATCGCCGTGATAATCTATCTGATCACGGCTTATTTTTCATTGGGACATCTCCACCCTGATGAATATTATCAAATTCTGGAATTTGCCGCCTATAAGCTCCAGCTCAATTCGCCGCATGGTTTGACTTGGGAATTTTACGATCAGATTCGCCCAGCATTTCAGGCATGGATCGTGGTTGGCT
This sequence comes from Pseudomonadota bacterium, assembly GCA_052033675.1. Classification (GTDB taxonomy): domain Bacteria; phylum Pseudomonadota; class Gammaproteobacteria; order Burkholderiales; family UBA11063; genus Aquella. The sequence continues at coordinate 9,721 of JBPOJK010000205.1, forward strand.
TATATAAACTAATTGCCCTTATCAATACTCCCAATCCATTTTTTGTGACCTTTCTGACGCGCGCCTTCTCCGGAGCGTTGTCGCTGGTGGCGGTGTTGCTATTTATTGATACTTTTAAGGGTGAACTAAAAACCCTTAACAAACAACGCTGGTTTATTCTATTGTCATTATTTACCTGGCTGGCGGTATTTAACGGCATTCGTTACTCTTCGGAAAACGTTTCAGCGAAGTTATTTCTAATCGGATTTTGCTTACTCTTTTGGCCAAAATTTCGCCGTAATGCACTCGGCTATTTAGTAATCGGATTCCTGCTTGGCTTGGCATTTGTCACCCGTTACCAGGTTGGCTTTATGCTGGTTGGCTTAATGGCGTGGTTGCTGTTTATCCGTCGGCTGAATTTTGCCCTCTGGTTGATTATGATAGTCGGAATTATATTGGCAATTGGTGCAGGCTTAAGCATTGATCACTGGTTTTATGGAGATTGGGTGCTAACCCCGTGGCGCTATTTTGCTGCCAATATTTTACAGGGCAAAGCCGATAGCTTTAGCGTTGATCCATGGTATATGTATCTGTCAATTGAAGGGCTGGTGCCCTACGGATTACTTTATGTTCCGGCAAGCCTGTATTTTATCGTGATGCGGCGCAAACACGTGATTAGTTGGGTAATGGCACCGTTTATCATCGGACATTTATTGGTCGGACATAAAGAATTACGCTTTTTGACCCCTTTGCTCAGCTTTATGCCATTTGTAATCCTCGATTCTTTACAAATTCTCAAGGATAAATACGGCTGGGTGTGTGGGCGCAAAATGCTCAAAGCCAATAAAATCGCGTGGCGCTTCAACTGCTTTGTGGTACTGGTGGTAATGTTTGTCCCGTCGGCAATGCAAATCCGGATTAACGAATTGATGTATAAACGTTATTATCAACCAACTGCGTTTAACTATATCACCGAGGGCGGCAATATTTTGGATTTCTACAAACATCCGAATTTGCGTCCGGTACCGATTGATAATCCGGCAAAAGTTGATTGCAAAGCCAATGAAAATTGTCTGATTGCCCTCACCTGTCAGGAAACCGTCAAATACGGTGTGCCAAACGGTAAACGGATTTTCTCGGATTGCCCGTCATGGATATTTAAGCTCGACTTTAATGGCTGGTTGGAACGCACCGCACTGTACAATATTTATGAATTGCGCTCGGTGGAATCGCCAGCAAAATAACGTTGATATTATCTGTTACAAAAAAGTCTGACTCAGTATTTAGTCAGGCTTTTTTATTGTCCATTCTATCAGTAGGCTTATGTTAAAATATAAACTTTACAATTACTTGGCAATAATAATGAACCCTAAGATCACTACCTTGCAATGCGACCGCCCCAAACCGCTTGCGTCCGCACATCTTCGCCATCTACAAGCAAATTGCCTATAAGGAACAGGTAGAATGAATCAAACATTTATTGTGCAACGTACAGATTTTATTACTCGTTCTTATTTCCCTGAATTAGTAACAACAATATATAAAATATCTAATTCGAACCATCTAATATATATTCATAATACAGATAATCCACTATTAGAAGAAAATAATATTATCCATAAACTGGATAGGTTTTATAAAGATCGAGGAAATAAATTAAATATTTCTGAATTTGAGCATCGTATCCTAGAAAGATTTCAATATACGTACCGCAATCATAACAATTTGCACAATACAATTTTAGAAAAAATACAACTACTTAGCTTTGACACAATAACAGATCAGGAATTAACATTATTAATTAATGATCAAACATTTGCAAGCCATGTAAGTAATTATTTTGACAACCATATTAGACCAGTAACCGTAAATGTACGAATTACACAAAATAAACCAGATGATTATCTAGAAATAATTCAACCGATAGCAGATAAAGATATTGTAAGCGGGTTTAAAGGATTTTCTTTTACTATTCCTAATCTCATCAATTTATTATCATCTAAATTTCCAAATTTAATAATTGGTAAATTTGAAAATATAGATCAAAATAGAGACATAAACATTGAAGTTGATAGGACATCATATGACAATTCTAAAAAAGAAATTGAGGAATTTCTTAATGGCATTGATTCTAGTATTAATTTTGTGATACAAGCTAGTAAGACTAGTATTACAAAAAAAATAATTACTTTTAAGACGAACGAATATAGCAATAGAACAAATCCAACACTAGATTTTATTTCCCCATTTTTGACAAACTCCACTGAGTTTGAGCAACAAGATGAAATTACTTTTTTTAACCACTTAGATGATATTTATCTAGGCAAATATTGTAAAGATCGCCTGCCTTTCTATAATAATAATGATATTGCATGTTTTCTTGACTATTCAATGATTAAAGATAACCCAATTAACATTAGAAACTATCTTCTCTGGTATGACAAAATTTATATGACAATACCAGTAGATCATATCTGGCAGCAGTTTTATAAAAATGAAAAATCATATAAGTCAGCGCTCGATGCATTTCGAAATGAACATAAAATATATTATGATGAAATCATTGGGTTAATAAAACAAGATAGAATTAATATTATTTTGACTCAACCTATTGAGCATTATAATATTGGATTTATTAATGAAATTTATAAAGTAAATCCTTCTGCAATTATATCTCGTAGAGCAGTTAATATATTATTGCTCATGGACATTGTAGAAATATTTAATAACTACCCTTTAAAAGATGAGCGACATTTACAAGAAGTTAATAAATTAGCTATTTCAATGTCCACTCCATTAGGTTTTAGCCAACAATTTATGTACGATTATTTATCGTGGCCTATAAAAGCTTACCGTCAATCTTTGGATTTACTGACATTTAATACAAGTCATAGATTTTGTAACATTGGTGTAAATAAAATAATTCAACGTCATGCGTCGTCAATATATAAAAAAGATCTCACTTTTGAATATACCTCTTTTGCAACTAATGTACACATTGCAAATGCCTTAAATGCAACTTATTTCTGTTCAGATACTTATGGTTTTAATGATGATTATTACGCACTAACAATGGGGAAAATCCTAAATAGTTTCAAATTGTTTAAGTATAAAGATATTGAGCTTACTCAATCAATATTTCCTACTGGTCAATCTCCAATAGAATTATTTGAGGTTAATAATTTTTCTACAGTGAAAGACATCAATAATGTATATAAAACATTTAGTTCTGCGAAGCATGGTCAACAACTTCTCAGAAGGTTATCTACATTAGAAAATGAAGACCTTTCCGCTGAAATTAACTATTACAATAAAGCCATTAATGAGCATGATAAAGATGCTAAAGCCCTTAAATCTGCTTGGGATATTTCGTATTTATGGATAACCGCCACACCTTTGTTACCACAAAGCCTTATTTTATCGATTTTATTTGGAATCGGGCAAATGGGCATTGATGCGTTATTGGATACGAATCAAGTGCAAAAATTATTATTTGACATTTATCAAAACTACCAAGGAAATAATTTAATGGCAAAAAATGTACATTTTTTAAGTAAGATAAGTCCAGTAGCAAAATTTAAACAAAATTATTAATTATAAGGAAACCAGTATGAAAAAAACTCTAATAGCCTTTTTAATGTTGATAACAACTTTGTCACATGCAGAAAGTCTAAAATATATTTTATTACCGGGAACAGTAATTGACACAACCATACAATGGGGTGCTGATTGCAAAACGGATTTTCCAAATGAGCCAATATACGTAATGGGTATGGTCTCTCATGATGTTCATGATTCCGCAAGCTTCACAAATACATTAATTCCAGCAGGTGCATTTGCATTAGGAAAAATCAAAACTAATGGTAAGGTTTGTGAAGGTATAAAATGGGAGAAAATCTCATTAATTAGAGGTAATTATGCTCAAGAAATTAGCTTGCAAAACTCATATACACAGATAAATTCTAAAAAATCAATTGAACCTGGTCAGAAGGTTCAAGTCTTGATGTATGATAAGATAGATTTTCAAGTTATAAAAACTATACCGTTAAATACCTCTAATTAATTTATTGCATACGATGATGAACATAACTAACTACATCTCTGGCGAATTACGCCAAGAATACCAATATAAAAGCTTTGTGCCAAGTATGATTAATCATACCTTTACTTGGGATGATCCACAAATTAATACTTTACTGGAAGATGCCACGCGGGCGCTAGGTGAACTGAATGCGTTTACCATGATAGTACCGAATGTGGACATCTTCATCCAGATGCATATGACCAAAAAAGCAAATATTTACAGCAAAATAGGACATCAAGGCTGAGATTAATAATATTTTACATTTAGGCGCTATTTAAGTATTTATAACAAAACTTAGATTGACTATGAAAATAAAAAGAGAGCGTTTATGAACGATATTAAATTATTTGCAGATAGTAATCAACTTTTAGATAAAGTTAGCCACCATATTGACACAGCAAGAAGTAATATAAGCAATTCTGTTAATTTTGAAATGGTACAAGCATATTGGCTAATTGGGCGAGAAATAGTTGAAGAAGAACAGCAAGGTAAGCAGCGGGCTGAGTATGGAGCAGGATTGTTGCGTTATTTAGCAGAAAAACTAACTGCTAAATACGGTAAGGGATTTGGGCATGAGAACATCAAGCGTATGCGACAATTTTATCTTGCTTATGCAGATAGTACACCAATTGGGTACGCAGTGCATACCCAATTTAACAAATCGTTAAACCCTAATTTAGGCTGGATACATTACCGAGCTTTGATGCGAGTTAATCGCGTAGAAGCTCGCTCATTTTATGAGATTGAAGCCGTTAAAAATAACTGGTCTGGTCGTGAACTTGAACGACAAATTAATAGCCTACTTTTTGACCGCTTAGCAAAAAGTAAAGACAAACAAGATTTATTACAACTCGCCAATCAAGGGCAAATTATAACTAAGCCAGTGGATGTCCTCAAGGACCCTATTTTGACCGTGAAATTCGTGATGAAAACGACAATCCGACTATTGGGCTGGTATTATGCACGGAGAAAAGTGACACAATGGTGAAATATATGCTAAATGAAACTAATCAACAAATTTTTGCAAGCAAATATCAGCTGTATTTACCAACCGAAGAGCAATTACGCCAAGAATTACAAAAGGAGCTGATTGAAATACAGCAGCGCCTTGCTGAGACAAATAATTAAGAAAGAGACAACATGAACCAACCTATAAGCATAATAGCACCGATTACTGATCGTCGTTATCATTCGGCTGAAGATATTGCTAATGAATTGAGGTATTTGAGCCAACCATTTCCCAAAGAAGCCGTTGAAGCTGCAATAATACACAAAAGTGAAATAACACCAAAGCTCTTGGAATTTCTGGATTATGCCTATAAACATCATGAAATACTAGATGACGATTATATCGGACATCTTTATGCGCTATTTTTACTGGCTGAATTTAGAGAACCACGGGCATTTGCTACAGTCATGAATATTTTGGAATTACCTGAAAATTCATTGGAGTTATTACTCAGTGACACCTTAACTGAAAGCTATGCCCAAATAATTACCTCGGTATATAACGGCGACCTAGCCAGAATAAAAAAAGTAATTGAAAATCCTGACAATGATTTGTATGCACGAATGGCTGCTGTAGATAGTTTAGTTAGCTTAGTTAAAGTATCCGTTTTAGACCGTGAGGAAATAATTCCATATCTGGCGTCATTATTTCAACTGGAAAGCTTTAGGAGTGATCCGGTTGCACTGGGATTTTTGGTGTGCACCGCCAGCGCCTTACAATCTGCAAATTTATATGTCATAATTGAAGAATTATTTAAATTAGATTTAGTTGATGAAAGTATCGTCAACCTAAATGACGTAGAGCACTACAAAACTAATGATTATAATAATTATGCAGATGAACATAAATTCGGTTATATCGACAATGCCATTGATAGTATGAGTTGGTGGCACTGTTTTAAAGAAGAAGAGGAATATATTCCCCAAGCTCCGCTGATTCGTGAAACAAAAATCGGCCGGAATGACCCTTGTCCATGTAGTAGCGGTAAAAAATATAAAAAATGCTGCGGTAGTAATTTATAGTTCAGTCAAGATATATTAGCCCATCTTTAACTATGAAATGATATTTACCAATTCGCCACGCAGTGCGTGGCAAATTAATTAATCATTAAAAACGAAATAACAATGGAAACAAATAATACTCAAATCCTAATTTATCAAAACAATTTTAAACGAGGAAAACCATGCTTGATGAACTCGAATTATTCAGTAAAGTTGTCGAAAACGGCAGCATATCCAAAACTGCCGCCAGCCTGAAAGCCAATATTCCGACCATCAGCCGGCGGATCCAAAATCTTGAACAAACATTGGGGTATAAATTATTCCTGCATAAAGGTAACTCACTCGAACTCACCGAGCAGGGACAAAAGCTCTATCAATTAGTTTGTCCGCATCTAAATTCACTCTCCAGCGCCATCGAATCGGCCAAGGAAAATACTACCAAACCCGATGGGACGATCAAGCTGATAATATCGCCAATCTTTTCCTATTTGCTGATTAATAACCAACTAGGTCAATTGCTGGAGCAACATCCACAGCTCAATCTGGTTATTTATCCGGGATTCAATTCCCCTGACGGAGCCCGCTATGACTTTGATTTGGCACTGTCTTATTTTGTCCCGGAAAATAGTTATCTGATTCAAAAAACCTTGCTGAAATTAAATGCCGGAATTTATACCACGCAAGCCTATCTAGATAAGCACGGCATGCCGCAAAGCTGGAGCGAATTGGAACAGCGCCATTTTATTACCCAAAATCAAAAAGGACATTATCACCGTTCGGTAATGTTAAAAAGTGCCACCAGCAGTTATCTGTTTCAGCTAAAAAATTCGCAAATAGTTATGGAAAATTTCATTCAAAGCCTGATGGTGCTGAATTTAAATAATTATTTGCTATTTTTACCCAACATCATGGTTCCAGATATTCAAGAGCAGCATAATTTGAATCTGGTGCGAATTTTTCCCGATTATACGACGGAATTATCCATGGATGTCTTTTTGGTAAAACGTGCCGCTTTTGACAATAATAAAACCCGTCTGATTACTGATTTTATTAATTCGTCGATTGAGAAATATAAACAGGAATGATCGTTCAACCGTAACAAATTGGTAAACTTGGTTTACCAATTTGGCTATATCGCCACATCGGCAGATCTCCTTATAATAACGACAGGAAAAACCAATAACCCGTTATAAGGATACGATCATGAAAACCAAACTATTAGCAATCGTCCTAGCTTCTCTTACTTTGGGCATTGAGGCTGCAACTAGCCAAGCTACAACCTTGAATTATTTAGGCAGATGGCAAAATGTCGGTGCGGTTCCAAGCAAAGACATGGCTATCACCCGGAATAAATTACTGACCCAACTTAATGATACCGGAACTATTGTTGGCTATCAACCATTTATCATTCCCGGACAAAATGACCTCCCATTTAAAAATTATTTCCCTGGTCGTCCGGTTAATGACTTCAGTGGTTTAATCGAAACCGATCAAGCTCCCTGCATTCAGGTCAAAGGCTATAATGTGCACAATGTTCAGTCAGAGATCAAAGTAATGAGCCGCGGCGAAGCACAGGAAAACATCAATAATTTCACCATGTCCAATATGGTAAAAGGTAAAACTGGTCCAACTACTTTCAGCGATAAAACCACTTTTATCAAAGAATCAATCAATAATCGTTCGAGCTTGGTCTTCTACTATTTTTACAATGTTGATTATCAAATGAAAGTTGATTATGACAGCAGCAAAATTGAAAACTTTCTGACTCCGCAATCGCTTGAATGGTATAAATCCAATAAATTAACGTTCTTTAAACATTGCGGTAATGCCTTTGTAACTGACTTTACCGGTGGCGTACGCTTTATTGCCAAAATTCAGATTGACCTGTCTTCTAATGCTTATCGGCAGGAAATTGAAAATACTTTCAATGTCAAATACAAATCGTTAGCCGAACTGGAAAACACCATTAAAACTGCCAGCAAAAATAAAGATAATTCATTTAGTGTTGATATTGCATTAAGTCAGTTTGGCGGTGATGCTTCAAAAATTGGTTCAGCAATCGGTGGTAAAGATTTTATCTGTAGCGGTTCTGACATCAGTAAATGTATGGGTGCATTGGAAAACGTTGCCAAATATGTTCAGACTATTCCCGCTCAAATCAAAACCAGCTCCGGCAAAATTGATGAAGCACGCTTGAACTACTATTCACCGCTGGCAAAAAAATACACCCAAGCTTTCATTGGCTTTAATGAACCGGCTACCGAAGCCGAGGTTGATCGCGCGGCACGGTTGGAGCTTGAGTCCGAATATGCCAATTATCTGGTAGAATACTTCTCTTTGCCGGATTATCAATTCTTGAAATTTAACAAAGAGTTTACCCAAAGCAGAGCCAATTTAGCCAACCGGATTAGTTATCTTGAAAAAATGGCAGCCGTTTGCTATAGCCCAAGCCAGTTGGATAATTGCAGCACTAGCTGGAAACAAATTCAACAAGATTTTAAAACCAATTCCGGCTTTACTGTCAACCAACAACTGCTTGATTTTTATCGCACCAGCTATGTGTTTAAAAACTTTGTAAATCTAAGCTCACGCTTTGGCGGCAACCCAGGAGTGTTTATTCCGGTAAACTATCAGACTTTAGAATACCAAAATATGAATAATTTCTGCGCTAGTAGCTTTGATGCCTGCCAACCCGGTGCCAATAAAGTAACTATCGCAAAATCACCCGATAAACTCTATGTAAAAAGTTTATCTAACCCGAACATTGATGAAATAGTTCAGTCTTCCGGTGCGACTGATGAATACCGCGGCATTGGTGCTTACAAAGGTAACCAGCTCAACTGGAATGAAACCATCAATATCTTCTATCGCTAAATTCGCCAACCAGCGACCACCCCCAATCTCTGGGGGTTTTGTTATTTTATTACATTGCTACTGCTGAATAATTAATGACTAATCTTTAATCCGAATTAATAATATTAACCACCCCAAATTGGTAAACTAGGTTTACCAATTTGGCTATATCGCAAACCCACTGGAAATTCATATAATAATGGTAGGAAAAAATAATAACTTTATTAAGGAATCTATCATGAAAACACTAGCCAAACTCGGATTAATTGCCATGTTAGGAATGCTTTCCGCAAGTGCCTTTGCCGGAAAAACCTGGCGGATAAAGATAGTCAACAATACTGATCATGATGTAGTCATGGAGCGGGTCAGCACTGATTGTTGGTATGCACAGGATTTTAGAAATGGTCGCGTAATCAGAGCTGGCGACTCTGCTTATCTTTACACCGAAGATAAAGCCTCATCAACCAAGGGTGACTTTTGTTTAACCAGCCACCGCCATATGACCTTTGATTTAGTTGGCGCTAAGGGCGTACGCTATCCGCTATATCTATCTTGGGATACTTCCAAACGTGAAGGCTCATGGGGGCATGATTATCCCGGTCGCGAGACTGATCATCGCAACCGTATCGAAGGACCACAAGGCGGCAAAACTTATATTGATTTCACGATGTATATGGCACAACAAATTTGTCCAACCAGCAAAGATCGCTACCTTGCTTGTATGTTCCCTAAATATTAACTCCAATACCTCCGCGTTGATAAACCATGCCTTAAAAGCATGGTTTGTCAATTTCAGGCACCCACAATCACAATATTTCCATAATTCAAAATACCGGTTTCAAAAAATGTTAAAATTGTCCCTCATGGAAAATATTTTACTATCATAATCTCCTAAAAGAAATAAACTCAACTAATGTTTGTTATCAACGTTATTCTTGATACTCCGCTTTCGCGCAGCTACAGTTATACCCATCCACAACCGCTAAATATTGGTTCTCGGGTAATTGTGGATTTTAATAATCGCCAGCAGACCGGTTTTGTCAGCCAGACATTAGCCGCGGCAGATTATCATGAATTACCATTGGACAAATTAAAACCGCTGCTGGCAGTTGATAATGAATCAACTATACTCCCGGGCGAGTTATGGCAATTGGGTGAATTTACTGCCAGTTATTATCATCATTCGCTGGGTGCTTGTCTATTTTGCAGTGTTCCGACGTTATTCCGCCAACCCAAACTATTGCCGGAATATGTTCCGCTAAATCACAATTATTATCAAGCGATCGAGACTAGCTCTCCACCAAAATTACGCAAAAACTCCCGCCAACAACAACTGTGGCAGGCACTAACGACAACGCCACTAAATATGGCGCAAATTAGCGATATCGGCGGCAAAACCGCTCCGACAATAATCAACGCATGGCTAGCTGCTGGAATTATAACTGTCTGCCCGCCAGCAGATTATGCCACTACAACCATCCCGCTCACCCTCAACAATGAGCAGCAACAAGTTGTTGATGACTTTTGTCAGCAACTGACTAAGTTTCATGCCGGATTACTATACGGCATCACCGGCAGTGGTAAGACTGAAGTATTTTTACAGATAATTGAACGGGTTCTGGCTAAGCGCCAACAAGTTTTGGTCTTAGTACCGGAAATTAACCTGACCCCGCAAATGGGGGCGCGCTTTAGCCAGCGGTTTCCCCATGCCGAAATTTTACAGCTCAATAGTGAAGTCAGTGACAAACAGCGATTGCACGCATGGTACAGTGCCAAAGAAGGACATTGTAATATTATCCTTGGTACGCGCCTAAGTGTTTTTACCACCTTTAAAAATTTGGGTTTGATAATTGTTGATGAAGAACACGATGATTCATTCAAACAAAGCGAGGGATTACGTTACCATGCGCGCAATCTGGCGGTTTGGCGGTCACAACAGCTAAACATTCCCGTGCTACTAGCCTCGGCAACCCCCTCTCTCGAAACATTATATAATTATCAGCAGGGAAAATATCAACTCTATAAGCTCACCACTCGTGCCAATCCATTAGCCCAACTGCCACAGGTAGAGCTGATTAATTTGCGGCATTTCCCGGTCAATCATGCCGGAATTTCACAAGTAGCCCTTGAGGAAATCAATGCTTGTTTGGCTCGTCAGGAAATGGCACTGGTATTTATCAATCGCCGTGGCTATGCGCCGGTAATTACTTGTTATGAATGCGGTTGGGTTAGCAATTGCCGCAATTGTTCAACCAAAATGGTTTATCATCATAACATCAAGCGCCTAAAATGCCATCATTGCGGACACTCCGAAGCCGTCCCCAGCCTATGCCCCAAATGCCGCAACCAATATCTGCATACGGTTGGTCATGGCACACAGAAACTCGAAGAGTTTTTAACCCAAAATTTTCCGACTGCGCGCATCCGCCGAGTTGACCGCGACACCACCACCAGTAAAAAAGCGTGGCAACAGCTCTATCAGGAAATTCATAATAGTCAGGTAGATATTTTGGTTGGAACACAAATGCTGGCAAAAGGTCATGATTTTGCCCGGCTAACTCTGGTTATCGGGCTAAACCTTGATAATGCCCTCTTCAGCCCGGATTATCATTCAGGTGTCGATATGTATAATGGTTTGACCCAGATTGCCGGGCGCGCCGGACGGGCGGAAACTCCCGGAAAAGTATTATTGCAAACCGATTACCCCGATCATCCAGTGTATCAATTTTTGCAGCAACACGATTTCAATGGCTTTGTTAATTATACGCTCAAAGAACGCTATGACAATAAATTACCGCCCTTTAGCCATAGTGCAATTATCCGCCTAAGCACGCATCGTGAACCATTGTTAAAAGAAGCAGCTCAGGAACTGCGGGCAATTGCGCATAAAATTTCTCACACGGGAGTAACCTTATTCCCACCACAACCTGCAATAATCTATAAACTCCATCGCAAATTTCGCGCACAAATGGAAATTAGCGCAGCTTCACGACGAGATCTCCACGATTATCTCAACCAATTAATTAGTAGTTTTACACCGCCAATAAAAAAGGTCACCACCGCCATCGATGTTGACCCCATTGAAATCTAAAATAAATTTAACTTAGCTAATCGAGATGATCTCGGCCGCAACCAAATCGGCAACCTTAGTTCCGCCGACATAGCTAATTGATGACTGTAAATCTTCCTGCAGCTCAACCAACAGCCGTTCCATATTACCACGATAGTCGATAAGGATTTTTTTACCCTCGACGTTTTTGTATTCACCCTTGTTGTATTGTGAAGCCGAACCATAATATTCTTTATATGCGCGCGGCAATGAACGCCCATCCATGGTTACTTCAATAATATTTCCCGCCGATTGATCGTAGCCAGCAAACAAACTACCCGCCATAACCATATCCGCACCACAGGCAAAGGCTTTGGCAATATCACCATGCTCAACCACTCCACCATCGGCAATTAATGGAATTCCGGCTTTTTGGGTATAGGTCGCGCAATCTAATACCGTGCTCACCATTGGACGGTGGAAGCCGGTTTTATTCTTGGTGATACACACTTTACCACCGGCAATCCCGGCTTTAAGAGCATCGGCACCCCAAGAGTGAATTTCTTCTGCGGCTTCTTTGGAAGCAATATTACCGACAATTAAAAACGAACCAAAATGCTCTTTGACATATTTAATCATCTTCTGTGCTTTCGGACACCACGCATTAGCAATATCCAAAGTCATAAATTCCGGAGTCAAGCCAGCGACCTGCAACTGCTTCAACTGATCAATCGTATCATCATTAACCCCGATACTAATTGAGGCAATCAGACCGTTTTCCTGCATATGACGGACAAACTCAACCTGATCAACATTAAAGCGGTGCATTGTGTAAAACCAGCCGTGGCGAGCCATAAATTCGCAGGTATCGGCACTAACTACCGATTTCATGTTTGACGGATAAACCGGCATCACAAATTTATGCCCACCAAAAACCACCGAAGTATCACACTCTTTACGGCTATTAACAATAGTTCTACGCGGGCGTAAATAAACATCCTGATAATTATATTCACGGGCAACAATAGTTTTAAACATTCCTAACACCTATCAAAAATTTTTTACCCATGATTTTAGCATATTCAAAATTTTAGTCAAAAAAAATTGCTCCACCACGTACGCCGATGTTTTAAAAAGCAACACCCACAATCTGGTATCCGTCGGAAATAAACAAATACAGCTTAACCTTTTGAGCTAAACTGATTTATACATTCTTTAACAACTAAAAAATCAAATTTATACAAATTTGTATAACTGTTATACCTATTTACAATGTGGTTATTTCGGTATTTAATCAAGACTGCATGCTATTATATCGATGAGAGAGTTACATCATGTAACATGGTTCTATACAACTACTAATAATAAGGAACTTATCATGAAAACAGTGTTATTAATCAGTTTATTAACTGTTGCCAGTTTACCGGTATATGCTGAATGTACGGCTCCACAAACCTCACAAGAAGCAATTTCCTGTATGGTACAAAAATTTGCAGTGCGCAAAAATAATGTCATTAACAAATCCGCCGAAATCTATCAATACAATTACAATCTGGGCTATAATTCATTGGCCACCAAAGTCAGTACTTGGGATCGGATCCTTTCTGCCCCCGCTTTTGTTGTGGCTTATTTACAAAAAATTGTTCCAGATTTAACCGCGTTATACAATAATCTGAAAAATAAGAATTTCGCGGGCTTACCGGCTTCTTTTGAAAAATATCAAACTGACCGGCGTTCATTATTTAGTGACTCATCCACCAGAAATTTTGCGACTTACTTGGTAAAAGAGCAAGAACAGGCACTTGGTTCCATCATTAAAGTTTCAGGCAACCAAGCCAAAGCGACGGCTTATGCCCAAGCCAATTATATTGGCTATTTAGTTCCGGCAACCCTCTATGAACTTTATTATTTTATCAACGAAGACGCCAAATTATATTTAAATAGTGCCACAATGCTATTTAGCCAAGCGGATTGCACCAGTTCAGTCTCAGGCTTTCAGTCTCAATTTGCAAAACTTACTGCCACCAATGGTACAGTCAATTTTGTGATGAACCAAGCTAAACCAAATTCGCTAGTCCGCCAGATTTTGCCGTATGTTGAATTAGGTGCGGAAAAAAAAGTGACTCCTTATATTACTGGCGCCCTGGATGTAACCTCGGCTTTCACCTTGGGCAAAGTGGCTTCCGGTGCAAACTATATTGATTACGATGTCTGTGATTACGCAGTGTTTACCGCGGTAGCCGCAACCACCACCAATCCGTATATGCTACAGCTAAATACGATGGTTAATCAATTAGCAACCAAGAGCGGTTATCCGGCACAAAATATTTACTGGATATTAACCGCGGTCAGTTCACAAAGTCTAACCGCCGCTTTGGCACAACTATCTATCACCAGCAATGCTGGCGTACTGCCGTATTAAAAAACAACACCAAAGAGAGTTTAGCGCAGGCTAGCTCTCTTTTCTGGGCTTCTCCACGCAATAATCCATAAATCAAAACCAGCCGAATAACAAAATATGTTATTCTATATACCTATATAATCAAATATAAATACTTTATAACTGGCGGTGCGCACAATAATTTATAACCAAGCTACTTAGCTAGCGTAACCACTGCAATTAAAAATAAGAATCTTACAACACATGAACCAAGCAACCAACAATCAAGATCCGCCGGAAATCGAATCAACCACCGGCGAAGAAAATATACAACCACCGTTTAGCTCACAACTTCCGCCACCACACAACGACATTGAACTACGACAACTGGATGCTAGCGCGCGTAATGATAAACAAAGAGTCTTGGCGGCAATAGCTAAACGCGGGATTGCATTTTATTATGCCAGTGACGAACTAAAAGCCGACTGGGAAGTTGCCGCGGCGGCAATCCGTCAGGATCCATTTACTTGGAGTTATGTAGCAGAGAGTTTAAAACACAACCGAGAGTTCATCACTCATATGGTGCAGCAGGAAGTTACCAGCCTTTATTTTGCGGCGGATATTTTTCGCGATGATCCCGAAATTGTTAAACTGGCAATTGAATATGATCCCTATGCGCTGGCATATGCCAGCAAACGGTTACGTAATAATCGTGAAATTATTACCATGGCATATAAATTACGTACCAGCGCGATACAATTTGCCATAAAATCGCAGCGGGTCGATAAAGATTTTATGCGACCATTGATAATTGAAAATCCCTATGTCTTTCAATTTTGCGGCGAAGGGTTAAAAACTAACTTAGACTTTATCCGTGAAATAATAGGTAAAGCTGGGCGAATTTTAGAATATCTAACCCCTGAGCTGCGCGCGGATCGCGGAATTGTGTCAGCGGCGGTAAAAAGTTATCGCTGGGCATTTGAATTTGCTGACAGTGAGCTAAAAGACGATAAGGAATTGGTATTAGCACTACTGGAGTATTCGGGACAAGTTTTGCAACAAGCAACGCCACGACTACAGGCTGACCGCGAAATTGCCAAACAAGCTCTCAAATATCATCCGTGGACAATTGAATTTCTATCCGACGAACTGCAAGCGGAATTGAGTAACCGCGTTAACTCATATTAGAAAGGACAACTAAACTATGCCGGCATGGTTTTATAATTTACACGTTATTGCCGCCCTGTTTTTGATATATTTTGTATTTGGCTTGATTGGGCTTTGCGGCTATATCATCAATCGTAAATATTTTAAAGTTGGCCGTACCAATACCAATACGGCAGCCAGCTCGGCTCAACAGACTGGATTAAGTTTTGGGACTTTATTTATTGCCTTTTGGATTGCGCTAAATTGGCAAACTTTGGATAATTTAAATCTGGATAGTGAACGCGAAGCACAGTCAATTATCAACCTTTATAATAACACACAACTAATTGATAATCCACAACTTCGTGAGCAAACCCAGATAGCGGTTCAATATTACCTCAATTCAATCATCAATAACGAATATAAGTCATTGGAGCAAGGTAAATTAAGCCCAGACTCAGCCGCAAAAATCCGTGAACTATCCTCGGTAATTTATACCCTACCAACAACAACCCTTGAAGAAAAAACCACCTATATTCAGATTACCAGTGCGCTAAATACCTTGATCCAGAATCGTTTTGACCGGCTTGATTATGTCGAGGGACAAATAAATGGCGTATTGCTAGTATTTTTTATGATGTTACTGGCGCTAATTTGTTTCTGGGGCGGGTTTATTTATCATCGCAATGGCAAGCTAACCATCATGTCGCTATTTACCCAGCATTTGGTAATTTTAACTTCGGCATGGCTAATTCTTGAAATTGATCGTCCATTTCAGGGATATTTCAAAGTTGACAACTATGCCTTTATCAAAGCCGATTACTACCTGCAGCACCAACATACCCAGCAAATAAAATTCCCTAGCGGCCGCCCGGTCAAATAAGTTAAAAAAACCGCCAGCAACATCTGCTAGCGGTTTTTTTATGATTTGACTAGTTTAAATTATAGGCGCCATAATTTATAACCACGGGAACGTACTTCTTCCTGCGGCAAAATCGCTTTGACATCCATAATTACGCCACCCGGAGTTACTTTAGAAAGCAGTTCATCCAGATTCATGTCTTTGAACTCTTGATGAGATACCGCTACAATCAATAATGGCACTTGCTGCAAATCTTTAAACTCGGTAAAATTAACCCCATATTCATGCTTGGCATCTTGCTGATCAGCAACCGGATCGCAAATTTCAACCTGAATATTGTAATCTTTGAGTTCTTTGATAATATCAATCACTTTGGTATTCCGCACGTCCGGACAATCTTCCTTGAAAGTAAAGCCTAACACCGTAGCAGTAAGATTATTCATAGTATGACCGGCTTTAATCAGCAATTTAACCCCTTGACGCGCCACATAACGCCCCATATTGTCATTAATCCGCCGCCCGGCTAAAATCACTTGGGGAATATAGCCAATTTGTTCGGCACGATAGGTCAGATAATATGGATCAACCCCGATACAATGTCCGCCAACCAGACCTGGTTTAAAGTGCAGGAAGTTCCATTTGGTTCCGGCAGCTTCCAATACTTCGGTGGTATCAATCCCCAAGCGATCAAAAATCACTGCCAATTCATTCATGAAGGCAATATTAATATCCCGTTGCGAGTTTTCAATTACTTTAGCGGCTTCAGCTACTTTGATTGAACTGGCTTTATGCACTCCAGCAACTACTACTGAGGCATAAACATCGGCAACGATATCCAAGGTTG
>JBPOJK010000057.1:0-4093 GCA_052033675.1 Pseudomonadota bacterium
AATAGTTTTCCGCAAGAGTTATTGGAAAAAATTGTTGCGCGTTCCGGAATTCCCTGCTATTTGGGTAATTGCCATGATTCCGGTACGACTATTATTGCCGAACTTGGCGACGAGCACATGAAAACCGGCAAACCGATATTCTACACTTCGGCCGATTCCGTATTCCAGATAGCCTGCCATGAAGAAAGTTTTGGCTTGGACAATCTTTATAAATTGTGCCAAATTACTCGCGAAGAATTGGAACCTTATAATATTGCCCGGGTAATTGCCCGCCCATTTGACGGTACCGATTCCAGCAATTTTGCCCGCACTAAAAACCGTAAAGATTACTCAGTACTGCCAAGTGCACCAACCGTATTGGATGTGTGCAAAGAGAATGGTGGTGAAGTTGTCGCAATTGGTAAAATCGGTGATATTTATGCCCATCAGGGAACAACAGTTGAGATCAAAGCCAGCGGTTTACCGGAATTAACCGACAAAACCATTGAGGCGATTGAACAATATTCAGCAGATAAACCGACTTATATCATGACCAATTTAGTTGATTTTGATATGAATTTTGGTCACCGACGAGACGTTGTTGGTTATAAAGAAGCATTGGAATATTTTGATACCCGGATTCCGGAAATTCTGGCAGCATTAAATCCAGATGATATTATCATCTTTACAGCTGACCATGGTTGTGACCCGACCTGGAAAGGTTCTGATCACACCCGCGAACATATTCCAGTAATTGGTTATTATCAAGGTAAAGAGCTGAATATTGGTGTTCGTGAAACTTTTGCCGATATTGGTCAAACCATTGCCAGTCATTTGCAATTACCAAAATTAAAATTCGGTAGTGCTTTTATCAGCTAGAATTGATTGTTTAAACAAAACCTGAGTTTTTAATAACTCGGGTTTTTTAACCGATGAAAGATATATTGATGACCTTATCCACAATCAATGTTGCCATTTTAGGCTTTGGACTCTCAGGATCAACTTTCCATGCACCGTTAATCAATGCCATTCCTGGATATAAAATTTGTAAAATATTCGCGCGCAATATTGATGTGCTGCAACAACAATATCCCAATTATTCATTTACCTCACAACTGGACGAAATTCTAAATGATCAGCAGATCAGCTTGATTATAAATACTCTCCCCAATGAATTGCATTATTCAATTACCAAACAGTGCTTATTAGCAGGCAAAAATGTCATTGTTGAAAAACCATTTACCGTTAGTTGTGCCGAAGGACACGAATTAATTCAACTGGCTCAGGAGCGGAATTTATTACTAAGCGTTTACCATAACCGTCGTTGGGACAATGGTTACTTGACTTTGCAAAAAACCCTTCCGCAATTAGGCAAAATCTATCTTTATGAAGCCTATTTTGATCGTTTTCGACCGCTGGTGCAGAAGGAACGCTGGAAAGAACAGCCCAAACCTGGCAGTGGTTTACTATACGACTTAGGATCACACCTAATTGATCAAGCGCTAAATTTATTTGGAATGCCCACCACCATTAGTGCAGATATTGCCATTCAACGTGATGGCGCGCAAGTTCCGGACTATTTTCAGTTAACTCTTGGTTATGAACGGATGCGGGCTATTCTTGGTTCATCGAGTATTATTGCCAACCCTCGCCCAATTCTAGCGGCGTATGGCAATAGTGGCTGTTATATCAAACACGGTCTTGACCCGCAGGAAGCCCAACTACGCTCAGGAATGACCGCCAATCATCCCAATTATGGGATTGAGGAACACGAACATTCCGGAATCTTGACCACTCCCCAAAATAGCCCACATCAGCAACAGTCCATTATTAGTGAATCAGGAAATTATTGTGCTTATTATCAGCAAATTTATGCTGCATTAAGTGCTAAAAACGCTATAATTCCAGTAAGCGCCGTGGCAGCTCTTAATGTAATTAAAATTATTGAACTGGCACACACGAGCAGCCACCAACAAAAAACAATTTCTCTTACTTGAAAGGAAAATAGCGATGCAATTTGCTTCTGATATTATTGTCGTAACCACCAATGACGTACCGGGAAAAACGATCAGCGAAGTAAAAGGTTTGGTGCATGGTCTGATTGTCCGCACTCCAACCATTGCTCAGGGATTTTTTGGTAATTTAAAAAACATCATCGGCGGCAAAAATCAGGCCTTGACCGATATGTGTGAACAAACCCGCCAGCATGCTTATATGGATATGATTGAACAGGCACGGGCACTGGGTGCCAATGCGATTATCGCGATGCGCTATGATTCCGATGGAATTGGCGGTGATCAATACCGTGCCAATGAGGTTTTTTGTTATGGAACCGCGGTAGTTATACGTTAAAAAAAGTGCAGTTCGTTACTGCACTTTTTTATTCAAAGACCTAATAAGACACTTAAATCATCAATCGCCTGCTGAGGATTAATTACTTTAATCGCGGTAAAGCCCAATTGGCGGGCGGTTTCAACATTTGGCTTACTATCATCCAAAAAGATGCACTGTTCAGCGGCTAGACTGTGTTTATCAAGAACAAATTTAAATATCTCAGGTTCCGGTTTAGACATTTTGATTTGTCCAGAAATGATAATATCATCAAACAAATGCCAAAAACTATGTTCTTCAAATAAACGATTAAAGATATCCGCCGGCATATTCGACAATGCATAACAGGTATAACCTCGTTGTTTTAGCTGCTGAATTAATTCAACCACTTCAGGAATTGGTCGTAATGCCAATACTACGCTTTGCAACAATGATTCAATTGCCATCACTGAGCACTGTAAATTTAACGCCAACTGCTCTTTTAATTCCTTAGTGGTCATAACCCCATGATCATAAGCTTTCCACTCAGGTGAAAGAAAAGTTTGCTGTAAAAGTTCTTCGACATCCTGAACGCCAAATACCGTTCGCAAAATATGCTCCGGTTGCCACTCCAATACCACATTGCCAATATCAAAAATAATATACTTGCTATCCGTCATAATCGCTACTCCCACAAATTTGTGCCCATTATCATAGCACAATCATCAAATCCGTACTAGCTAAAATTAGTCACGGTGCTCAAACACCGCCGGATCACCACCTTGTGCCGTCCCATCCATCGGATTATTGATTTCCTGAGTACTGGAAAAAGTACTGCATGAAGCAGTAAAGAATGAACACGACAAAATAATCCACCACTTAAATAAATTATTCATAAATAATCTCCCGAAATATATTTTTAACCGATAAAAAATCAATCAACAATATTTTGCAAAACTCGCTGAATATAACCGTTATTATAGCCATTATATTGATTGCCGGTATTGTAAGTACTTAATGCCCGCCCCAAAGCGACCTGTGGGTCTTTAACCGATTTCTTAGCTTGTAGATAATTCTGGGTTAAAATATAAGCACTAACCTTGATATTTAAGCACGGATTTAACAATTGTTCCGGTTTTAATTTAAATTTGCGAATATTATTGCTGTTAACCTGCCCCAACCCAACATCATAATTGTAATTATGTTTATCCAGATAACGCACCCACGCAATCGCTTGGCTTTCAGATTTGGGCTGAAATTTTAACCGCGCACCATTTAAGCCCAATGCCAGTGGATTCCCCTTCGATTCGGTACGAATCAACGTCACCATGGTCGTTGGCGCTACCTGTGGTGCACATTTACGCGATAATTCCAGTAAATGTGGTGTATCTATAACCATGGATTGATTCCACTTAACCCGGAAATTAACCTCCGCGGGCGAAGTAATGAGGCGGCAACATCAATTTCCGCCACACCAAGAAACATCTCTCCAGCAAATAATGCCAACAACGTTGTTTCGGTAAAATCACCTACATCCGCCAATCGACAGATATTCCCAAATTTAATAATTTCATAGTCCGCCGCCGTTAGCTGATATTTAGCCAGACTTCTAACCAATACTGAACAATCTAATAGCGGCAATGATTGCTGAGCATTTGCCACCTCGGATAACGTATCCAGAGTAATGGCATTATCAACCTGAAATTCATTGCTGCTTAAGCGCCGTAATGCCAGCAATGACGCTCCACAACCCAGATAATTGCCGATATCTTCAGCAAGGGTACGGATATAGGTTCCCTTACTG
>JBPOJK010000008.1:0-4537 GCA_052033675.1 Pseudomonadota bacterium
GTTGTTGAATCGGAAAGTGCGATGTGTTGAGAAATCAGTGACTTTGGTATATTATTCTATTGGATATTATAATGATTGGTTCCGCGTAAATTTTATCTGGAACTAATATGCTTGCGGTTAAAATAACTACGGGATAGGAGTATAGTAATTTATATATTGTTAGCTACATATCAAAATTACATATTTGTGAAAGTGGGTACGGTTAAATAGTATATATGAGGTATTTGTTGGATATTTTTAAATTATACGTATATACATACAATAAGAAAAAGTTTTTAACGACTGGGTTATTTATTGTGTTAATGGTCTGGCTGGTGTAAGGAAGCATGGTACATCGAAGGGTAATGTAACCATGCTTATTCCCCGTTAATTAAACGTTTTTAGTTATTGAAATAATTGGTTACTTCCGGCATTTAAACTAACGTTTTGCAATGCTTGATAAACGCCTTCGGAAACAAATCCTGCCATCAGCCAATAAACATTTTGTACAGGATAACCAGTTTTAGTGGCAACTTGTTGAACGGCACTATTTAAAGCCGCTAAGGTTGGATTAGTTCCGGCAGCAACTGATTGCTGGAACGCTCCATAATCACAGACATTATAACTGATGGTATTTGAGCCGCGGACAGCCTTACCTTCACCAAAGGCATAAATAATATCCATCCCACCAGTGATATAAGAAGAATATTTGTCACCTGCGATTACTGGCGTCAAATCCCGCACCAATGAATCGGCTTTAAACTGATCGGCAACCATTTTTACCACACCATTATTCACCATCAGCTGATTAAATTGTCCCTGGAAACCACTGACGCTGGCTTCGCACTGTGCCTGAGTCATGGTGTTTACGGTACTATTGATGTATTTGTAGGCATCATTAGTCGCAAAATCGTAAACATTATAGACAATTGCCGGTGCCAAATAACCGATGTAGTTTATTTGTGCATAGGCGTGGGCTTTGGCGGTATTCCCGGAGATTTTTTCAACGCTGCCGATTAATTGTTCCAATTCTTTAGTGATATAAGTTGCAAAATTTGCCGATTTACCAGTAAATAAAGCGCGGCGATGTTGCTGATATTGGGCATAGTTCGCCGGTAAATTTGAGAATTGGCGGTTTTTCAAAGTCGTAATAATGGTATTGATATCCGGAACCACGGTTGTCGCATATTGAGCGGCATAATAGGGGGCTGAAATCACCCGATTCAATGAACTGACTTTATTAGTTAGTGACGAATAACCAATATTGTAGTTATATTGATAAATTTCGTTGGCATTACTGATAATGGTGGTTTTACGGGCATTAAAGCTGTCAGCCATACATTTTAACGATTCTTGGGGACTTTGTGGGGTGACGCAGTCGGCAAAAGCGGATGCCGCAGCCAATGATAATAAGATTAAAGATAGTTTTTTCATGATAGTTTCCTTCTGATTTAAAATTATGTTGAACGTAACGTGGCTGCCGGAGAGATTTGGTTCGTTGCGAGCAACCACTTTGTTACGCAAGCGGTATTATAAGGAAATAACATTAAAAATAATATGCCTATAATCGCAGAACGATTGTGCTATTTTGCACAGTTATGTTGGTGGTTGGTGACGGATTGATTTTTCTCTGTTATCAGCCGGTATCGTGATACAATATAAATTGCTTGCTTAAATTATCCGTTTTGGATAAGCCAAGTAAAAATTTGCATGTTATAATAAAGATATTGATTTTATTAAACTATTGTATTGATTTTTAGACAGGCTTAGGATGCGTAAACAAATTCACGGTAAGACTATTCAAATGATTTCACTAATGCTTGGAATAACAGGTGCTTTAGTGATTTCTGGCTGTAGTAGCTCTGGTAGTATTGGCAATGGCGGCGGCAATACACCAGTGACAAATAGCAGTGTAATTACCATTGATAATGCCGGAATAATTCCGGTCTTTGGTAATACTTCAACCAGCACTGTGGTATACGTGCACAATAATGGAAACCAAACCATTAGTGGAATTACTTACACGGCGAAATTAAATACCGCTAAAACATCTTCAGCTCTCAGCGCACAATTAACAAAATTACTCCAGATTAATAAAAATTTGACTGGGGTAATTGGTGAGCAGTGTTCAACCATTGCTGCCGGTCAATCTTGTCCTCTGTCTATTACCACCCCAGTATTAAGCGGTAGCAATACGCAGGGCTCAATGCTAGTCGGTGCCAGTTATAAATATAATGATAAGGATAATACCTTCAGTCAGATAATTAACTATGCCCAAGTCCAGAATAATCAGTTGGCGGCAGGTACTATATTTCAGGCGGGAGCAAATATTTCCGGTTTTGGTAATTCAGTGGGCTATGCAACAATATACCTCTATGGTAGTGGCCACAATCAGGTTTATGATGTTTCAAGTATGACAATTAATAAACCAGTGGTAACCATCGTCAATGGAAATATTAGTGGGCATCAAATTCAATCGAATTTTGTTCAGGCGGTAGAAGTTAGTTCGCCGATACTTTCATCGTCATTAAGTGCAACCGTAACGGTTAAATCTTCAGTTGCTCAAAATAAGAGCACTCCGGTAGTAAAAACTGCTAAGTCAACCAATAACGTACTGCAAACCACTAATGAATTTATTAATAGTGTCGACTTGTCTGTTGAGCCGACATCATCTGGAGCGATATTGACTACTGGCTTAGTTCCGCTGATAAATACCGCAACTAGTACCAGCGGGAGTATGTTGGTTTTAAATTCTGGTAATGAGCCGGCACAAATCGGCAGTGTAAGTGCCGGTAGCGGAATTAGTAATCTATCGGGTTGCAGTAATAGTACATTAGCATCTGGTGATAGTTGTAGTATAACTTTTAGCGTTAGCGAGGCTGGTGGCAGCACCAACATTACCGTTCCATATAGTGGCGGTAGTGCTAGTAGTGTTGTTGGCAATGTTACTTGGTATAACGGAGTTGGTGCGCCATTGGTGACAATGTCGGCAGCAGATAATCCATTAACATTCCCAGCAACGGTTGGTGGTAGCACTACAGTAACAGTTACCAATGTTGGTGGCTATACTCTGGAAGAAATCAGTATTCCCACCCCGGTAGTGGTTGGTGGTAGTGCAACTGCTACGGTAAGTAGTAATACGTGTACTTCGAGTCTGGCGATAAATGCGTCATGTAGCTATGTCGTAACAGTTGCCGATAGTGCTACCGATTTAAATCAACAGATTAACCTGGGTTTTATTGCCAGCTATGCTGGATCAAGCGGTAGCCATAGCTATAGCCGAGTAATGCCGTTAAATTATAGTTCAACCAGTTATGGAGCAATTATTTCGATTGATCCAAGCTCAGCTAGCTTAACTATTACCGGTAACAATAATGAATTAACTACGCAGGTTTTAACGATCTCAAATAGTGGTAATGTTCCAGCCAATATTAGTCGTGCACTAAGTGATAATCCAGCGTATCTTAGTGAAAGTGCAAGCAGCTGCGGAGCCACACTTAATGCCGATAGTTCCTGTAGTGTAACTCTGCAATTTGGTCCGACCTATTCTGCGGATGGTAGTTCTGGTAGTAGCATCTATACGGTAAACTATACTGCAGCTGGTCAAACTCCATCGGGTAGTGTCAGCAGCACAATTGATTGGACGGTGCAAAGTTATGCGCAAGGAATTTCTTTGACCGACCAGAGTGCTTTGGGCTCTACCAGTGGTAACGGTGAAACTTCAGAGACTCAGTATAATTTTACCGCCTTAGGCCGCGACCAAGTAATAACTAAGTCGATTACTTTGACCTATGCCAATACTGGTACAAATTCAATGAAAATCACCGGAATTCAGGATGGTAATTCGCCATATACGTGGCGAGTAGGCGGTAATGGAACCACTTGTACTCCCGGTATTACATTAGCGCCAGCAGATACTTGTAAAATTGTCTACGACAGTGTTTTTGAGAGTAATATTTTGGCGCTTAGAAATGTTGGAACTACGTACACCGAAAATTTAACTGTACCAACCTTAATTTATCAGGATGCTGTTAACTCAAATATTCAGTTTAGTGCTCAGCCCAATTTACCAACTGGTGGTGTAACGGTGTATGCTCAGTCCAACCAAGCCACACTTGCTAATTCGGTAACCGTTAATGAACTTGGTACGTCATATGAAAGTGTTACCATTAGTCATTTATTGGCGAATGCTGATGATTCTTTATATGTTACGGTTACTTCAAAAATGGAGGATTATTTTGTCACAATACCAACATTGGGTGATCCAACTGGATGTTCTTATAGTAGCGCTAATGGATTGATAACTCAAACTTGTATTATGGGTAAAAATGATCCGGCATTATCGGTTACGTATATGGTTAATCAAAGTTTATTGAATAATGATTCGGATTTGACTTTAACGGTATTGTTTTCAACTGATAATTTAAGCCAAATTGTTGCAATGAATCAAATTTATGCAACGGTTAATTTAGGGTTGGGGTCATGTAATCCATGTCATATTTTTGTGACCAATGGAACACATGATGGCAATTTGAGCCAAGAATGTATTGGAGCTGGA
>JBPOJK010000163.1:0-11795 GCA_052033675.1 Pseudomonadota bacterium
CTTTGCGAAATGCTAGATACCAAATACCAGCCATAACCACCAGTGCTGGAATTGTTGTTTGTGGACTTAAATAACCATCAGGAATATGCATAAAATTGCCCTTTTCCAAGATTTACAATAACTATACTTGCCAAAGAAACATACTATCTGGCAAGAGCAATAAATCCCTTCGTGGGATAGCGGTCAATTGACCTTGGTGAAATCTTCCTGATTTCGGTACGAATTTTAACATTTTAGCCACACTGTGGTCAAGGTAATTTAGTAAAGGACTTAATCAACATCTCCCGTCCCTGCATGATTTGGTAATTACCAAAAACGCCACAGTTGGGGCAAGGGTCATAAAGATTTTGCAAAATAAAATCATGATTACAGCTATTGCACCGTGCCCTACCATCAATTTCGTTAACCTGCAGTTGCAACTGCGGACAATTTAGCTTGCCTGCTACCACCGGAAACCAAAAACTAAGCGATTCAATATCGACTCCAGCAAGTTTCCCAACTTCAATGGTGACAGTCGCCAGATTATTGGTCTCTTCATGATTGGCGCGAACGGTCTGCTTAATTATTCCCTCACACAATGAAAATTCATGCATGTTTTTTCCTTCTTTCAATAGTCTTTTAACCAACGTTACACATTATACTAATCCCAGAGCTTGATTTTTAATTTTTTGATTTAAATCTTAAAAAGATAAACGTTTATAGCTGCTTAAACAATATCGGTAACCCACTTAAGCGTTTAGTAACCGTCATCAGACATTGCTTAAGCGCGGGTTTATCACCATAAATAATTACCTGCTGTCTGGCACGGGTTAATGCGGTGTAAAAAAGTTCACGGGTCAGTAAATTGACAGCATCGCCAAGGTTAGCCAGCGCGCCTAATACAATCGTAACATTGTGATATTCCGACCCCTGTGATTTATGAATGGTAATCGCATAAGCCGGTTTGTATTCCGGCAAAATTTCCGGAATAAATTCCCGCTCAGCACTAAATTTTATACTGATTTTACCATCTTTAATCCGGCAAATTCCGATATCACCATTGAATAATCCCAAATTATAATCATTTTGCTGAATGATTATCGGACGCCCATTATACCACTCTCCGACAAAGGCAAATTGCTGACGAATACCGCGCTCCAATAAGCGGTTAAGATTTTCACAACCCAATTGGCCTTGATTAGTCAGGCATAAGATACTCTGTTGGTTGAAACAATTAATTAGTTGTTCATAACTCCACTCATTAACTGCTGGCTCCTGCATTTGCCGAACATAGGCAGTCAATTCGCCATTTCTCGCCAAAAATTGTTGCACAATCAACGCTAATTGCGGTTTATGCAATTTAACCGCATCCGTATCCGCCAGCTCCCGAATAAAACCGTTATAATCCTGTTGTAAAATTAAATTTGCCAACTGGGCAATTTGCGGCTGATTACGGTTACTGATGTTTAACTCGGCGGCAACTTTATGTAATTGCGACTGACTAAATAAATCGATGGGTTCTGCTGGCATTTTGTCAAACTGCAACTGCATTAATGCCGCAAATACCGCGCCTTCTTCTACAGAAGACAACTGATTTTTATCGCCCAGAAAAACAATATGTTTAATCCGCTGTTCATCAATTGCAGCAACCAACTTGCTAAATAGCGGCAATCCAATCATTGAGGATTCATCAACGATTAACACATCAATTGCCAGCGGATTTAATTCATCATGGCGGAAATAAATATTTCCCGGAATATAGCCCAATAGCTTATGAATGGTACTAAAATTATCGCTATCGGTCAGAAGTTTCTGCAAAGCACCCTGCCCAGCAGTAAATTCCGGAATATTAAGCAATCTTTCACAACTACCGGCAACCGAGTCGCGAACCCGGGTTGCCGCTTTACCCGTTGGCGCACAAATTTTCACCACCAAGCCCTCACCATAGAGTTGGTAAAAAAGCCATAACAGCATGGTAACGGTAGTAGTTTTACCGGTGCCAGGTCCGCCGCTAATTACACTTAAACCACAATTAGCGGCATGAGTTATTGCGGATAACTGTTCACTATTGGGGTAATTTTGCGATTGGCTGAAAAAAGTCAACTTGGCTAAATGCTCTTGATATACCTGCTGCGGATAATTGGGCGTACTTTTGGCTAGCCGAATAATTTTAGCGGCTAAACTGGCTTCATATGCCAGATATTTACTGACATATATCCAATAATCATTGTTATCATTAATTATAACCAGTGGCAATGCCGGAATCTCTACAGTAGTAAAATCGCTAATAACTGCCAAGCCGCTAGTTAATAATAATTCAATAATACCATCTGGGACAATCCCGCTAGCTTTACTCAGCAAAGATAAACGGCTGCAACTGCTACCCTGGCTCAAATCAGCTAAAATCAGATCGACTAATTGCGTAAATTGCCCACGCACCGCGTCATCCAGTTGTGCGGACGCAAATTCACTCAAATAATAACCCAGCGTTTTAATATCATTCATGAGACGCACTCCCGCGCAGCAACAAATCCAACTCGCGGATTAATTCCTGATTACTATTATCAACAAAAATGCCGTCAGTTTCTTGAGCATTGTGGGTATAAATCCCACGGACATAAAAATATACTGCCCCCCCTAATAACGAAGTTGCATCGGCAATTTGCAGACTTTGTTCAAGATAGCGTTTTATTGCCACCAGATATAATAAGTATTGCAGATAATAGTGATGTTCCGCCATTGAGGTGATGAGCAAATTATTTACATCATTGATGCTAGCGGGTGCAGAATAATCACCCAAGGTATTAGTTTTATAATCCAAAACCCAGTATTTCCCCTGATATTCGAAGAATAGATCTATAAACCCCACCAAGAAGCCATCTTCAATCACCCCCAGGGTTCGGCAGGATAAGCTAAATGGATGATCAGCGCCAAAATAGCGCGCCAGCAAATCGGCAATTTCACTAGCCAACTGATGATGATTATTTATCAATAAAGTAAATTCCAGCTCATGCTGGCTATTGTCTCGGATATTATTCAAGCAAACATTATCCACCAGCGGATAACTAAATGCCTCGTTCAGCATATCTGACAATTGCTGTACATACTCCGGATTGGCATCAATATTTGCCCGCTGCATAATTGCGGCTAATTGTTCTGTATTTAGCGGATAATTTTCACACAATTCATGAAACAAGGTTCCGAATACTGCGCCGCGTAAATTTTTATCATGCAAAATCGAATAGCGATAACTTAGCGGGTTGATAATAGTCTCAGATTCTTCGCTGACAAAATAATCAGTTAACGCTAATTCACCATGATTTTTGCTGGCGGTAAGACTGGAATAACTCTGACGGATATAGGTGGAATCTAAATTAACCGCATCTGCTACCTGATATAAATCTGCCGCGTGGGTGGTAGTTGGTGCTAAATTTAACCGCAATTTGTGTAAATCATTTTCAACAATCCGTTCCCGCCGATAGACAACTACTCCCGGCATTAATTGCGGATGTTTTAGCGCGGATTGCGGATTAGAACCAAATAATGCCGGATAATTAAACAGCGGATGCGAAATATCATTTTCATCTTTGAAGTTAAAGCCAAATAATTCTGCGATTTTATCCGGACGTTGATTGGTATTATATTTGCCGCTGACTTTGCTAATCGTTGGCTGCTTCAAATAAATATATAGCCGGCTTTTTGCCCGCGTTAATGCGACATAATTAAGACGGTGCGCTTCCTTATTATCCTCTTTAACAATTTCCTGTCCACGCGGTTCATCTATCACCACTTGAGATTGTTCTTCGCCATTTAAGCGGCTATTATTAAAAAACGGACGGCGGTAATTGTAGTCATAGACACCATCTAATTTAATACCGGCTTTAAAATATGGACAAAATAAAATCTCATATTCCAAGCCCTTGGCTTTATGTTGAGTGGTAATGGTTATTTGCTCATCATCATTATCCAAGCGTACTAATTCTTCACTATTGCCCTCTTTATCATCCAGCAAATTATTCTTGGCATCGTGAATTTTTTGTTTAAACCAAAATAACAGCTCACTATGATTGGGTTGCTGTTGCGCTTGGTGGTTGACCAGTTCTGCTAATTGCCAGAGATTAGCTAATTCGCGCGGAGTGAATAACTGCATACTCTCGCCATGCGCTGCCATAACATCACTCAAAATTGCATAAACCAATGAGATAATGCCCTTACTCTGCCAAATCCCGCGATAGCGGAAAAAATTACTTTGCCATAATTCAAGGTATGGATTATTGCCCACCAAACTAAACTGACTTAAATCCAAATTAAAGATTCGGCTGGATAATGCCAAGAAAAAATTTCGGCGATTACTAAGGTCATTAATTGCCAACAAAATTCGATATAGTTCGGTTGCGGTTGTGGTCGCATAAATATTGCCCAATTTTAATTCGGCGGCTTTGACACCAAATTTACGCAGATAATTTACCAACTCGGTCGCTTCACGATTTTTGGTAACCAAAATCGCAATTTTACCGGATAAACCGGCATCGGCATTAAGGAGCAGCAAAATTTCCTGGGTCAATGCCATCAATAGATTTTGTTTGCGCTCATCGGCCAGATTGCCGGGGATTACCACCAGTTGCACCCGTTCATCGTAAAACTTACTAGCTATTTGTTTTTCAGCAGCAAGCGCATTAAGAGCTTCAGCCGATGGTAAAGTAAATTGCGAATCAGCAGCCGATGCCACTGAATGATAATCAATGCCATTTCCCAGAAAGCTATTTGCAATATCAGCACCCTGATTTTCAAGATCAAATAACTGATTAATAAAATTCATTATTTGTGGGTGTGAGCGAAAATTAGCAGCTAATTCGACACTATTATTAATCGTGGCACGAGCTTCCAGATAGGTATCAACATCTGCCCCACGAAAACGATAAATTGCCTGTTTGGGGTCGCCGACCACTACGACATTACCGCGTTTAACGCTGGTTAGCTGATAGATCCGGCTAAAAATTGCCCACTGCAGCGAATCGGTATCCTGAAATTCATCAATAAAAGCCACTGGAAATTCATGAAATAACTTATCGGCCAGTAGCTTGCTGCTGGTTAATGCCAAACTCACTTTTTGGATCAGTTCATCATAGGACAAACTTGCCAAACTACTTGCCAGTTGCGGATAATATTCAAGAAAATAATTACTAACTGCCGCCAAAAATTGGATTTTTGTCACCCGTAATTCTTCCGCAGTTAAATCTTCTTTAGTTAGATTTTGCAAATCTGCCGGTGCTGGAAAATCATACTTAATCTTATAACCATCCGCGGTTAAAACTAGTAAGTCTGTCGGTAATTTGCCGGTAATCCGCTCAAGCAGATCTAGTTGCCCATCATTAGAACTAAATAATTGCTCCAAATTAGCATAAACCGTCGTCAACTGGGTATTTAATTGCGAATTATTGACTATCTGAACGCGAAAAAAATTTCTGACCAACTCTTCAAACAATGATCTTTTAGTGGTAACTAGCTCAAAACTGCCATCAACCGCACATTCCAGCTGATAATCCTGTAAAATCCGATGGCAAAAACCATGGATAGTATAAATTGCCGCGCTATCAAAACTTTGTAAGGCGCGGGTTAAAATCAAAATGTCTTTGCGATGGTCATAATCCGGCATAAATTTGCGCTGCTGCAAATATTCAATAAATGGATCATTATTGATGTCCGTAGTGATTTCATTGGTCGCACGATTAAGATAAATCAGCAGATTGACGGTTAAATCAATCTGGTCACCAATGCGTTCTTTTAATTCATTGGTGGCATCATTGGTAAAGGTAACAACCAAGATATTTTCAACCGTCAGCGGCAGATTTGAATTTTGCGGCTTCGAGCCTTCCAGCAAGGCTTTAATATATAATCTTTCAATCGTCCAGGTCTTACCG
The DNA here is from genome assembly GCA_052033675.1 of Pseudomonadota bacterium. Lineage (GTDB taxonomy): Bacteria > Pseudomonadota > Gammaproteobacteria > Burkholderiales > UBA11063 > Aquella. The sequence goes on from JBPOJK010000163.1 coordinate 5,901, forward strand.
GTTCCGGCACTGGCTTCAATCGTCCACGCCTGATTGGGTTCTTCGAAGCTGATTTGTTGTAATGGATGTCTCATGTAAATACTTTCGTCAGGTACGTAATTCGGCGAGGATGCTGCCGATTTGAAGAATATCATTCACGCCACCAACATCTTGGATAAAATCAAAATAATCCACTGCGTGAGCGGCAAAAATCGGATCATTCTTTATCTCATCCAGTTCATAATTTTGCCAGTCAGCAAGGTATTTCGCTTCGGCTTTTTGTGCTAATTGCAGCGCATTATATTTAAATTCCCCATTCTTGTAGCGTTCATTACGCGCTTTGGCATACTCAGTGATTGCGGTTTTATGAATTAACAGCGGATTGGTTAAGCTCCGCCAATAATAACTGATAACTTTTGCCAGTAATGGTAGTGGATCATCAACCTGAATTTTAAAATCACGGGTTTCACCAGTTAGCGTTAGCTGGCGAATAATTACTCCCGCCAAAGGATGATTGCTGTCTGCTGAGACTACTCCATGTGCCAGCAATAAGTGGCAGATCAATCCACGAATCCGTAAGCGGTAACTGACATCATCCAATTTAGCCGCTGGTTGCTGACGACGAATATCAGCAAAACCATCACAAACAATCACATACTCATTTTCCACCCACCAGTAATCATTTATTGATAATTCAATATTGGTAAGATTTCCGGCTAACTTACGGGTAAGTAAATATTTCGCGCTGACCGCAATTTGACGTTGTCCCCGCCATCGACAATAATATTCATAAAGCCCATAATAATGCTCAAACTGAGTCACACCAAGTTGTTGATAACCGAGTTTTCCACTAGCGCTAAGATATGTCGCTAATTTCTCTGGCGCAACCACCGCTGCATATTTTTCGCATGCAGTGTAGAAATCCATAGCCAGCTGACGGCTTTGCAAATCAAAATTTTCATGATCCACCAATTCCGGTGCATAATCTTTGCTGTTAATTCCAATTGTCCGCAGTAAATTAACATTGGTGTAACTGAAAGTCCGGCATAAATCATTAAGCGTGAGATTGCTAAAACGTTGTTTTTGCTCATCTGTAAGTTTTAGCGGTGAAATCCGGCTAAAATCCCAGCGCAAATCATGATCTACCTCGCTGGCGGCTGCCGTAATTTTCTGCCAAATCAGCGAGAAATTTTTCTGGCGATTATTATGAAAAGGATGTAGGGCGTGTTGCTGCCAAACATTGCGAAAATTATAGCGCGGTAAGACTTCAGCATTTGCCGCCTGAAAATCATAACAGCTCTGCCCCAACGTAGTGATCAACAATTTAAGCACCGCCGAAGGTTTTATCTCGCTATTATCGGTTTCTCGCCGCCCAATATAGCTTAACCACAAGCGTTCTTTGGTCGCCAAAATAGTGTCCAGGAAAATTTGCTTGTCTTCAAGATTGTAGTTGCGATCGGCAATACACCAGTCATAGGCCAGCAAACTTAGGCGGTTTGGGCGATATTCCCGCGGAAACTCGCCAAAATTCAGCCCCAGAATATAAACATATTTAAACGGTAAATTGCGGACATGGCGTAATGATGCGCAGGTAATTGCACCATTTAAAGTCAAGGAAGTTCGGGAATTTTGACAAAATTCATCAATTAACTGATTGATTATTGCCAGATTAACTACAGTCTCAGGATTTTGCAATTGCAATTGACCAATAAAGCGGTTAATTGTCAATAAACTATCATCATCGCTAAATAATTGGGTTTGCAAGCGATTAAGGAGCTGGCAAACTTCTGCCAGCTTAAGTTCCCGCCAATTATGCGGATCAAGATAGATTTGACAGCGCAATTCCTGCAACTCATCAATCAATAAAATTAGTTTGTGCGCTAATGCCAGATCGGCATAATCAAGATTATCATAAGGAAGGTAGTTTTGCCCATTTAAGGTGAGTAATGGGATTTGATTGGCCTGCTCCAATGTTTTTTGATTGATAAAACCGCCCAATAATAGATTATCCAAAAACTGGCGGAAACTATGTACCGAATAATTGGCATAACCATAAATCCGGTAATCCTCAGCATCGTAGCCAAAATTGACCCGATTATCATTAAGCCACTTCTCAATAACGCTAATATCATTGGCGCTAATTGCCAATTGTTTTTGAATTTCGGCCTGCATCAACAATTCCAGCAGACTATTAACCGGTAAATAATAAGGAAAATTCAAAATAAATTTGATCGTTTCCAATACTTTGTAATTGCGATTACGCCGGTTACCAATCAAATTATAACTAAGCGTCCGCTCGTGATGATTGGTGGTAACAATCTTTTCATTTTCAAACACCCCTTGCAAATAGGTAGCATAATCATCAATATCCGGCGCAGTAATCAAAATATCACTCACCGAAATAGCTGGAGTTAGCCGAAACAACTCTGATAACTCATTAAACATAACCTGAACTTCGCGCATACGATTATGACACGAATTAATTTTGATACTGCTAGCTAAGCCAATATCATGAATGTCTTCAGACTCTTTAGCCGTCGTTAGCAATACTGGATTGGCATAATATTCATCATTATCACTGCAGCGAAATTGCTCATCTATCCGCAAGCTAAGATTACGAATATCAGATTGCAGCAATTGTAAAAAAGTACTGCTGGTCTTTTCAGTTGCCTGATTATCGTCAAAACGATAAACTTCGATCTCATTTGCCTGCAATAACTCAACAAATTCACGTGATTGCTGCCCCAGATTTGCCACCAAGGGATTACCATCAACCAAATATAAATCATCCAGCGATAAATCCGGCTTCCGCAGATACTTTTTCTCAAGTTTGGCGCGCGCACTGGTACTTAGTAAATCGCCATAATAATGGTGCGATATAGCCAGATAATACCAATAGATATTAGTCCGCTCTGCTAGCCGGTTTAATATCTGTAATTGTGACGGATAAATCGAACTTAAACCAAAAATATATAATTCGTGAGGCAGATTGAGATTTTCAGAGCCTAAATCAACCGTCATAAAATAACTGAAAATATCCAGATAGGTTTTTTGCGGGGCAATCGCTAATTGTAAATTATTCCACAGCTGTTTTTGCCACTGCGGCAGCTTCATTTTATCAATATTAAGCAATTCTTCACTGCGCAAATAGAGATACTCATGGAAAATTTCGCCAAGCTGGGTTGCTAGCGTAAACGCACGAATACGATCAAAAGAGCCGGCGACCATCAGGTAATTGCTTAACTCGGCATCGTCGATGGTATTATTTTCATTCATTTGGCATAAAAATTGATAAATTAAAAACTTTGCCTGTGTAAAATCAAATAACTGCTGTCCGGGATTATTTTTGAGATAAATTTTCTCCAAAACCGGACCCGGTAAAGTTACGCAATCCAGATTTGCACAAATCCCGCTACTGCGGGTAATTTTATCTTTAAGCATGATGCCCGTCAAGCGCTCGGGAACAATAATCGTTGCGGCTTCAAATAAACGCTCTTTGGCAGTTAAATTTAGCTGAGTTATCAACAGATTTGCCAAACCAACTTTATCGCCACTTAAGCCAGATTCACTGCTTTGAAAAAAAATTATTTTACTGCTCATTTTTAAACTTTTTTCTACACCTGATTTTCAATTTAGCTTTTACTGAAATAGTCCAATTTTCAAGGGATTTACCGCAGTTTTAGCTCTAAGTTATCCACAAAATCTCTGTCAAGTTTTATTTTTGTAAAAATTTTTTGTTGACAAATGACATCATATTGATTTTATTTAATATTTACATATCGCATTAATTTTGTCAACCACTTAAAATGTCTGAATTACCAAGGGATTTAGCCTAGTTTTATAAACTTATCCACGGAGTTATCCACAGCTTTTGTGGATAAGCAAAAAATCTTAAAAACGCGTAAATTTTCTCCACCTAAGGAAGCATTGATTTACTTAGGTTTCAAATAAATTTTGCAATTTTTTTATTTCGTGTTATAATATTTTTCTGCCAAAATTTTACGACCATCTGTTAAAGTACAAATAGCGCTCTCTACTGCCAAAACTTTCCCCCCCTGAATAGCGCAATAAACCTGTGCCGGAGTGTCAAAACCGGTAATTTTCAAGCCACCAATTGGACAAGTTTTATTATTTAAGGCATTCAATTCACATTGGCGATTATCTTCAAAAGCACATACCTGATATTCTTTACCGCCACCATTATGTTCAACTATAATGCTACCGCCATTGGTGGTGCATAACGCGGTTGACAAATGTTGATTTTTAATGACAGGAATAGCTGATTCATCTTGAGCCCAGCTCGTTACAGCAAATCCTAGCAGGAAAATTAAGACTAATTTTTTCATATCTTCTCGCAAATCATAAGTTATTTAGATTATTACCCACCGGCTTATACTTTAAAGTGATGAAAAACGCCCATCATCTTTGACCTGATGAAGCTTATGCTTGCTTTTCTCAAACCAGCCGATATCACAATTAGCAAAGGAGTCAAAATCCGGAATGTATGGTTTTATATCTAATAGCGGCGTATTATTAATGGCATCAACGCCCTGAATTTGCAAAACATTACCGGAGACAGCCGTTAATTTCACCACCGAAAACCCAATTGAATTGGGGCGACTAGGCGAACGCGTAGCAAAACAACCATGACTGTCATTGTCCAAAAAAGGAGTAACAATTAGCGCTTTGGTCTTAACTAAGTGCAAATGATAAAAAAGCATTAAATGCGAAAATCCGCCAAGGTCTTTTAAACCATCAACATATTCAGGAAATACTTCAATACTCCCGTTAACCTCAGCCGCTGCAACGGACTGAATCGGTGTCCCAGTAGTATTTTCAAAGGGTGAATGAATCACCCCAATCGGTAAGAATTCAATTTTATTCATATTTTAGCTCCATCTCTTTCGATTATTGGTAGTGTTGCAATGTTGAATAATTATTTATAGCCATAACGATTAATAACTTTCTTAGCTTCGCCACTCTTTAAATATGCTAAAAATTGTTGTGCCCCACGGCTACTCTGCCCTTTGGTCAACAAAATTGCATCTTGTTTAATCAATGGCGCAATTGAATCAGGAACAATCCAATAATCATCACGGGCAATACTTTTATCTAAAATAACCTGTGACAACGCAACAAATCCCAACTCGGCATTTTTTGTCACCACATAATCAAATGCCAACTTAATATTTTCGCTAATTACTAACTTATTTTGAATTTTAGGCAATAGTTGATATTTATTCAAAACCTGATATCCCGCAGCACCATAGACGGTGATTTTGGGATCACAGATTGATAAATGAGTATAATTACCACTTTGCAGACGTTGCAATGGATTATCCAGCTTACCATTGGAACTAAGCAAAACCAACTGCCCATAAGCATAAGTAAACTGAGTACTTTCAACAGCATATTGTTGTTTAGCCAGTAATGCCGGCGTAGCGCTATCCGCAGACAGAAACACCTGATATGGAGCACCATTTTTAATTTGATTGGATAATACCCCAATACTGGCATCAGAAATGATAATTTTATCATGGCTTTGCTGCTGATATTGGTTGGCAATTTCGCGAATCGGTTTTAAGAAATTACTAGCCACTGCCACGTAAATGGTTTCAGCACCAGCAAGCGGCATCAACAATGCCCCGACTATAAATAAACCCCATATTTTTTTCATAATTATTCCATATCTTATTAGCGGGTGAGGAATCATATTAATACCGCCATCACACCCCAGTTACAATAAAACCCCAGAATATTCTGGGGTTACAATTTTACAACGTTCCAATAGCTTAACCGTTGCTACAGTGATTAATTGTAGCAGTTGCCGTGTTATTTGGAAAAAAGCACTCATATTTTTTCTTGTTGATATCGTAGAATTTAACTTCATACATTCCGGAACTAGTTTTTTGTTTG
>JBPOJK010000210.1:0-5281 GCA_052033675.1 Pseudomonadota bacterium
GCCAGTTGATTCGATTTGGGTTGATCCTAGTGAATTAAATGATCTGACGAGTGAACAGATTAATAAGTTGGCGCAAATTATGGAAATGCCGGTAGCCGATTTGATTGCTAAGCTCAATCAAAAAAATAAAACCTTTGTTTATTTAAAACGGGCATTACCGCCGGAAAGTGCCAAAGCGGTTTTAGCTTTGGGAATTGAGGGTATTTACAGTCAGCAGGAATATAAACGCTATTATCCGGATTCGGATTTGACCGCGCATATTGTTGGATTTAATAATATTGATGATCATGGTGCCGCAGGAATCGAATATGCCGATGATAAACTCTTGCAGGGAACCGATGGTTCAAAACAAATTGTTCGCGATCCCAAAGGTCATGTAGTTGATAATGTCGGTGAGGTAGAACCGGCGCAAAATGGTAAGCAAATTACATTGTCAGTTGATAATCGTATTCAATATATTACCTATCAGGCATTGAAAGCTCAGGTCGAGAAATCAGCGGCCAAGGGTGGTTCGGCAATCGTTCTGGATGCAAAAACTGGTGAAGTTCTGTCAATGGTAAATATGCCGACATTTAATCCGAATAATTTGGCGGGTGTGACACCGGAGATGCTTAAAAATCGTGCGGCGGTTAATGCGTACGACCCAGGTTCGATAATGAAACCGCTGGTAATAGCCAAAGCTTTGGATGATAAAATTGTAACCCCGCAAACTGTGTTTGATACTCATCCATATTCAGTTGGACCTAAATTAATTAAGGATGATCATTCCTATCCGCAAATGACGGTTACCGAAATCATTCAGCATTCCAGTGATATCGGAACTTCTAAGATTGCAATGAAATATAAGCCGCATGATTTGTGGAATTATTATCGCGAAGTAGGATTTGGTCAAAAGTTGGAAACGGGTTTCCCTGGTGAAACCAAAGGAATTATGAATGACTGGAAGCGCTGGTATCCGGTTGATCAGGCTTTAATGAGTTTTGGTTATGGTATCGCCGTGAGTTTATTTCAAATGGCACATGCCTATACCATCTTTACCAATAATGGGTGTTTATTGCCGGTAACTTTCAATAAAATGGATGGTGCGGGTGATGCTAAGTGTAATCAGGTAATCTCACCGGCAACCGCTCAAACTATGCGCAGAATTTTGGCAACCGTTACCGAAGATGGAACTGGAAAAAGTGCTCAGGTCAGCGACTATACGGTAGCCGGTAAAACCGGTACGGCGCAGGTGTTAGAAAATGGACATTATAGTAATAAAAAACATATCAGTTCCTTTGTTGGCTTTGCGCCAGTAAATAATCCGCGGATTATTGTCGCGGTAATGATTGATCAACCGACCCAAGGTGGCTACTACGCAGCAGCAACTGCGGCACCGGTATTCTCAAATATTACCCAGCCAACTTTGCAGGTTTTGGGGGTTAAGCCGGATAAACAATAACGTGAGAAACGGTTATGTATTGGTGGGTTATTGATTTTTTGATGATAATTGCTCGGACTACTTTACAATAACGTCGTTGCAAGACTCCTTATGTATTTTATTGTACACAGCGAGACACGCGTGTCTGCCTTGCGCCTAGTTTTTGTTTTGTATTCCGGCAATTTCGGCGTTCTATATGGGTGAGCAGTTACCTGTGATGGTTTAATTACGGAAGCTAAAATGTACTCTTTAAAAAATACCTTTATTAATGATGAAATTATCGCCCGGTTGGTTAGCCAACTGGGCATCTTGCTATCTGGGGATAATCGACTGGAAATTGACAGCCGCAAGGTTATTGCTAACTCAATTTTTTGTGCCTATCCCGGGTTTAGCCATGACGGACGAAACTATATTTCTAAAGTGATTGCGGATGGTGTGAAAGTGGTTTTGTGGGAGCCGGGAGTTGCCGTGCCACAGGAGGTTATTAACTATCCGGTGGAAAATCTGATGCAGATGGTCGGGATTTTGGCAGCGCATCAAAACAATTTTCCTTCGCGGCAATTACAGGCGATTGCAGTTACCGGTACCAACGGCAAGACTTCGATCAGCCATTGGCTAAATCAGGCATATGTTTATCTCGGGAAGATAGCGGCGATTATCGGCACTACCGGTGCTGGAATTTATCCGCAGATTGATGATTATGCTTCAACAACTCCGGATCCAATTACCTTACAGCACTTATTAAGTAACTTTGTCGCCAATCATGCGCAAGTATTGGCAATGGAAGTATCATCCCATGCACTAAGTCAGGGGCGGGTAAATGGTGTTGATTTTACCACGGCGATTTTCAGTAATCTAACCCAAGACCATCTGGATTATCATAAAACCATGGAAAATTACGCTGCCGCCAAAGAATTGTTATTTTATTGGCAATCATTGCGGCATGCGGTGATAAATGCCGATGATGAATTTGGTCAGCAATTGTTAAGCTCATTGGCAATAAACAATCCGGCTTTGGAGCTTATTAGCTATGGCATCAATAACGGAGATCTCCTGGCTAGCGAGATTAAATTAACCACTGCCGGCAGTGAATTTAAATTGAATTATCACGGGCAACAACAGTCGATTATTACTCCAATAATTGGGCGGTTTAATATTTATAATCTTCTGGCGGTTTTGGCAACCTTGCTGGTGAATGGCGTAAAATGGGAGCAGCTCTCAGCAATTACGGCGATTTTGCAGCCGGTAACCGGACGGATGGAAACGTTGATTATTCCAAATTATCCGTTAATGGTGATTGATTATGCCCATACTCCGGATGCTTTGGAAAAAGCACTATTAACTTTGCGCGAATTTAAGGCCGCTGATGGCAAATTAATCGTAGTTTTTGGTTGTGGTGGCAATCGTGACCATGGCAAACGTCCGCTAATGGGCGAAATTGCAGCACGCTATGCTGATGAAGTTATTGTTACCAGCGATAATCCGCGCAATGAAGACCCTGAGTTGATTATTGACGAAATTGTCGCGGGTATCGGTGCTAAAGCCTATCATCGCGAAGGTAACCGCTACCAAGCCTTGCATCGGGCATTATCGTTGGCACACGCTAATGATATTATTCTGATTGCCGGTAAAGGGCATGAAACCTATCAGGAAATCGCGGGAATGAAACAGCATTTTAGTGATAGAGAAAGTTTAATGGAGATTATCAATGAGCGCTAATTTATTTAGCCATGAACTGGCTAAGTTGTCTAATGGTATTGAAAGTAGCCATTTTAATTCCACCGTAGAGATTAATAGCGTGGTAATTGATAGCCGAAAAGCTCAGGGTAATTGTTTATTTGTGGCAATCAAAGGTGATAATCAAGATGGACATGACTATGTTGCGGGAGTGTTAGAAAACCCAACCAATTTTGCGCTGGTTAATCATGATTATCATGAGCAGTTGCCTAATCTGATTCGTGTGGATGACAGCGTTGCCGCGCTGGGATCACTGGCACACGGCTATCGTCAGCGCTTTAAGCTGCCGTTAGTGGCAATTACCGGTAGTAATGGCAAAACTACAGTTAAAGAAATGCTAAAAAGTGTTTGCGATTGCGCGTTTGGCAGCGAGCAGGTATTGGCAACTAGCGGAAATTTAAATAACCATTTGGGAATGCCATTGACTTTGCTTGAGCTAAATGTTAAACATCAAGTCGCCATTATTGAAATGGGGATGAATCATAGCGGTGAATTGGATTATCTTAGTAAGCTGGCGCAACCAACTTTGGCTGCGATTAATAATGTAATGCTTGCCCATGCCGGTCATTTTAAATCGCTAACCGCGATTGCTAAAGCCAAAGGTGAAATTTATAATGGTCTCTCACCTGCAGGTATTGCATGCCTTAACCTTGGGAGCGAATTTAGTTCCTTATGGCAAGAACAGTTAGTTAATCTCGGTCGGCAAATTTTCCCCTATGCAACCGCGGCAAGTGGTTGTTACTTAAGCACAATTGATGCCGATGGCGGACATTATGTGACACCAAATGGTCAATTGGCAGTTAAATTACATGTACTGGGTAACCACAATTATGACAATGCGCTGACGGTTATTGCTTTGGCACTTAATTTAGGATGTTCATTGGCGGATATAAAATTCGGACTTGAGCAATATTCCGGTTATAAAGGGCGTTTGGAGCGCAAAAGGGCATTTAATGGTGCGTTGATTATTGATGATACCTATAATGCCAATCCTGATTCGGTGTTGGCGGCATTGGCAGCGGTGGCTGAATTGGCTAAACCATTGTGGTTTATTTTTGGTGATCTCAAGGAATTGGGCGCGCGGGAAATTGAGTTTCATCAACAGATCGGACAAGCCCTAGCTAAGTTTGGTGTCAATCGATTATTGACGGTGGGGAATTTAGCTAAATCTGCAGCCGATTGTTTTAGTGGTGAAAAAATCCATTTTGAGAGTAATCAGGATATAGTAAAATACTGCACTTTGCATTTGCCGGAATCTGCGACTTTATTGATCAAAGGGTCAAATTCCATGCATTTGGCAGAAATTGCAGCTCTTTTATCCACCGGCGGACACTAGTTTTGGCCGTCGCTTAACCAAGGTTTTTATTTATGTTATATCTTTTAGCTCAATATTTGGAGTCACATATTGGTGCCTTCCGGGTTTTTGACTACGTTACTTTTCGCGCTGTTTTGGCGGGGATTTTATCGTTATTAATCTCAATGTCGTTTGGACCGCGGGTTATTCGTTGGTTGACTTCGTTAAAAGTTGGGCAGATGGTACGTAATGACGGACCACAAACGCATTTGGTGAAGACTGGTACGCCGACTATGGGTGGGGTACTAATCATTATTTCAATTGTGGTGACAACTTTATTGGTTGCCGATTTAACCAATTTATATATCTGGCTGCTGTTGTTTGTACTGGTTTCGACCGGGGTTATTGGCTTCTTGGACGATTATCTGAAAATTGTTCATAAAAACTCCAAAGGTTTATCCGGTAAAGCCAAAATGGTTGGACAATCTTTAATTGCCATATTCAGCGGTCTGTTTTTGGTCTATGTAGTCAAGATGCCCAATACTACCGAGGTAGTGATTCCTTTTTTTAAAGCTGTACAGTATCCATTTGGGTTGATTGGGTTTTTGGTACTAACTTATTTTGTAATTGTCGGTAGTTCCAATGCGGTTAATTTAACCGATGGGCTTGACGGTCTGGTATCGGTTCCAATCGTCTTGGTCGCATTGGGTTTGTCGATTTTTGCCTATATTGCCGGGCATAAGATCTTTGCCGGCTATCTGTATTTGCCGCATATTCCGCTGGCACATGAAATCGTAGTATTTTGTATGGCGTTGGCTGGTGCAACCATG
>JBPOJK010000053.1:0-29966 GCA_052033675.1 Pseudomonadota bacterium
CAATTACCGCATTTAGATTGGTTCCAGTAGCAAAAGTAATCACCAAGATATAATCACCATTACATGACATCACCGAATACATATAAATCATCTGATAAGCACCATTCTCCTTATCTTAAATTGGAGAAGCTACGGTTTTTTGAATGGTTTCGGCATTGGCTCCCGGATAATGAGCGCTAATGGTAATAGTTGGCGGCGCAATATCAGGATACTCCGCTAGCGGCAGATTAAAAATCGACACCAGTCCACACAGAACTATGATGATTGATATTACCGAAGAAAATACCGGATTATTAATAAAAAAGCGTAGCATAGGTTACCTAAATTAAAATAATATTAAATGTTCCCGATCGCAAGCGGGCGGTTTAACGAAATTACCATGTTGAAATTATGCATTATTTTCGTCTGGCTGATCCATATTCTTATTTTTCATGACCATGGCAAAAAACGCCGGAGTCAGTAAAGTTCCAATCAATACCGAGCCTAAAATCCCGCCAATAATCCCCATTCCTACTGAATGCTGGGCATTAGCACCGGCACCATCGGCAAAAACCAATGGCAACGTTCCGAAAATAAAGGTAATTGAAGTCATCACAATCGGTCTAAAGCGCAGTTTTAACGCATAAATCGCACTCTCGGCAGCACTGTGTCCCGCGCGATAGTGTTGTAGGGCAAACTCGGTCAATAAAATAATGTTTTTGGCTGACAAACCCAACAACGCAATCAAGCTAATTTGAAAATATAAATCATTAGTACGACCGCTTAACACCAATATAGTCGCTGAACCGAATAAAGCACATGGAATACCAAGAAGCACGACCACCGGCAAACGCCACATTTCATATAATGCCGCCAACACCAGATAAATCATTATCAGCGAGAAAACAAATGCAATTCCCGAAGTAGCCTGTGACTGGCGTTGCTGCAAACTGGTACCAAACCAGTCATAATCATAACCCTTAGGTAAATTTACTATTTCTTGGTCAATCACCTTCATTACATCGCCCATTGAGTGTCCCTTGGACGGGTTAACAATAATTTTAGAGGCGGTATAATCATTAAAACGCTGAATAACCTGCGCATCGCGACCGGTCTTAACATCAACCAAACTATTTACCGGAAGCATTTTATCGGTGCTAGACGAATGAATAAAAACGTTACTCAAGTTTTGAATCGTTGCCCGGAATGGAAAATCTGCCTGCATAATCACCCACACCAAATCCTGCATAATATAGGCATAATTAACATTATTCTGACTATACATGGTTTGCACGGCGTTATAAAGATCATTCAAATTAACGCCATAGTATTTAGCGCGATCAATATTCGGTAGGATCGAAATCTCTGGGACATTAGTATCTAATGTTTGATAGGCAATACTTACTTCTTTATGTGCCATCAAACGTTTAATAAATGCCGCACACACTTCCTGTAATTTATGCGCATCACCCACCACCCGGTCTTCAACGTAAAATTCAACCCCACCAGTAGTGCTCAAACCACGCATCGGCGGTTGATTAAATGCCCGGACAATCATGGATGGATTACCAAGTCCAAGCCGATTGATTACTTTCACAATATCATCGGCAGTGCTTACTTTCCCTTTGCGCTTATCCCAGTCGGTAAGCGAAATAAAGAATGATGCGGCATAAGTTTTATTATTTCCAGAATCAAGGAAATCAAACCCCGCCACACTAACCACCGAAGCAATATTCGGGTTTTTGGTTAATTCTTCGAGCATCGTATCCATTTTTTCGCGAGTTTTAGCTAAGCCGGTCGAAGATGGTAAATTAATAGTCGAAAAAATCAGTGCCTGATCTTCATTCGGAACAAAGCCCATTGGTACCATTTTAAATAATACCCCAGTACCGACTAAAACCACCAGCCAAACCCCAATTGCAACTTTACGGCGATTTACTAACATCGTGGCAACCCACACATAGAAGCGGGTTAACTTGGCAAAATAAACATCAAACCAAGCTAAAAACTTGGGTTTATCAACTACTTTTTTCAAAATCAAATGACTAATCGCGGGAGTGAAAGTCAATGCGCAAATCCCCGACAGCACTACGGCACAGGCAATCGTTACCGCAAACTGGCGGTACATAATACCGCTAAGCCCTTTTAGAGCCATTACCGGTAAAAATACCACGCTTAACACCAGAACAATCGCGACAATTGCCCCAAAGACTTCCTGCATGGTCATCTCAATAACCTGACGCAGCCCAAGTTCAGGATGGGTCTCACGCAGCCGCTCGATATTTTCGACAATCACAATCGCATCATCGACGACAATCCCAATCGCCAGAATCATCGCAAATAAACTCAAGGTATTAAGTGAAAAACCAAACATATATAAACACGCCATTGTCCCAATTACCGAAACTGGAATTGAGCAAATTGCAATGATGCTGGCACGCCAATTCTGTAAAAACACGTAAATTACCAGCCCGACTAGAATAAATGCAATCAACAAAGTATGAACCACATTCACTACCGAGGCTTTTACAAATCGAGAGTTATCGACGACTACCCGATATTTCAAGCCATGTGGAAAACGAATTGCATCCTGATTGAGAACTTCAAGAATATGATTTTTGGCTTCAATCTGATTGGCGCCCGGTTGCAAATAAATTGCCATCATAGTACATGGATAATGCTGGAATTTGCCTTTTTCATCGCGGAAATTTACTTCGGCGATAGTGGAATAGGAATTAGAACCCAATTCAACCCGCGCAACATCTTTCATCCGAATTGTCTGGTTACCGGTATTACGAACAATAATATTGGCAAATTGATCGGCGCGTTCATACATCGGCTGCCCGTGCATATTAAAAGTGAGCAGGTTCTTACCCTCTTTGGGCACCGAATTGGTTCGCCCAACAATGTACTCCTCATTTTGTTCATTAATGACATTTTGCAAATCATTAACCGAAACACCCAATTTCTGCATTTTATTAGGATCTAACCAGATATTAATTGCATACGCACCAGTACCGAAAACCCCAACCGTACCAACTTCCGGTAACAGCGATAAGTCATTTTGTACCGTCCGTTGCAGATAATTGGAAACATACTTCGGATCAATATACGGATCGGCATAAAAAGCCAGCGCCAATAACATATCCGGCGAACTTTTTCTGGCTACCACCCCCATTTTTTGCACTACTGACGGCAATAGTGGCATCGCTGCATATAGGCGATTTAAAACCTCATTAATTGCATAATTAAGATTGGTTCCGACATTATAATATAAGCGAATACTGATACTACCAGTAGATGAAGTCGAAGTCTGCATATACATCAGATCAGAGACGCCATTTAGTTGATTTTCAATTTGGGCTGCCACCACCTTAGCGCCAGTTTCAGCATTGGCACCTGGGTACGAGGCATTAATTGAAATCGACGGCGGGGAAATATCCGGGAATTGGGAGACCGGTAAATTAAACATTGCCACTACACCGCACAAGGTAATAATCAATGAAATTACCGAAGCAAGAATTGGGCGACGAATAAAAATGTTTAAGCGCATATTATCTTTTTATTTCAAAATTTTTGTTCTATTTATTAGCATCTACTTAATGTATTTTAAATGCTGAACGCGAATGATATCTTATTAACTTCCAAGCTTAGCCTTAGCTTTAGTTATACAAGCTTGTGCTTCACGAGTGTAGCGCAATTCCTCATACTTACCATCTTGATTTGGCAAAGTTAAAGCTTTTTGACATACTTCCAAAGCGGATTCCGAATTGCCGGTACTAATGTAATACTGACCTAAAAATACCCAATTATTTCTAAATTGTGGTGATTTATCAGTCGCCGTAGTCAGTAACTCTAAGGCTCTTTTGTTACTGCCGCCAAAAATACCCGGTAACTCCTGATAATAGCGCCCAAGAATCCGACTGCTGCCGTTCCATTGATACGCCGGATCTACAGCAATGGCTTTTTTCAGTGCATCCATACCATCTCCCGCTGAAGATGCTGATGCTAAAATACCTTTTGCCAAGCCATAACTGCCCAAGTCAACGGCATACCAATATTGTCCCTCAACGGCAGTTGGTTTTAGACCAATTGCGACCTTGCCGGCGCTCACACCATAATCAAATAATTTAACACCCGCTGAAGTACTGACAAATTGTTTTTCGCCAGCACCAAAATTGCCGATAAAATATACCATCCGTGCGGTTTTCCAGGCAGTTTCATAATCATTTGGAATTACTGGCGCAGTCAGTAAATAATCGGAGATAATTTTTTGATTGGCAAGATTCTCGCGATTCGCCCACGCGTAATCCATCACACCAGCGGTTAAAGGCGTGCTTTCAGAAAGAATAAATTTACCGCTAGTTTCATCTGCAGCACCAATCTTTAGCGGCGAATCCGCGAAGCTTACACCGCTAAACAATGCAAAACCCACAGCCAATCCGATTAATTTCCGTATCATCTACTCGCTCTCTTTTTTCGACAAATTCATCATTAAGACAAAAAATAACGGCACGAACAACGTTGCCAGACAGGTAGAACCGATCATTCCACCAATAATCCCAAAACCAACTGAATGCTGCGAATTTGCCCCGGCTCCAGTAGCGGTTGCCAATGGAATCGCACCAAGAATAAACGCCAATGAGGTCATAATAATCGGGCGAAAGCGAACTTTGGCTGCATGCAGTGCTGCCGTTCGATACGGCATATTTTCGTTACGGACACTTTCAATCGCAAATTCAACAATTAGAATCGCATTTTTTGCCGATAAGCCAATCAAGGTTAACATACTAACCTGGAAGTAAATATTATTCTCCATCCGGAAGATTAACAATGTTAATGCCGCACCTAATAACGCAAACGGCAGCGCCATCATAATTGCCAGTGGCAACACCCACATTTCATATAGTGCCGATAGAATCAAAAATACCATGATAATACCAAGCGTAAAGGCAACTACCGACTGCGAACCAGCCAAATTCTGTTGATACGCCGGACCAAACCATTTGATATAATAATCTTTACCTAAGACTTTTGGCACTGCGTCTTTGATTACTTTCATAACCTGACCCGAGGTTGCATGGGTTTTTGGATTTGGATTAACAATAATCTGACTGGCTAGATAATCATTAAAACGGGTAACCACTTCAGCACCATTTTTCATGCTAATAGTAGCCAAGCTACCAACCGGCACCATATTACCTTTATTACTCTTGGCATAAACCACATTCAACAACTCCGGACGGTTACGGAATTGGTAATCACTCTGAATCACTACCCACCATAAATCATCCCATTTAGTGAAATAATTTACATAATAGGTTCCAAATACGCCTTGCAACGCATTATAAATACTGGCATATGGCACGTCGTAAATGTAGGCTTTTTTCGGATCCACATCAACAAAAATCTCAGGTGTATCAACTTGATAAAGCTGCGCAGCACTGCCAACCACATCCGGATAATTTTTTTCCAGATATTTGACTAATTTTACACCATCATCATGAATTTGCTTAGGCTCAGAAATACTTGGTAATGCCGTTTGCAGATAAAAAGTCACCCCACCGGTTGGGCTCATACCACGAATTGGTGGTTGGTTGAAAGCAAATCCCGTGATCCGTTTATTTTTGCCCTGAACCGCCATGGTATCTTTAATTGCCGCATCAACATCCTGATCGGCTTTCGGTCGTTCGGAATAATCTTTTAAAATAATACTTAGCGTAGTTGTATTTGTCTTAGTTGTTCCATTATCGACAATGTCTTTACCACCAAGAATTGCAATTCGTTCAACCATCGGCACATTTTTAATAATCTGCTGAGATAAAGCTTCTGCTTCATTGACATTATAATCTATTGAACCAGCAGGATTAACGTGGATTGTATCATAATAATACCCCATATCTTCAAGTGGGATCAAACCACCCGGTATATGAATAAATAATCCAATGGTTACAACCACAACACCTAACCAAATTAACATTGCTTGCTTGGCATTATCAATAATTTTGGTTACTAAGTACATATAAAATTGCTGGGTTTTCTCGAAGCCATGATTAAATTTATCAAAAAACCAGTAAACCGGCACCATAAATTTGAACTTGGGCTCTGGTCTTTCGCCATTAGTGTGAGTATTATTACGCAAAAAGATTGCGCACAGCGTTGGCGTTAAGGTTAGAGCCACCACCCCTGATAACAATACCGAAATTGCAATAGTTACCGCAAATTGCTGCATCAATACACCACTAAAGCCACCAAGGAATGCAACAGGAATAAATACTGCATTTAAGACACAAACCACCGCAATTACTGGTGCAGCCACTTGCTCCATGCCTTTTATCGCCGCTTCAACCGAGCCTAAGCCTTCTTCTGCCATTAACCGTTCGACGTTTTCCAGCACCACAATCGCATCATCAACCACAATCCCAATGGCAAGCACCATCCCAAACAAGGTCAAAGTATTTATCGAAAATCCGAGTGCAAAGGTTCCTGCAAAGGTTCCAATAATCGCCACCGGAATCGCAATCACCGGAATAATCGTGCCTTTGACATTCTGAATGAACAACATAACCACACAAAACACCAGCACAAAAGCGATCAACAGTGTTGAAACTACCGCCTCAACTGACAAGATCACAAATTCAGATGAGTCATAGTGATTATAAAATTTTATCCCATCCGGCATATGTTTAGCCGCATCATTCAAGACCTGCATATAGTCTTTTTTAACTTTCAGCTGATTGGCGCCCGGTACCAAATAGATACCTAATGCAGTTGCCGGATAAACTTTTGCCTCATTGGTTTTTGGATCGCGGACCACTGCTTTAAAATAAGTCTGATATGCTTGAGCATCAAGAGTTACCCGTGCGACATCTTTAAGCCTTACCACTTGGGCATTGCTTTCACTGGCTTTTAAAACAATATTCTGGAATTGCGATTCCTCGCGCATATACCCCATGGAGTTAATCATGAAGTTATATTTTTCCGGACCAGCCATCGGCGCTTCGGCATTAATACCTATTGCATATGGCCAGTTTTGGTCATTGATCGCATTCTTAAGATCGCCAAGACCAAGCCCATAATATTTGAGTTTATTCGGATCGGTCCAAATCCGCATCGCATATTGGCGCTGACCTAATATACTAACCACACCAACACCAGGGATTTGCAGCACCAATGGATAGATATAGCGCTGAACGTAGTTACTAATATAAAGCTGATTTGGATTACCGGTTTCAGAATAGAATGGCGTTACAATAAACAAATCCGGATTCATCATCCGCATCGTCACACCTTGTTGCTGTACCTGAGTTGGTAATTGCGGCATGGCGGTATTAATCCGATTTAAAGCATCAGCTTCAACGGTTTTTAAATCAGTTCCAACTTCAAAATAAACATTAAGAGAAATTGAACTACTACCATTTTGGCTAGCGGACTGCATATAAATCATGCCCGGGACACCAGACATCTGATCTTCAATTGGTGCCGCCACCGCATTGGCTAAAACTTCCGCATTCGCGCCAGGAAACGGAGCAGTAATATTCAAATTAGGTGGAACGATGTTTGGGTATTGCTCAATCGGCGAAACCGCCATAGCGACCAACCCGGCAATGGTAATGATAATTGAAATTACCATCGACAATACCGGTCTTAGAATAAAAAATCTACAGAACATTTTTCCCTACCTATATAACATTTCTATTTTATTGATATCTATCAAATAAATTCAATAAAAAAGATACCGATCCCAGCTAATTTTTCACCAACGGCGGCGGTACTTGACCGCAGCCTTCCGATTCTAGTTGCTATTTAAGACTAAATAATTAGTATTGACCACCATAGATATTTGCTGAATTATCAATTTTAACTTTCTGCTGTTTTTGGTCTTTGACATAGCCTGATGCTACTGCTTTTTGCGGAACCACAGATTTTGGTGCCGAGGCAGTAATCGGATTATTCGGATTGATTGAGTTTTGATCGACTAAAGAATCAACTTTAACCGCATCACCAGCCGCAACCTTAACCCCACCGGCGGTAACTACCTGCATACCATTGCTAAGCCCGCTCTTGATAATCCACAATGATCCAGTCATCGGTCCGGTTACCACTGGTTGATGCCCAATTTTGCCATCTTTAACAATATAAACAAAGGCACCTTTATCATCCCGGAATACCGCTTCTTGTGGTACGGCAAAAGCATCTTTATAGGTAATACCATTCAGATAGACATGGACAAATTGTCCTGCCAATAATTGATTTTTAAGAGTTTTATTATCAACATACGCCCGCATGTTCCATACCCCGTTCTGCAAGCTAATCCGAGTATCGGTAAACTGAACATAACCGCTATCTTTCATCATTGTACCATCCGCTAACTGCAAATCAGTGCGGAATTTATATGCATTCGGAACGGTCAAAATACCCTGATTAAGACCATTCTGAATTACCAACCGGTCATTTTCCGGCATTGAGAACGTAATATACATGTCATTAACTGAGTTAATCTGATTCATGGTTGTTTGGTAGGCTGTCACCATATCACCGACGGTAACTTGCCGTTCAGCGATATAACCATCTGCAGGAGCACGCACCACGCTATATTCAAGATTTAATTTAGCTTGATTAACCGATGCTTGATCGGATTTGACCGCACCTACCGCAGTTTGATAATTAATGGTTTGCATTTCCAAATCCTGTTTGGATACTGCCTGAATAGCATATAACTTAACATAGCGTTCATAAATTATTTTGTAATTATCTAATGAGGCTTGGTCACGAATCAACTGACCCTGTGCATTTTGTAAATCAAGCTCAAATGGTCGCGGATCAATCTGATACAATGGCTGGTCTTTTTTAACATACACACCCTCGGTGTAGTACTGTTTGAAAATCGCACCACTAACTCGTGGAATTACCGGATAATCTACCACACCCTGAACAATTGCCGGGTAGTCAAAAGAATATGGGACGTTATATGAACGAACAGTTTGCACATCAACGTGCTTTTCCATGGGTTTTGGTGCTTCTTTTTTAGCACAACCAGATAAAACAAGTCCGGCAACCAACAGTGGAACCAAGATTTTTTTCATAGATACACCTAGTAAAAATAATTACAATAGCAATAAAATTTATATAATCAATTCAGATCGTTTAGTTCATTCCCCACGCCAGCATCAAATATCAAACGGCAGCCAACCACTGCACGATTAGCATATCCGACAAGGCACACTAAATGACGATTTTATCATACCATGCCAGCTGTGTTAAAATAAACCACTCACAATGACCGAAATAATTTGGCGTAGTAATGAGTTTAGCTCAGTTTACCGATGTTAATAAGTCATTAGCCCTTGTTGTTTAAACATCCCATTTATTATAACCAATTGGATAGAAAAATTTTAATGACCAACGATTCTTTTTTAAATAAATTTCTGTTAATTATCGGATTATTGATTTTATTTGTAATTCCGGAATTAAATAATGTACATTATGATCCACAGCCGCAATTTTGGGCTGAAATCACCGTTGCCTGGGGAATCCTCGCCTTATTTTTATGGTGTCTCGTTTTTAGTCCGAGTTTAAGTATTCCATCGATTGTTGTACCATTATTTTTATTTGGTGGCTATCTACTACTGCAACCATCTTTGGTTAGCGTTGAATTTCCCGGCTTAAGTGCGGTTACTGCATTAGAAATGCTCACTGGAATACTTCTGGCAATCGCCATCAGCACCCTCAAGGAAAATTTCGGTCTCAAGCGAATAGTTGTACTATTATGTAGTATTCTCTTAGTCGGTGCATTACTGCAAACCATGATTGGTTTCATCCAATATATCGGCGCGGCGCGGCATTTTGGCAGCCTGATTTTTTATGACAGTGATCATCCAACTACAAATATCTTTGGGCATTTTGGGCAACGTAATCATTATGCCCACTATCTAAGCTGGGGAACTTTTGGGCTGATTTATCTCTATCAACAACGTAAAGTACCGCAATGGCTGTTTTATACTTTGTTGGTGTGGCTGTGCTTTAGCCTGACCATTGCTGCCTCGCGAAGTGTCTTTATGTATTTCATTCTGGCATTCTTAATTGGAATTATCAATGTTGCCGTGCAAAAAACCGCTGATAGTAAAAATTTGCTTAAATTGATTGTGATTGCGGTAGTTGCACTGTTTGCCATTGAATATTTTTATCCATTGCTACACAAACTTTTTACGCCACACAATAACTTTAGTTCGGGATTAGGACGACTGGATAGCGATAGTGGCACCGGGCGGCGCGGGGTTGAATGGGCTAAAGCTTGGCTGGTATTTAAATCACATCCACTATTTGGTGATGGCTGGAATGAATATGCCAAACAAAGCGTGTTACTACATCATTTATTTCCAAATGCCGCACCCAATAGTGGATTATTCACCAATTGTCACAACTTAATTTTGCAGCTTTTGGCTGAAACCGGAATAATTGGCACGCTGATTGTAATTGGCGGAATTATTGTCGCAATCTGGCGGACATTAAAAAACTCTTTCTCGACTGAGACTATTATCCTCATGTGCATGGCAGCCACGACACTGGCGCACAGCATGGATGAATATCCGTTATGGTATATGTATTTCTTGTCCGGGCTGATTACCTTTCTATCTCTGGATAAGCCATTGGTTAAAATATCAGCCACGTGGGCGGCAGGAATTTTTGCGGCACCGTTGGCGATTGTGGCATATTTAGCAATTAGCGGTAGCATTATATTTGATAATCTCGTTGATTATTACGATGCGCCGGATGACCAGCCAACATTTAATCAACAAGCCAAATATTTGGAAAACTTGGTCGATAATAACTATCTGTGGTCATATCATGCGATTTACACCTTGGATAACTATATAAATGTTGATGATTCAATGACCAATGCCTTGTTTACTCCGGCAGTACAGCTACGATACACGCATCGTTTTGATACTTTCCATCCCTATCCGGATACCATGATGAAAGAGGCAATGCTCGACTGGAATCTCGGTTTCAAGGAAAGTGCCATTGCACTAGTCAAAACCGATGTACAGGCATTCCCGGTATATGTACCAAGTTTCCGAACGACACTTAAAGATAAAAAATATCAACCGCTGGTTGAACTGCTGGCACCACCAGTAATAACCAAGAAAAATTAGTTGCCATGCTCCAAATATTTAATTTAGCCATGGTAGTCCGCTCGTGTTGAATCCGGCGGACTGGCTGGCTCTATGGCTGAGCATTAAGCTCGCGGCGATCAGCACCGGCTTATTGCTATTAGTCGGAATTCCGTTGGCTCGCTGGCTTTCCAGCGGCAATAACCGAATCAAGATTGTAGTTAGTGCGCTGGTTACTTTGCCATTAATTTTACCACCGAGTGTACTTGGCTTTTATCTATTACTTAGCCTTGGACCGCAAGGTCCGATTGGGCAACTATGTAACTGGTTGGGAATCGGCTTATTGCCATTTAGTTTTAATGGATTGGTGGTGGCATCGCTGATTTACTCGTTGCCGTTTGTGGTACAGCCGCTGCAAAATACCTTTCAGCAAATAGGTCGACAACCGCAGGAATTAGCAAAATCGTTGGGCGCCACCCGCTATCAAGCACTCACCAAGATACTAATCCCAGAGGCGCGCGCAGGAATTATCTGTAGCGCGGTCTTGGGCTTTGCTCATACCATGGGCGAATTTGGCATGGTTTTAATGATCGGCGGTAATATCCCCGGCTCAACCCAAGTCGTGGCAGTCCAGATTTACAATCATGTTGAGGCTTTTGAATATCATGATGCGTCCGTGCTATCGGCGATTTTACTGATATTCAGTTTTACCGTGTTAATAATCACCTACTTGATTAATCACAATAACAATGCCGTTATCAATCGCTAGCAGATGGTGTATTCCGCGCAGCAATAACGCTAATTGTGGTTAGAGCAATACTAATGCAAAGAAATAGCAGCGGCGACAAATACAGCCAGCCGGTTTTTTCGATCAAGCCAGTAACCCACAGTGGGGTTAACCCGCCAAAAACCACAAAGCTGATGTTATAAGACAAGGCGACCCCTGATAAGCGCACTTGCGGCGGAAATAAATAGCTTAAATAAACGATTGGCAAGGTGATCAACGCGCCCTGAAAAACGGCAAAGAGGATAAATCCACCATAAAGAAAGCGTTGAATACTGATTAGATAATAGCATAACATTGCAGCCGGAATCATTCCCAGCAGGAACGCCAGCGTAATTTTAAATAAATCAAATTTCTGCACTAAAATTCCGCTTAAATAGGCAGAAATCACCGAAACCACTGCAGCCACGAACACAACATTGCCGATTGCTTGCGGATCCATTTTGACGATTTTAACCAAATAAGTCGGCATAAACACAATCAATAAAATAATCGCCGTTCCAACCAATGACACCAATCCAATACCAATTACCACCTGTTTGAAATAATTACGGAATAGTTCGACCACCGGAACTTTAACATTATGTTTCATCTGTTTAAAAGCCGCGGTTTCATGCAGCTCGCTGCGAACTTTATAGGCAATAATACACAATAAGCCGCCCAGAATAAACGGAATCCGCCAGCCAAAATTGGCAAGTTGTTCATGGCTAAGAATATTTACCAGCACCAGATTAACCACCATTCCCAAAACCAGCCCGCAGACCGTTCCCGAAAAAGAGCCGCCAACCCCTAAACCACGCTTTTCCGGCATCGATTCGGTAGTATAAACGATCATACTGGGCAATTCGCCGCCAAAGGCTAAGCCTTGCAGCAAGCGCAGTACTAACATTGCCACTGGCGCATAAATACCGACTTGAGCGTAAGTTGGAATTAGCCCCATCCCCAGCGATGCCAATCCCATTAAAAACATGGTAATAATCAGCACCCGTTTACGTCCGTACTCATCCCCAATATGACTGAAAATAACCCCGCCAACCGGGCGAATAATATAACCAACCACAAACACAGTATAGCTCGCGATTACCGAAAGCAGAGTATTGCTACTGGGAAAAAATTGAGCGGTAAAATACAGTGCAAATAAACCATACACCGTAAAATCATAAAACTCCAGCATTCCGCCGACCGAAGCCAGCAAAATCACCTTGCGCTGTTCTTTGGTTAAATCATAACCGGGTAATAAATTCATAGGATTCCTCACTACTTAAAACTAATTCGGCAATTGTTTGACTACTTTGCAAGGATTACCAAAAGCCAATGAATTTGCCGGAATATCTTTGGTAACCACACTGCCTGCGCCAATTATGCTATTATCACCAATTGTTACCCCAGGCAGCACAATCACCCCGCCGCCAATCCAGACATTATTGCCGATGGTAATCGGTTGCGCCAATAATTTTAAGGTGTTACGTTCTTCCGCATCCAGTGGATGAGCCACCGTATATAATTGCACATTCGGTGCAATTAATACATTATCACCAATCGTAACTTTGGCAATATCCAGCACCGTCAAATTAAAATTGGCAATGAAATTTTTCCCGACATGGATATTAATCCCATAATCACAATGAAAATTTGATTCAATACTGACTTCCGGCGAGACACTCCCCAATAGTTCCTGCAAAATTTCATAGCGCGCCGCGCGATCATTGGAAACAATTTGATTGTATCTAAAAGTTAAATCTTGTGCCCGTGCCCGTAATCGAATAATTTCCTGATCCATTGCGCAAAAAGGCATTCCTGCCTGCATTTTTTCCATTTCCGTTAGCATAATTAATCTCTCTTTGAATGCAAATCAACTTGGACATCCGCTGCAATCTCAATTCCATTTGGCTGTTGCAGTAATAATTTTACCCCGGCTTTTTTGGAGTCTGATTTCTCCATAAAAGCCAAATCATCCGCGGTTAAAAACAATTGAACTTCACGCTGGTTAATTGCCCCACAAGAAGGAGCTGCAACCATCTTGAGTTTTACTGCCAACGCCAAATATTCCAGCGAATAATTAAATTCAGCGGAAATTTTAAGCTGCTCGAATTCCGCTTGACTAATCCGAATCCGAATTTCGTTATCACTAAATTGAATTTTCATTGTTATTTTCCTTTAAGCTGTTATTACACACTATTAATGTGGGTATTTCTTACCCTGATAATTGATCACCGGTAAGCGAATCTTCTTGTTAATCGCCCAAATCCGCATTAAAAACCCCAAACCCAGTAGACAAACCGCGCTATAAACACTATTATGATGATAATAAAGCAGGATGCTTTGTACCAATCCAACCATAAACGCTACCAGTGCGTACAATTCACTACTAAAAACCAGCGGAATATCATTACACAGAATATCCCGCAGAACCCCGCCGGAAACTCCGGTAACAATCGCCATCACCGTCGCGATGGTAATGCTGTGTGTCGCATCATAACCTATGATACACCCCAAGTAGGCAAATGTCACCAATCCCGCGGCATCCAGAATCAGGAATAATCGCCGCAAACGCAAGACCACATTAACCAAGGGTACCGCCAATAATGCCGCGACAATTGCCAAAATCAAATAACCGGGAGTTTTAACCCACAGCATTGGATAAACACCTAAAATCATATTGCGGATAGTTCCGCCACCCAAGGCAGTTATTACCGAAATCGTAACCACACCAAACAGATCCATTTTTTTCTGACCTGCCGCGATTGCACCGGTCATGCTTTCGACAATTATTCCACTGATAAATAAAATATGCATGAACGCTTCTACGCCGCTCATTGTTAAGATCATTATATTATGTTCCGCTCTTTTAAATTCACAAAATTAAGCTATCCGCAACAACATCGGTTAATCTACTTTGAATTAAGTATCCATAACCCACTGCAAATATTCCGCTAAACCATGGCTAATTTCCACTGCAATAATCTCGGGTAACTCATAGGAATGCACTGCCTTTATTTTACGCTCTAGTTGTGGATAATGTCGTGCAGTGGTTTTTATCTTTAGCGACCATTCAATTTCTTCTACCAATTCGCCATCCCATCGGTATAAGGATTGAGTTGGACTAATATTGACACATGCGCACAACTCATCTTCCAGCAACGCGCGGGCAATCTTTTTTGCCTCGCCCTCACTAGAGGTATTACAAAAAACCAGCAATACTTGTTCCATCAGCTTATCCATAAAAAATTCCGCTGCCACGGCACCGGAATTTCAGTAATTATTTGCAACCAACCCATTTAACCGCTTTAATTACTACTGGCGTAGTTGGAACATTTTCATACATTCCAACAGTTCCAGTTGGCACTGCAGCAATTTTATCAACCACATCAAAACCTTTAGTCACCTTACCAAATACGGCATAGCCCGGGTTACCCGCGCTGTAATTTAAAAAGGCATTATCTTTGACATTGATAAAAAATTGCGCGGTTGCTGAATCCGGATCATTGGTCCGAGCCATTGCAATCGTATACTTATCATTAGCTAAACCATTATTGGCTTCATTTTTAATTGGCGCTTGGGTTGTTTTTTGATTCATCTTTTCATCAAAACCACCGCCTTGGATCATGAAGCCGGGAATTACCCGATGAAAAACAGTGCTTTTATAAAATCCGGAATTAACATATTGCTGAAAATTGGCAACCGATAGTGGCGCTTTAGCCTGATTTAACTGCAATTCGATCGTACCCAATGAAGTTTTCATTTCTACGACCGGCATAGTACAAGCTTTCGCGGCAGTAGCAGCATAAGCACCGGAAGCCATTCCAACACTAGCCAACAATATAAACAGAGTTTTTTTCATAAATTTTCCTTGATAAAATAGTTGATTAACTGATGTTACGCACGCATCTATGCTCTAGCGCTAAATTATTGAGTTTGACGATTTTGCGCGCTGAAAAGCCCATGTAAAATCAGTGCGCCATGAGGAAAAATCAATAGCTTAGCGCCAAATTCTTTATCATGCGTAATATCACAATTAAATATAAACAATTACTGATATTGAATATACACCGGCTGCGGTTTTAATTTTAACACATCCGCCGGTGTCATCAATGGATCGCCAGCCTTGGTATCATTGTGGTAAAACAACTTAAACCCGGTATATTGTACCGGCTCCGGCACGATAAAATTGCGATAAGTTCCACGTTTCAAAATCGGCGGACCCCAGCCATCCATATTCATCACAATCTGTACATCCGGACGCAAAATAATTTTTTTGGCATTAGTAACCCCTCGTTGGGTAAAGCGATGCACTACCAAAACCTTGGGTGGCAAATTATATTTCTGCACTAGATTTTGCAAATATCCCGAAACATAATTAATGTCACTGGCATCATAGGTACCAATCCGCGTTCCGGGTAGCGCCTTACTACTAATCAAATTGAATTCCGGATCAATTCCGACAAAAACATCGGGATTTTTTAATATCCATTCAAATTTAGGCAATAAATTACGGATGCTATCATGTCCGGTTTGAATATCAATAAAGAAGTAGGCATGATCATCTTTTGCCCATTGATAGACCTTATTAACCTGCTCATCGGGCATAATCATCCGATATTTACCCGCTTTACCAGGTCCCCCTTGGGCGACCACGGCAATCAGATGCAGCGCCGGAACAGCGGGGGTTGCCGGATCAGCCTTAGTCCACGCTTTAACTTCACGA
Source organism: Pseudomonadota bacterium (assembly GCA_052033675.1). Classification (GTDB taxonomy): domain Bacteria; phylum Pseudomonadota; class Gammaproteobacteria; order Burkholderiales; family UBA11063; genus Aquella. Next base: position 16,583 of record JBPOJK010000053.1, read on the forward strand.
TTTAATTTGGCGATCATGGTTTGCCGGTCATATTCTCCCAGCACCCCCATCCGTTTGGAAAGCGGATTACCATAATAGGCAATAATCCGTTGGTGCGGTAAAATAAAACCACCCGATTCATTGTTTACTGGTTGATAGACTTCCGGCAAAGACTCGGAACTTTCTTTGACCACCAGCGGCGAACTGGCAGAAACTAGCCCCATAACCGCTGATTCTTTAACTGGTAATGATTCAATGGTTACGACCGCCGCTGACTCGGTAGAAATCTTTGATTCAAGCAGCGGTTGCGTTGGTATTGACTCCAGCGGTCGAATAGTTAAATTTTGCTCGTTTAAAGTATTGCAGGCGCTAATTCCCACCAGCGGTAAGAGAAGTAATATCCCGCGGCGGAATTTGCATAGTTTATTTTTCATTATTTGCTCTCAATTTATTATTACTGATGTTGCGCGCGATGTTTACTTTAACGCTTGGTCTTAATTTTCTCGTTCAAATGCTACGAGGATAAGAGTTTGTGTACGTAGAACTATTTTGTGAAAAACTCGCTACGCTGTGAGAGTTCACAAAATGACGTTCTTTATGTAAACAAACTCTAATCATCTTCACAATTCACTTAAAATTGAAACCAAGCCCTAAAAAATATTTTATTGTGCGAAACATTACTTATTATGATACTTTCGGCTAGCATTAACAAAAGCACTAAATAGACTGTTATGTTCACGATAATGCAGTGACCGTTCCGGGTGCCCTTGCATTGCCAACATGAAATGCTCGCTATCGGTGCTTTCAATCACTTCAATCAAGCCATCCGGCGCATGCCCGCTAGCGCGAAGGTTATTTCCCAAATGTTTGACTCCCTGATGGTGAATGCTAGCTGTCATAAATCGCTGTGAACCAAAAACCTGATGCGCCAAAGAATTTGCGCTTAGCTCAATTTCATGCTCCGGAATTGTTTCATTCGGTAAAATGGTATGCAAGACCTCGCTTTGGGCAATTTCCTGATAAAGACTGCCACCCTCGGCAACATTTATCAATTGATAGCCGCGACAAATTCCTACTGTCGGCATTTTACGGCGTTTGGCCGCCTGATATAATGCCATTTCAAAATTATCACGACAGCGGCTGGGACGATCACGTAAAGGACGGGAAAAAGGCGTTCCCGAGCCATAAATATCACAATAATCAATCGCACAGCGTTCGCCGTAGCATTCGGGATCGACATCCTGTCCGCCGATTAATAACAAGCCATCCAGCCGTGAGACTAAATGATCGGCATCTTCTTGGTTAATCCGGCTATTGATTACCAGCGGAATGCCACCTTTTTCAATAATTACATTGATGTAATTAAAACGCACAAAAACAAATTCATCGGCATTATTAGATAATGCATTGATACTTTCGAGATTGGAAGTAACTCCAATTAACGGTTTATGCAAAATGACCTCTTTATTATTTTCATTGTAGATACTGCTATCGCTAACTAATTTCTAGGAAAATTTTTAGCCGATACACAGCAATTTATAAATCAACTCAATTACTGACGTTACGCACACGTCTATATTTTAGCGCTAAATTACTCTCGCAACTAAATCTATTGATATTCTTTTATTATTTTTATTACACTACTAACATCATTCATCAGGAAGAAATGCACACAGGGAACCTTCGCGGCAATCAATTCGGCAACCTGATTTTTTGCCCACTGTAATCCGATTTCTTCGGCAGTTGCGGGATTAGACAACAATTCGTTTGCCAACTCTTGCGGTAAATCCAAATGAAACATTCGTGGAATACTGTGTACCTGGTTGGCCGATTTCAAGACTTTAATTCCGGGAATTATCGGTACATTAATTCCAGCTTTACGGCAGGTAGCAACAAATTCAAAGTATTTTTGATTATCAAAAAACATTTGGGTAACAATATATTCGGCACCCGCGGCGACCTTCTGCCGTAAATATTCAAGATTTAACTCCATATTAGCGGCTTCAAAATGCTTTTCCGGATACCCTGCCACACCGATGCAATAATTAATCGCCGGATATTCGGTATCATCCAAGAAGTGCCCTGCGCGCATTGCCGCTACTTGCTTCACCAAATCGACTGCATGTTTATTAACCGATTCATAATCATTGATTTTGCGATTATAGTTAAGATTATCACCTTTTAATGCCAAAATATTTTCAACGCCCAAATAATTGAGCTCAATCAAGGCATCTTCAGTTTCCTGCCGCGAAAACCCTTGGCACAGCACATGGGCAACCGCGTCAATACCATATTTATTTTGAATGGCTCCACAGATCCCCAGAGTTCCCGGGCGCTTCTTATGTACCTTCTTAACAATGGTGCCATCATTTTTTTCGAGATACATCAGCGAGGAAGCATGAGTAGTAACATTAATCCATTTGGGATTATACGGCAACAACTGCTCGATAATGTTAAAAATTTGTCCTACATCGCTGGAAGCTCTTAATGGCGGAACAATTTCGTAACTAAATAGCGTTCCGCTCGCTTGTGCCAGATGATCACTTACGCGCATAATGGTTGTCCTTAATCAAGTTTCCGCCGCAACGGAATGGCAAACACAATTTTAACCAACAAATAACCAATCAAACCGCTGGCTAAAACATCCAACGGCCAGTGCCAGCCGGTACAAATTCGCGAAAAAGCCGTAAATGCAACCAATAACAACATTAAAAATTGCAGACCTTTTTTGCCTTGAAAAAACATGCCGCTAATCGCAAAAGCAAACACCGCCATATTCCCGGTGTGTCCGGAAGGGAATGATTTATGTGCCGATTTAACCGCATTTTCAAAGTGATTTAACCAGTAAAAACTACCCTCGGGCAATACAATATAGGGACGAGCTTCGCCGACCGCCGCTTTAAGCACGTAAAACACCACATAATAAGCAACAATCAATATAATTACATGTGGCAGCATTTCGCGTTTCAACGAGGAGGCAATTAATAACAGCAACACCGGCAAAATGAAAAATCTGGAATAACTCAGTAGATTAAAGAATGACCACACCTGATCAGGCAATAAGCCATGTTCATGATTAATTGTATAAAATAGTTGTTGATTGCTGCCGGTTGCCCAAATTCCCAGCGCGAATATTAGAAATCCGCTAAAAATGACCACGCTATGCCAGGCAAATTTTGTCTTATTGTCACCGTTTAATTCGGCAATGATTTGTTGATTCTTCATAATTTTCCTTTTTACAATGTGATGTTACGCACGTATTTATATTTTAGCGCTAAGTTATTGAGTTTGACGATTTTGCGCGCTGATTGCTCATGTAAAATCAGCGTGCCATGAGGAAAAATCAATAAGTTAGCGCTGAAACCTTTATCATGCGTAACATTACTATTTAACTTATAATTTTTGTCCCAGGGTAATCCGCTCAATTCCCGCATAATCAGTGATAGTTGAGATATTTTGCAATCCAACCTGTGCAAAAATCTCCCGAGCCGCTAATCCCTGATTATGGCCATGCTCAACCAATAACCACCCGTCGGTATCCAAATGTTGCGGCGCTCCGCTGGTAATTTGGCGAATACATTCCAAACCATCGCTAAAATCAGTAAGCGCGGTTAGTGGTTCATACGCTAAATCTACCAAATGATGGTCAGTTTTTTCAATATACGGCGGATTGCTGACAATAATCGCAAATAGATCTTCATCCGCAATTGCGGTAAACCAATCGCTTAATTTAAACTGAACCTCGGCAGTAAGCTGCTTGGCATTCTCGCTGGCAACTGCCAGCGCCGCGGGCGAAAAATCCACCGCAATCACCGCCAAATCTGGGCGTTCCAGTTTTAAGCTAATTGCGATACAACCACTGCCGGTACCCAAATCCAATACTTGCCCGCCATGCTTGACCCGCTCCAATATCGTATCAACCAGTAATTCAGTTTCCGGACGCGGAATCAAGGTTGCCGGCGTCACCTTAAATTCGCGCGAATAAAATTCTTTGGTTCCCATAAGATATGCCAATGGTTCGCCGGATTTAAGCCGTACAACTCCGGCATGGTATTGTTGTAGCTGTTGCAGATTCAAACAGTAATCATCACGGCTAATCAATTGCGCACGGCTAAATCCGGTAATCTTTCCCAGCCAAACCTGCTTATCCAGCTTATTAACGCCATCATCGCAGATTAATAATTCGCGCAGCTTGGTCATTTTAATGGAATACACTCATCATCAGCAAAATGATATTTATTACCGCAATGGGTACATTCGGCATTATGCTCGTGATCAAAATACAATTTCACCCCGCACTGACACATCCAGCCAACCCGCCGCGCCGGAACGCCGACCATCACTGCATAAGGTTTTACGTCGCGATGAACCACGCTGCCAGCACCAATAAACGCATATTCACCAATCGTAACCCCGCAGACTATCGTTGCATTGGCACCAATGGTTGCCCCACGTTTTACCAAAGTTTTGCGGTATTCGGCTTTACGCACCACATGGCTGCGTGGATTAAAAACATTGGTAAAAACCATTGACGGACCACAAAAAACATCATCTTCCAGATATACCGCGTCGTAAACCGAAACGTTATTCTGAACTTTAACATTGTTACCGATAATTACATCATTACCGATAAAAACATTTTGCCCCAATGAACAACGCTCGCCGATTCTTGCTTTGCCACAAACGTGAACAAAGTGCCAGATCCGGGTATCATCACCAATCTGAGCCCCATCATCAATTATTGCAGAACTATGCGCCTGATATGTCATTCTTATATCCTATAAAAGTAGATAAACTTCTTATTTAATTCGTATTTTTGACTACCAATTCCGAACACATACGTTATATCCATCTATCTGCCGACAATATGGCAAAATTTGTGGGTTTGCCAGCGCTAGAATTTGATCAGGCACAATATAAATGTCAGAAGCCCCCCAATTACCATTGACAAAATCCATTACTTGCTGCTGATACTCAGTATTATATCCGCGCGATAGATAAAATAAATTTATCGTTAGACTGTAACGTGCCGCTAGATTTCCAAACTTATAATATGACTCATAGGTATTATCAACCACCTGTTGATGGGGAAAAAGATCAATCAAATGCTGATAATTATGTAAATTTTGCCAGAAAGGACTTCGTAAATCAGCATCCCAAGTTGGTCGCGCCAAATTATTGGCAACCATCTGCTGTAAATCTTGGCGTAATTTGTATAGATCTGCAACTTGAATAAGTAATAATACGCTTAGCACCAACCAAGCCAACCATTGTTTATAACGTGCTAGCAAATCATAGCTGCCAATTATCGCCCCCAACATAACTAGATAAAATACCGGCCAGCTAAATCGGGCACTTGAGCGAACCATTGCGAAAAATTTGGTGAATATTTCAGATGTAAATAGATTGCCGATATCCAGCAACACAGTATCATTAAATGTAATTACCGTAGAAATACTTATTAACATAAACAATATACAAACAAGCACTAGACCAAGATATGGCGCCAAATTTATTTTATCTTTGTTGGAATACCTGCAATAAATGAAATTAACACCAGCACAAATTAATGCAATAATTAGTCCCAAGCCCAGATATTGGCAGCTTTCCTGCGCCTGACCACCAAACACTGGCAACCCCGGAATAAACGTTGAGTAATTTAAGGAATTAAACCACGAGTTAAGATTAAATGAAAAATCACCCCACCCCGTGCTACCAGAACTCTTTGCACCTAGAGTAAAATAGCCAAAAAGATATAAACTCAAGCTAACCACAATAACAAATTTAACTACTTCCGCAATCAATAGTTGTAATTTATTTTTGTCATTCTGCCAAATATATTTGTACAGTAAACCAATTGAAAGCAACATATTCATCATCAGGATATAAGCATGTGTTCCACTTGCTAAAAATAGAATTACCAGATTTTGCCGCAACTCGCTCTTTCTTATCTTGGGTTGCAAGACTAATGCAATACTCCACAGAATCAGCCAGTGACTGGTAAGAGTATAATGTTTAAATAACCTATACGCCAAAGCAGTCGAAAATACAAAAAATAGCCCACCTATGACTGCCAGATAATTATCATTTCGCAATCGTCGTAGAATGAAACTGCCAAAATAAAATTGCAAGCTGCAATTAACCACGGCAACCAGCCCATGCCAGATAAAGATTGGAGGTAATAATGGCGACAGCATTTTAAGAATAATTGACAATAGCGGAAAGGAGTCCGTATAAACAATGGATGTAAATAATGGATATTGTAAGCGGTTAGTTAACGTCAATGGCCAATACCATTGATCATAACGAAATAAATGCCACCCCAAAAAATGTTGCTGCATATCATCACTAATAAACAATAGGTTGCTAACATTGGAGATAAAGTCCCAACCTAACATATATGCAGAATAACTTAAACCAATCACCAATGATAGCAGCAGCCACAAGCCCTCTATTTGAATTTTGGCCGTAACTTTAACTTCTTTGACAACAGCAAAATCTGGTAGGGCTATTTTAGTTGATTGCCGCAGGGTTTTATTCATTGTTTTCATTAAATCAATATTGGTTAGAGCTTATAAAATTAAGCAAAATAATAACTGCCACTTAGCCAGTAAAACCAGCAAACAACTGACATCATCACGCTCAATGCAAAAATAAAATATTTTCCATATGGCGGTAAAGTTTTTGCAAATAACAATAAACCTAGATAAAATGTAAATATTGCCGTATCAAAGCGAAATGAATTCCACATATTACCGGAAATAAGCCCAGGAATTACACACAGAACATTAAAAACGCCTTCTTTTACAAAACCTTGCTTAAACAGGATGCCGCTTACTAAGAATAGGGCTATTACAAAAATACCACGATCATAGATATGAGACGTCGTTGTCATTACCGAATAGATTTGGTTTAACACGTTACTATCCCAAGTTAGACCTGGCCTTACCCAGCTGGGAATCTGGCTTTCAACTTCTAAAAAACCAAATGCAGAGCCAGTATGGAGTTTGAGGTATAAGACATATATCAGTAATCCAGATATCGCCAGTAAAATCAATATCCCGGATTTTATCCAGCTAAATTTTCGTGTTTGATATAAACAAATCACTAATGGAAATATAAAAAAGGCGCCGGTCATTCGAGTCGCCGACAATAATGCACCGCATAAAACTGCCGCATAAAATTGTTCTTTTTTTAAAAAATAAAAAGCACTCAATGACAATAACAAAAAGAGACTCTCTGTCAATCCTGCACAAAAATAAATATTTGCCGGGCTGATCGCCAATAAAAACACTATGAATGTAATTTCTTTTTCACAAAATTTAAGCGCCTGCAAATAAAGAGCAAGAATAGCCAGAGCACCTAAAAAAAATAGCTGATTTAGGAAAATACCGGTTACTGGAATTGAAAACAACCCATTTAAAGAACACAATTTTAGAATTAGTGGCCAGAGTGGAAAAAACGGCCAATTTGAACTCTGCCCATCAAAACTAATGTCATAGCCTTTTTCTACTATGCCTTGATACCAGCCACTGTCCCAACGCCATAAATTACCAATGATATCCATAGAATTATGTAAAATATTACTTAACGCCGCATATTCGAACCAAATTAATACTCGAGATAAAATGTAGATAATCAATACTGCAAATAACAACTCCCTAATTTGTAGTATATTCTCCTGATTCATCCGCGAATTTTTAGTTTTTACCATTTATTAACCTTTAATATTGTAAAATAAAAAACGCTATGGAACAGTACATTGCCACCACTGCCACAATCACAAAGATATGCCATACCATATGTGAATATTTAAACTTGCTAAATGCATAAAATAGCGCACCCAGAGTGTAAATTATCCCGCTGGCAACAAAAAACCAAATCCCGGTCAAGGAAAGACGGGTAATAATTTGTGGTAGTAAAATCAATGAAGCCCAGCCCATTAGAACATAAATCAACGTTCCAATCTTTTTGAAACGCCCGGCATAAATTGCTTTAAAGACTACTCCGATAACCGTCAAAATAAATAGACAGCCATAGGTAATATATGCCCGCGGAGTTTTCAGTAAACTAAATACATATGGAGTATAGGAGCCCAGAATCAACACAAAAATGGCGACATGATCCAAACGTTTGAGCACACTCCGCGCAGTATGATTCACCATTGAATGATAAATCGTACTCATCACAAACATAAATAAAATTGTTAGTCCATAAAAAATGAATGCTACCGCATCCAACCAATTACCATAACGACCAGAAATCCAGGTTAGACTAATCAATAGCCCCAGTGCAACAAAAGCACCAACGCAATGGCTGACCGCATTGCCAATATCCTCACCCAAACTATAAGGAAACAAACGGCTCAATTGGTCGGGAGTATATTTACTCGGTTTTGTTTGATATTGTTTCATATTTTTTGCCTTTGAACTTGTCCGTTGTCACTATGTTATAAATTCTTAATGTAGTTCTAGCTACACTCCATCATTTTTTTTAGCACTATTTCTAGCTCAAGAATTAAATATTTCGGATATAAAATCTTTATCTTTAAATCTTGAACTTTTCTGTCATCTAAAAAATTAACAATCTGCGTATAACGCTCCCCGCGGTAAATTCGGCTGGGTTTTAAAACGTTTATGCATCCATAAATATTGTTCCGGATGCTTTAATATCATTGCTTCAATTGCCCGATTCATCCGTGCCACATCAGCAACTGTATCACCTGTCGGATAGTCCTCCCATGCTGGGCAAAATTCGACCACATAGTGATTCCCCTCGCGGTAAGTCGCCATTGGTATCACCACGGCATCTGCCAATTTAGCCAATTTCGGTAAAGTGTCTAACGTAGCACATGTCGGATGAGCAAAAAACGGCACATATACCGAACTTTTTTCATCCATATCCTGATCCGGCAGATAATAAAACGGCCATTTATTCTGCTTCATTTTTTTAACAATGCTTCGCAAACCCTCTTGACGGGAAAAAATTTCACCACCACTTAACTTTAAAAATCGCATCCGCGCAGCTTTTAATTTTTCGCCAAAATAAACATTCCGAGGTTCAGAAAACATTGTATAACCAGCAATATCAACAGTTACCCGGTTTCCACCAATATCTAACGCCAAAAAATGTGGAGCTAATAAGATAACTGGGCGCTGCTCATAAAATTTTTCGAGATGGTTAAAATTTCTAAACTTAATTAACCGTTTTAAGCGCGCCGCACTAGCCGTGAACAATAGACCATAGTCCAACCCGGTAATAAATAATTCACAAAAATGTTTCCGCAAGATCAATCGCCGTTCAGCTTCTGTCTTCTCTGGAAAGCATAACCGTAAATTCAATAATCCGACATTGCGACGCTTACGGATTATCCAAAAACCAATAAAACCCAAACCAGTTCCCAGTGCCCGAATTACCGGCATTGGCAACCAACTAACTAACCACCATAAACCCAGTCCGATTTGGATCGGCAATTTTTTAAACATCTTTTCTTCTTGTTAAATTTAGCTACAATTATTTGTTATTGGGCTAAGGCTTAACATGATCCAAATGTTTTTAGCGGTTGATGACCAATGAGAGGTTAAAGAGTTTCTTATTAATTGTTAATTAACTCTTGAAAAATCAACAATTTTTGTAAAGTTCACCCCGTGGTAAATCCGGTTGGGTTTTAAAACGTTTATGCATCCACAAATATTGTTCCGGGTGCTTTAATATCATTTTTTCAATCGCCCGATTCATCCGTGTTACATCGGCAACGCTATCCTCGGTCGGATAGTCTTCCCATGCCGACCAAAATTCGACTACATAATGATTACCCTCACGATAAGTCGCCATTGGTATCACTACCGCATCAGCAAGTTTCGCCAGCTTGGGCATCACATCCACGGTGGCACAATAGGGATGAGCAAAAAATGGCACAAACATCAAATTTCGCTGATCCATATCCTGATCCGGCAAATAATAAAACGGCCATTTATTTTGCTTCATTTTGCGGACAATATTCCGTAAGCCCTCTTGCCGCGAAAATATTTCGCCACCCCGCGGAGCAAAAAAGCGAATCCGCGCCTGCTTCAATCGTTCAGAGAGATATAAATTGCGTTGATGCGAAAACATACTATAGCCGGTAATCTCAAGACTGGTACGATTGGCACCAATATCCAACCCCAACAAATGCGGTGCTAGCAGCACAATTGGACGGTGTTCATAATATTTTTGAATATTCTCAAAATTGCGATATTTTACCAACCGTTGCAAGCGCGCTGGCGAGGCACCAAAAATCAGACCATAATCCAGTCCGATTATAAATAGCTCGCAAAAATGATCCCGTAAAATTTTACGGCGTTCTTGCTCACTTTTCTCAGGAAAACACAAGCGCAGATTGACTAGCCCAACCCGCCGCCGCGAAGCAATCAGCAAATAGCTGACATTCCCCAGCACCCAGCCGATCAACCGCGTTAGCGGCATTGGCAGCCAGCTAATTAGGCGCATTATCCAAATAAATAGGTCAATGAGCAACTTATTCAAAAACTTCATAATTTGACTCTAAAAACAACAACCAACATTTTATCCTAAAAACCCTCTGGTTTAGGCTTGGCATTTCCCGGGTTACGGAACCGGTCATACGACCAATAATATTGCTCCGGAGCTTCCCGTACCAGTTTTTCCAGCTCGCGATAAAATTCCTGCATAATTTCACGGGTTTCAGTTGCTTGCGGTTTAAACGGAATACAGCGCGAACTAAAGCCAGTTTTCGTCCGCAAATTCTGGACAATCACCACATGCGTATTTGGCATCTGACAAATTTTAGCTGCCAATGAAGTGGCATAAACATCCTGCCCGAAAAATTTCACCCATTCGCCATCACCACCGGAAGCAACATTGTCCGGCAAAATACCGATACAGCCACCGGAACGCAGGTGTTTCATTAAGCCGACAATTCCTTGCCGGGTGGTTGGTACCGGTGTAATATTGGTTTCACTCCGCCCTTCCAGCATAATCTGTTCAATCACCGGATCTTTGGATGGTTTATATAAAATCTTGATATCCATTGGCAAATGGTAAGCAAAATATTTTACCGCCACTTCAAAATTACCAATATGCGGCGTTAAAAAAACAATATTCTGACCTTGATCCAGTAAGCGTTTTACTTCATAAAAACTCTCATCAACAACCGACAGACGGCTAATCCGTGCCCGATTTTTTTGCCATGCCAATAATGCGGCTTCAACCAAGGTCATTCCCAGCGCCTGTGCGGTTGCGCGGGTCATTTTTTCGACCGTTTCCGGGGTAGCCAAACCGGTAATCAATAAATTGTGCGGCAGGCGCTTGGCAGATTTATTGGAAAATTTCAGTGAAATAATTCCGATAATACCGCCCAAACTGCGAATCGCACCAAGCGGCAACAACGCCAATAATTTTAACAATCCGTTCAGTAATATTTTTTTCATAGTTACTTACTGCAAATCTATCACAAAGATAAATCCCTGATTTTACCATATCTGTATGCTCTAGTTCGGGTTTAGCACGCTTTTTACACAGATTAACTGAGGAATAAATCAGTCACCTCTCTGAGCGCAGCTACATCGGTCATGTGGTTTGTAACCAGTAAGCAAAAGCCGACGAAGTCCAGACCGCTAAAGAGATACAAATATCTAACCCAATTACAACTAGCTGTACTAAAATAGAGCACTTAAAATATCTTACTATTAACTAGGGATAAATTACAATATGCGTAAAATCGGTTTTGGCAATCAATGCCTACTAGCACTAATTATTGGGCTAATCGCTGGGCGGTTTTTGCCGCAAAGCGTGGTCAATATTATCACCCCATTTGGTGATGCCTTCCTCAAATTACTACAATTAATTGTGGTACCTTTAACTTTCTCGACCATTGTTGCCAGCTTTGCCAAATTGGACGATATTGCGTTGGTTAAGCGCCTTGGTACCCGAACCTTATTATGGTTTGTGATTACGGCATTGATTGCCGCGACTGTTGGTATCATTGTCGGACGAATATTCAATCCCGGTGAGGGTTTATCATTGACCATGGCGGCCAGCGATTATCAGGCGCGAACGATTCCGAGCATCAGCCAGACCTTTTTGGATATGGTTCCCGGTAATCTTATCGGTCAGGTTGCCAGCGGCAAGGTTATCCCCATCATCATTTTTGCGGTGTTTTTTGGCTTGGCACTAACCGCCGTTGGCGAAAAAGGTAAAACCGTGCGAACATTCTTCGATGAATTTTCACAAGTAATGTTTGTAATCACCCGTAAAATCATCCGCTTGTCACCGTATGGAATTTTTGCATTATTGGTCGCAGTGGGTAACCAGTATGGTATTGCCACCCTCTTGCCATTGGGTAAATTCATCGTCGCAATTTATGTTGCCTGTGTCGTTCAACTGATTGTTTATGCCGTATTAATCACGGTAGTTGCCAAACGCAACCCCATCAGCTTTTTTAAACAATTCTGGCCGGCCATGATTACCGCTTTTACCACTTCTTCCAGTCTGGGAACTTTACCGGTTACCATGGAGACGCTGGTCGATCGGGTTAAAATCAGTGAACGAGTAACGGGATTTGTCGCGCCGCTAAGTGCCACCATGAAAATGGATGGCTGCGGCGCAATTTACCCAGCCATCGTTTGTATTATGACCGCAACCGTGTTTGGGATTCATCTAAGCGCCCAACAATATATTTTGATTGCAATAACTGCCGCAGTAGCCACCATTGGTACGGCTGGCGTACCCGGAACTGCTTCCATCATGGCAACCGTGGTCTTAACCAGCGTTGGATTACCATTACAGGGATTAGCGTTAGTAATCGGGATTGATAAAATTGTCGATATGATGCGCACCATGACCAACGTTACCGGCGGCGGCGTATGTGCCACGATTGTCGATAAAACTTATCAAGCGGAATAACATCCAATCAACGAGTCGTCAATAGCAGGCAGCGAAAATAAATAAAGTATTTTCGCTGTTTTTATCAAACAAATTAGCAACAAAAAAATAACAAGCATAGAACTTACGCATTGACAGATATTCATAATTGTGCATATGCAATATCTGTAATACTGTTGTGTTTAATAAACTCAGCAATAATTTTGTTAAATAATTGTCGCTGCACCTGATACCAATTAGTAATTATTTGTTTGGTTTTCATTATTTCTAGTTTGCAAAAGGCTTTGAGTGCACAGTAAATATGGTTTCTAATCGCATGACTTTTACGAACTTGAAACCTCTCAATATTACAAACCTGTTTAAGTGCTAAATAAAAAATCAACCCGCTTTTTCTTACGTGTTTTAAATTCATTAATCCAGAATACCAAGTGTCGCCAGTTACTATCCGAGGTTTTAATCCCCAGCTAATAACCTCAGTTAACATCTCGCGGAAGTAATCATTCTT
>JBPOJK010000070.1:0-2725 GCA_052033675.1 Pseudomonadota bacterium
TCTGCTTAATTCCAGCAGCTCGCTTAAAATTAATACGTAAAAATTCGATATAATCAAATGGAGTTATTTTAATGAAGAATTTATTGCGGGTAGTTATTAATAAGTTTAATCGTTTATTACATTTTAGAAGAAAATTTATAATTAATATGAATGTCGCAAGAACACAACATTCAAATAAATTATTTATTAAATACTTCCGCTTAAATATTGTATTGGCTGCGTTGTTAGGGTTTTCTTTGTTTAGCCTGCGAGTTTACAGGCTTTCAGAACGGTATGCTATTACAATGTCGTTGGTGGGACAGTTGTGCTTGATTGGTTTATTGATTGGTTTAATTATTGTGCTACCGTTCATCAAGAAAGAAAAATTTACAAAAAAGGCAAAGAAAGATACTAAGAGCATTAATAAATTGAGCACGTCTGTTTCTTTTGTGAAAGCTATTGCTTTTAATTCAATGTTAACTCTAATGTTTTATACCTTGTCTGTTATTTTGTTTGATTTAAGTGCATCTCACTCGAAGCTATTAATTGACTTAATTGTATCATGCATGGCTTGTACATTAGGGGCATTTCTTATGATGTACATTGATGAGTTAGTTTGTATTGCTATGGCTATTAGGCTACATAAAATTAGCAAAAATTTATAATGCTTTTAATTTTTAATAATTTCACTATTTGTTCGATTATAGTGGTAATCAATTATTCCACCTGAAATAATCAATTCAATTGCTTGATTTATAATCGGGAGTGGCAAAACAAACCATTCCCGCGGTGTGATACGTTGATTATTTTCAGTAAACACATCAATTTTTAATCCGGATTCAGCAAAAAATGTATGAATGATATGTTCAAATTTTTGCGGGTTTAAATTGTAACATTCATAAACCGCAATGATTTCAACCGGCGCCATTAAGTACGTTGGATCATTTTCTGCATTCTTAATCCGCTCCTCGACCGGGGCCGTTGAATAGCCAATTTTATACAGATTATCTATGCCGGCTATTTTTGGATTATTACTTTTTGATTTTAAAACATAGATAAATCCGGTAGATTTGTCTTGATCCGTAAGCGGTATAAACCCTCGATTAAATGCGGCTAGGTCATCGCTATTGGAAGAAGATACAATCTGACCATTATCATATAACATCTTACCCAAAGACCTAAACAGCATATTTGACTCGGTGCCGTTTTCAAATACGCAATAGGTGCGCCCATCCAGCTTGCTGTTTTTATCTTTGGTTAAATCATGTATGGTTTCCAAATATCCCAAAACCCCATTAATTATAAAAAACGTTTTTTCGGTTAAATTTGATTCATTAAAACGGATTAATTTGCGGTTGCCGGTTTTTAATTCCTGCTGACATTCTTTGAATAACGGCTCATACTTGGCAAAATTTTTACAAGGTTTGCGCCGTGCCACAAAATCGGTTTCCTGCCGCTCTGTGCTATGGGGGACATGTTTTAGAGTAAAAATATCACTGTCCCCATCATCATTCAATAAATTAGCTAAAAAATTATCCTGCAGTAAATCATCAATAGATTGCGGCTGTGCCGTTTCTTGAGCTAGTAGGGCATAACGGTCGTATTGCCGCAATAATTCACATTTTAAACTATCTGTACGCAACGACTGCAGGCGTGAAAATAATTTTCTTTCGGAAATATCGCTGGATTCTTGTGGCGTTCGCTGATTTTCATCAATAAAGCGATTAATTTCTTCAAATGATTCGATTAACCTGCTATCCGCAGAAATTGCCGGTGCCTTTGGTTTTACTGTAAATATATCACCAAAGTCGGGATCGCTTAATATCTCATTCAGCAAATTATCTAGTTCATCCATTTTATTGTTGTTTCTCACGTTGATAATTTTTCATGAAAATAATAAATTCAGCTAATCGTTTTTCGCGTAAATCGTTTGAATTAATATCCGGTGGGCGCCGCATTTGTGCTATAAACTGTTTGAGCTTCGGCGCTAATAATAGAGCTTCTTCTTTGCTGATTTCAATCCGAGTAGCATCAATCGCTTCTTGTATCAAGCGCAATACTTTGGCAGTAACCGATTTGGATAATATTTCAAAGGCTTTTTGAAACGGGTTGATAGAGTCAATTAAATCCAGATTAAGGTCATCAATATTAACAAATTTACCAGCCATCGTAACAAAGCGCTTATCGCCCTCGGTTTTTATTTCGCCGTTTTTGATAACAGAATCAACCACTACATGCTGGCGCACTTCTTCAATCTCGGTGGCGGATAGCTCGGGGTATTTTACCTGAATGATTTTGGGTATCAACACCTTATTTATGACTTCCGGTTCCAGATTCCCCGGCAGTGCTCGCAACATCTGAGGGTCTTGTAATATGGTTGCTTTGAGATCATTTAAGTCCGATTCGATAATTTGCTGTACCCGCGCTGTAGATGGCATTTTAAAGCCGCGGATTTTGATGGTACCTGGCTCATTTGGCTCATTATCAAATTCGAGGCGGGTTTTAAATTTAAAATTAGGGGCTAATACCTGCTCCATTAACAATGAGGCAGTTATTGCTTTTAACATATTATTAACCGATAGCTTTACTTCCGCATCGTTGGCATCCGGTTGGGCAATCAAATTGGTAAATTGAGCATGGGTTTTGTTGTTGCTATCCCGGGTAGCACGTCCAATAATCTGGATAATCTCAGTTAACGAACCGCGATAACCGACGGTTAGGGCATGTTCACAATATGGCCAGTCAA
>JBPOJK010000083.1:0-29765 GCA_052033675.1 Pseudomonadota bacterium
AAAATAGCTCTTCGGTATGTTTTTGTAACTCAGAATCGGTTTCAAGCCGCTGACAAACCCACAATAGGGAATCAATTACCGAATTACCAACTACAACGATATCGCCAACGGTATTTTCTTTCAATAAATTTTCTTTACTGACTTCGGTGGGTGCAAAATGATATTTGGCAATGCAACCAGTAACCGTACGATTAATTTCTTCAGGCCATGGGCTATAAATATTGTGGGTTCTTAATCCTGCCTCGACATGCGCAACGTCTATTTTTTGATAATACGCAGCCAAACTAGCAGCCAGGGTTGTGGTGGTATCACCATGAACCAACACACAATCTGGTTGTTCCTGCAGTAAGATTGGTCTTAATCCCAGTAAGACTTTGCTAGTGATGTCATAAAGATCTTGCCCCTGAGCCATAATATCCAGATCATAATCCGGAACAACTTCAAAAATATTCAAAACCTGATCCAACATTTGACGATGTTGTCCGGTGACACAGACCGTGGTTACTATTTTGCTATTATAAAAATCACGCGCTTGTTTTATAATCGGCAGCATTTTAATTGCTTCTGGTCGAGTACCGAAGACAAATAATAATTTAATTATAATGCCGCTCCAAAAACAAAATTAGTATGTGATTATAATAAGCCCTGAGGATGCTATTTTAGCATAAATGGGATGGTGAAACCATCTCCAGACGCCACATAATCCCAATTTATAGTAAAATACCGCCTCAAGTAATAAAAAAACACAGCAATGGAAAAATTAATGATTAAGAGTAAGATATTAATTGGGGCTTTAATCTTGGGATGTATTTCCGGCGCATTTGCCGATGGTGTAACCGATATGATAGCTGCACAAAGCTTGTTTGGCAACGGCAACACCACTATGCAACAAGGGACAATGCCCACCGACACCACCAATGCCAACGTAATCGTTCCGCCAATCTCAGCAGCCAGCGGGGCGGCTTTGGGCAGTGGGACAGTCGGTGGCTCTGGAAGCGCAACAATAACCAACACCGCACCCAACATGAGTGCCAATTCAGCTGTAACCAATAATACTCAGGCTGTTCGCCGGGCTCCGGTACCACCTAATGCCTTTCAAAACAGCGTCATGGTACGGACTGGTTTAGCGCTACAGCAATATGGCTATAATTTATTCACCGTTCCCAATACCTATACCCCGGTAACCAATGTTCCAATTGATAATAATTATACCCTAGGTCCGGGTGACCAGATTTATCTTCAGGCGTGGGGCGCTGTCTCAATCAGTTATACCGCCGATGTCGCTCCCGATGGTACCATTTATATTCCCAACGTCGGGACATTTAATGTTGCCGGGGTTAAGGCTGGATCATTGGAGGGATATTTAAAAAAACAAATTGGTCGCGTCTATAAAAAATTCCAGCTATCGGCAACCGTTAGCAAGATTCGCTCAATTCAGGTAAACGTTGCAGGGTACGCCGAAGCACCCGGGACTTATACCGTTAGCTCATTGACTACTTTGGTTAATGCGGTATTTGCGGCTGGCGGTCCGGCGGCAAATGGCTCATTGCGCCATATTGAATTACGGCGTAATGGTATCACCGTCAATGATTTTGACATGTATCAAGTATTATTAAAGGGCAGCAACACCGCCGATGTCCGTTTATTACCGGGCGATATTATTTATTTTGCCCCCAAAGGTAATGAAGTTGCCATTTATGATGGAGTGAAATTTCCAGCAATTTACGAAGCTCGCAATGGTGAAACCGTTAGTGATATCCTAAACTATGCCGGTGGAACGTCTTTTGACAACAACAAAAGCAAAGTTGTCATTGAAGAAATATCCAATAATAGCAAAATTGCGGTCTTTGACTATGCCTACCAACAAGGCTTAATCCAGCAGGTTCACAATGGTGATATTATTCACTTCATGCGCATGAATCATAAATATGATCAAACTATCGTATTAATGGGAAATGTTGCCAATCCGACCCGCCTTCAATACCGTAGCGGCATGCGAGTTCGCGATGTTATCCCAAACAAAGAGGCGTTATTGACTACCAGCTTCTGGAATAGCTATAGCTATAATACCTATGGGCGGGATTACCAGCTAACGAATCGCGGCGGTGAAAAAACCACCAATCGTGGCGCAGAAATCGCACCGGTATTCAATTATTCCAATGGGTTGGGTGATACCTCCGCAGCTGTTAATACTAATAGTCAGACACCAGCCAACCAGTTATTTAATAGCCCAACTGGCAATAATCGCAACGCCACCGATTTTACCGTTTCGGATAATTTACTCCAAGCCGGACCAATTGCGATCCCGGAAGCCGATATTAATTGGGATTACGCGGCAATTATCCGGATAGACCCGAGTGACTATAAAACGCATCTAATTCCATTTAACCTCGCTAAGGCCATCGCTGGTGACCCGGCAAATAATATTGCTTTGCAACCCGGTGATATTATTGATATCTTATCGACCAAGGATGTTAGAACCTCAATCAATAATAATCCTATTTTTGTATTTATTGATGGTGAAGTAAAAAGCCCCGGTGTTTATGAAGTTAATAGCAGTGAATCGATTGTTGATGTCATTAATCGCGCTGGCGGATTGACCAATAAAGCCTATTTATTTGGCATGGAGCTGGATCGCAAGTCAGTTCAGCAAAAACAGTCAATGTTGCTAAATGAAATGCTTGATCAGGCACAGCAAACCTTATTGGCACAGGCATCAGTCGCTGGCGGAAATGCCATTAGTGCCGCACAGGGTCAAATCCAGGGACAAGTGCTTCAGCAACAAAGTGCTTTTATTGATAAATTACGCCAAATAAAACCAGTTGGTCGGGTGGTTCTTGGTTTTAATGATGCCAAGGTTTCACTGAAAGACATCCCCAATTTACCGATGGAAAATGGTGATACTATTTATGTTCCACCGTCTTCACATACTGTCGAAGTTATCGGTCAAGTCTATAACCCGGCATCGTTTGTTTATTATCCACACCTATCGGTAAATGATTATATAGGCTGGGCTGGTTCAGAAAACGACTATGCCGATACCAGCAATGAGTATATCCTTCGTGCCGATGGTCGCTTATATAGCAAACAACGTGCCGGCTGGTTTGGCGCATTTGGTAGCCGAACTCTTGATCCCGGTGATGCGATCATTGTGCCACAGCAAGTTCAAATTGGTAGTACGCTGCAAAATGTTCTTAACTGGACTCAGATTTTGGCTAACTTTGGTACTGCTGCTGCCGCTATTCAGGTATTTAAAAAATAGCGCCAACTAGTCCTCGTTAATAATCAAGCCCCAACTTTTAGTTGGGGCTTGATATTATCATCTATTATTTGAACCAATGCAATACTGGTGCATAAATTCGCGTCAGGCTGATTATAACTTTAAATTTCAGGCGCACCAGTCGCGAGCGCAATGAAATTTTTTGCACATATTGCTGCTGATACCAATTATAGACGCTAATGGCGCGCTGAATTTCCTGATGGCTAATTTTATAACGGATTAAAGAGTTATGAATTAATAGTAATGGGAGGGTAATCAGAAAATAGTTTACTACCACCTGACGATAACAATCACTCTCAAAGAGCAGATATTGATTATGTGCCAAAAGAACATGATCAATGTGGGCTATATTTGCCATAATCTCGTGAATCTGACCACCCAAATCATGATGAAGATTTGACATTATCGAACTATCATGCCGCCAATAATTGTAGAGTGGTTTTGCAACGTAACTAATCCCACCGGCGTGGTTATTCAACAAATAATACAAGGTCGTAAACGCATAATCTTCGGCAAATAGTGCCCGTGGTGGAAAACTAATCCCCCACTTCTTAACTAATTCCGTTTGATAAAGTTTATTCCATACGGGGTTACGGATATTGGGATTTTGGCGAAAAAAATCATGCGCCACCGCATATATGCGCGGTAAAAACAACTCTTGCCGCTGTTCCTGACTATGAATTTTAACCACTCCACAGCAGCATAGAATTCCACTCTCTTGCTCAATATTGTGACTCATTTTTTCAGCAAAATCGGTTGCTAAAAAATCATCACCATCAACAAAACCGATATATTTACCCCGCGCCCGAGAAATCCCAAAGTTTCTCACCCCGCTTACGCCCTGATGCTCAAGGAAAAATCCACGAAAACGAGAATCCAGCGCCATATAATTATTGATAATTTCACGCGAACCATCGCTAGAGCCATCGTCAACCATAATTATCTCGATATTTTTTAAAGTTTGCGCTAATAGTGATTGTAAACAGCGCGGCAATAATTGCTCCAGATTATAAACCGGGACAATAAAACTGATTTTAATATTTTGCATGATTAAATCGTAGTTGAAAATGAATTTCGATTAGAGCTAATAATCGGATGATTTTACCCTGTAAGGTAAATCCGCGCCGATATTTACTCACCAATTGCTGATAGTCATTTAATATTTCTTTGGCTTGGCAAGTAGTTAACTGGTGCTCATTTAATGCCGATTTGATCAGCCACAGCGGTAGTTCTATCAAATAATAATCCAGCACCGCAGATTTGATTAACCGCGGAATCTTTTTATTGATCACCGAGCATTGCAATTTAGCTAAAATTTCGGCAACATTCTGCTCTAACTCGACGATCCGACTTGGCAAGTTAGTATAAATTTTTGCCATCGTTGAATTTTGATGTTGGCGGTAGTTATAAAGAAGCTCCGGACATGCCATAATATTATTCTCACCACCTTTGCCCAACCAATAAAAAAGGCACACAAACGCATAATCTTCAACATAACTAAGACAATTTGAAAACCGTAACGCATATTTTTCAATAATATCGCGGCGGAAAATTTTATTCCACACCGGATTGCTAATTTCATGATTTTTGAAAAAAGCCTCGCCATCAGTAAAATTCAAAGGGTGAAAATAATATTTTTGTGGCGGCTGGTCATGAAATTTGGTAATCCCACAATAGCACAAGATGCTGCGATTGCGATGAGCCAGAGCATACATTTTTCTAGCAAAGTCATCATCAAGATAATCATCACTATCCACAAAACCAACATATTCACCCCGAGCCAATTCTAAACCAGTATTTCTGGCAATTCCAACCCCGCGTTGCTCAAGCCGAATATAACGGATTCGCGAATCACTGCCCGCATAATCTTGGCATATTTGTGACGATTGATCAGTTGAACCATTATCAATTAATAAAATTTCAATCTCAGCCAAGGTTTGCTTACATAGTGACTCAATACACTTGGCTAAATAGGCTTGTTGATTAAACACCGGAACAATAAAGCTAATTCTAATCATTTAAACTTTCTGGTAAATAACTCTGCAAAAATGCCGCAACATCCTGCTCAAACTGCCGATATTGATAAAAATCATTTTGCTCATAGCGTAATATTTTAGCTGTTGGTCGTTCTTTAATTCGCATCACTGAACATGGCTGAATAACGACTCGATCCGAAGCTAACACAAATTTCAATAATAGCGGATACAGCCAAACCAAGACCTTCCATTGCGATGGATAACGCAGTGCCAATAACAGCCATTTACAGCGATTCCGCCAATTAACGGATATGGCAAGCTGATAACCATTTGTGGGTAACGGATAAAATAATCGCACCGGCCTTAGTCTAGTTGCTAAAGCACCATTGTACCACGGCAATTGCCGACACTGCCCCAGCAACCCATGCCGATAAGCAATCACCACACCCAATAAATGAGTTGCATCATGATCGGGATGACCGCCCTCCCACGCCATGGTATAAATCGACTTAATCGAGTGTTTGAAGATTAAATCTACCACAGGCTGATAAACTAACTCTAAGTGCTGTGATAAGGTTTTATCGCTAATTGCCAATAAGCTACCAACGAAATGAATATTATCTTCCAAAACTCCTAAATAACTTAAATTACGTAAACTTTCCAGATTTCGTTGTCGAGAGCTACTACCATCATGGGTGCCGCTAGTTAAGAAAACTACATGAACATTTATTGCATCAAGCGCTTGCATAATCAGTGGCATAATCACAATTTCGTCATCTTGGTGAGCCAGTAAAATAATGGTCGGCAAATTTTGGTTATTATTTTCCATGGGGTCGCTGTTTACTCAAATTAAATATAATTATACGAACCGAATATGCGATCTCGCCGATTATCCGTGTCAGAAAAAAAAATAAGTTGCGCGGGTGAAACAATTGCGACTTCGGCTTTATGTGCCGGTAAATCGCCCGGATTACCGCCAGTCGCTGACGGACATTAAAATCATACGAAATCGGCTGCCACGAAACTGAATCATGGCGAAGGACACGGTAGTAAATTGCACACTGCTGCTGCGGCACAATCTTGACCTTGATTCGACAAGATATCAATAAGGCACTGAATAAAACCATATCTTCGCTACTTTTTAAAGTCGGGTCAAATTTAAAGTTAACTAGCACCTGCCGCGGTATAAGCTTGCACGCATTCATGGTCAATACCCGCGATTTGACAATTATTTGATAAAGCCATTGTGGTAGCAACGATCGACCTACCCCGGGCGAAGTCATCTGTTCTATAGTCTCCACGTTTTGTAATTGGCTCAATACCAATGTTGTTGGTTTAGCAAAAGTATAAAGACTGCTTAAATAATTTGGTGAAATAAAATCATCATCATCCAAAAATGCAATATACTGGCGGGAAGCAAGTGCTACCCCCTGATTTCGGGCATTACCAACTCCCGCTTGCTGACAATGGTGAATTACAAAAGTATAGCCAGTTGTGACCTGCGTGCTTATATGCTTCAAATAATCCACGCTTCCGTCATCCTCGCCGTTGATAATAAAAATAATCTCCAAAAGTTCTGGTGCTAAATCCTGTTCAAAGATGGTCCTAAGACATTGTGGTAAATTTTTACGCCCGCGATGACTAGGAACAATTAAACTAATACCTGATTTACTCACGGTATAACTCTTGTGGATTGATATCGTCAACAAATTCCGGTTTAAATTTTTTGATCTGGGTACTATTCCGACAATAATTAAATTCATCCACACCGTACATTGGTAAATTTTTGAGGATCGTAGTCGTCGTAAAATACCTGAGTGGATTTTCTTTAAATATTTGCGTTAATCTAACAATACTACTGCGCAAAAACAATTTACCTACCAGCTGGTAATGGTTATCATTTTGAAATAACTTGCATTTGCCTTGCTGGTGACCAAAATAAGAGCTTTTGCCATAGGCAATAATATTTTTGTCGGTATAACGGGTTGCCAGAATCAAATCCTGAAGGTAATTTTTTCCATAATAATCACTAGCCGCAAACAATGCCATAAAGCTGTCTGGACTTTGTGAACGTAGATACTCAATACATTCGTCTTTAGTCGTAAACAGTACTGCCGCAATATCCGGTAGTGCCAGCTGTTGCGCTAATTGTCCCAGAATAATCACTAATTGTTTGCGAGCAAAAGTCTGCTGCTGAAAATTTTGACTGACTGCAATAAGCTCTGCCTCAGAATCAACGACCGCAATCACCACAATCACCGGAAAATATGCCGCTAAAGCTTTATTGGTAATCAAACTTTTTAATGTGACAACTCGATCTTCGTAAGTATGGCTAAGCATAACCTGACGCAATGCCAGTAAATTAGCTTTCCTGCGAATTTGTTCACTTTTGGTTACATTACGCAAATATGTTTCGAGTACACCCTCGCGGTCTGAACTAAAGATGACATTGCCAAAAAATTGGCGAATCCCCAATGAGTAATTACTCAAAATCACCGTATTTGATGCTGCTAACTCAAATACCCGCCGCGAGAACATTGTAGGTGACTTCTTCACCGTATTGACATTTATCGCCAATTTATATGCTTTATAAGCTCGATTAACCGCCTTAAATTTCAGCGTACCTTTGACATACTGTCTATAGCGGGCGGGAAATGGCGGATTATAAATATCTTTGCTATAAAAATTACGATCATAAATATCAACCGGTAATTGTTTAGCAACCACATTTATTAGACAATCCAAATCACGCTGACGTTTCGGAAATTTTTCATAAAAAGCACCAGCAAAACAACAGCGATCTTGGCGCAAAAACTCGCGGGTTGGATTATGCAGCCGCGGTTGAACCGCAAAAGGCAGTGCATATACCCGCTCATGCGATAAAAATAATTTATACCGCTCAATACAGTTTTCATCTGTCGTCAAAACAATATCACAACGCTTGGCTAACGGCAAAAAATGTTCGAAATCAACCGGATCTTCTTTATTCCAAAAAACTGTCAAAATCTTTTGTGAATCACAAAAATTTAACAACGAATTAACTGGCCGGCCGACCACTGATTCGCGCCGCTTCCAGAGCTTTTCGTGACCAAACCATGCCGACTCGATGAAGATCAGATCCGGTTCAAAATCACGGATTTGTTGTTTATAATGTTCCGGGTGCAACTGCAACAAGTTAAATTCGGGAGTCAAAGACTGGTAACTAAACTCATCTAAAATAGTCGCGACCTTTAATTTGGGAGTAGTCGCATCATGAGTAATAAATTGTGGTTTATTGCTAATTTTAGCGAGTTTATAATCAAAAAGTGATTTTGGAAATACTTGCTCCATTAATAATGAAACAATTTCAAGAAAGCTGGTATTAAGTTTAGGACTCTCCCCTTTGGTGGTCAAATTTGAGGTTCGTGTTGTTAAATCAAGGTTATTTAACAGTTGTTGCTGGCGAGTAAGCATCAATTGTAGTGAGCTAATTTGAGACTCAAGCTTATCAACACCTCGCAATAAAGTTTGATATTGTTGTCCCAGCCGGACAACTTCCGCTTGTTGCAAAACAATTTTATCCAGCAATTCCAGCGCAGAATTATAATTAGTGAATGATTCAATCGTAAACATTATCAATTGCTGGAATCAGTAACTTCAGTACGTTTGAGCAGTTCCTGTATTTTTTTATCATTAATCAGCGCTTGTTTTTGGAGCTTTTCTAACTTTTTTGCCGAGGATTGATACGCCAGCTCTAATTCCTGATATTTTTGCTTCATTTTATCCATCTGCATCTGCGTAACTTGAAGTTGGTTTTCCAAGTTCAAAAATATTTTATTAAAATTCACAACATTCATTAAAAACATCCATTTATAGCGTATATAAGGTTCCCAATGCGTTATTTTATCATTTTTGATTGGTAATCATTTATAAAGCGCTGGCAGATATCTAAATATTCATCGAATTTTCGCAATTAATCAGCTAAGTTACGCATTACGTAAACGGAGCGCATTGCCAATCACTGTTAATGACGAGAGACTCATCACCACGCTGGCAATCACCGGATTAAGCAAAATCCCAAAGAACGGATAGAGTACTCCAGCGGCAACACTCACTGCCAGAAGATTATAGATGAATGAACCAAACAGGTTTTCGCGCATATTGCGATTAATTTTGCGCGCCAAATCCACCGCCGACACTACCCCCACGAGTGAATTATTTAGCACGGTAATTGCGGCACTTTGTAAGGCGATATCGCTGCCACCACCCATGGCAATACCGATATTTGCTGCAGTTAAACTCGGCGCATCGTTAATCCCATCACCAACAAAAGCTACTACTTGACCTTGTTGTTGGAGAGTTTTAATTAGCTGGGTTTTATCAGCGGGTTTGCATTCGGCATAAACCTCAGAAATTCCAGCTTCAGCAGCAATTTTGCGAGCAGTCGCCCAATTATCACCACTAACCATAACGACCAAATAGCCATCTCTTTGTAAATGCTTTATGGCCGCAGCCGAATCTTCACGAATCAAATCGGCAATATCCACGCGCAGCAAAACTTGTGTATTATCTGCCAGATAAATATGACTATAACCATTCTCAACCAATAATTGACTGTCGCGATCCTGTGTTTGCTGTAATATCCATTCCCGCGCTCCGGCAAAATATTGTTGACCAGCAACAATCCCGCTCACCCCCTCTCCACTCAAGGATTTAAATTCGGAGGTTTCTAGTTTTACCAACGCTAAGCTGTATTTGATTATTGCCTGAGCTAACGGATGCTCGGAATGGCTTTCTAAACTCTTAAGTAATGTCAATCCATAGTCCTGACTAATGGTACCCGCGGTTGTTACATTCACCACTTCAGGAATACCTTTCGTAATCGTTCCGGTTTTATCCAGTAATACCGTTGTCAATTTGTCGGCAGCCGATAGCACGCTACCATCACGGATTAAGATTCCGCGGCTGGCACCACGACCAATTCCGACCATCAACGACACCGGAATCGCCAGACCGACCGAACACGGACAAGCAATAATTAAAACCGTCATAAACGCAGTTAGCGCGCGAAACCAGTGATGCTCATTACTCAATAGCAACCATGTACCAGCACTAATTAATGCGACCAGCATAATCAACGGCACAAAAATTTGCGCCACCCGATCCGCCAACTTGGCTAATTGCGGCTTGGATAACTGGGCATCTTTGACTAATTTTATAATTTCTGCCAATAAGGTATTGCCGCCAACTGCAGTCACGCTAAACAAAAATGCGCCGCTGGTATTAATTGAGCCGCTAATTACTTTATCCCCGGATTTTTTATGCAGCGGCAATGCTTCACCAGTTAACATTGATTCATTCAGATAGCCATCACCAGTAACAATAACCCCATCCGCGGGGAGTTGCTCGCCGGGGCGAATTTTAACCACATCACCGGTTCGGAGTAAATTGGTGGCGCGTAATTCTTCAGCTCCATCAATCATCACCGTAGTTTGTTGTGGCACCAGTTTACTTAAACCTTTAATCGCCGCGGTGGTAGTGTTTTTAGCGCGGTTTTCCAGATACGCCCCGAGATTAATCAAACCAATAATCATCAATGATGAATCAAAATACAAATGTTGCACCGCGGTGGGATGGTAAAAACAACAAATTAAAATTATCGCCAACGAATACAGCCATGCCGAACCCACTCCTAGTAAAATCAGGCTGTGCATATTGAAATTAAGCGTTTTAAAGCCGTTAAAGCCGTTGAGAATTATTTTGCGTCCGGTTATTAGAATTACTATTAACGAAGTCAGGGCATAAATTAATCCGATACTTTGTCCGGTAATGGTCGCCAAATCCGGCATTAAGCCCGGCAACATCCCAACCGTCATTAATAAACCGCCAATCAAGAGCGGCAAAATTACCGCTAACTTAAGATTAACTACTTTCTCGATTATCTGTTCTGTGCTGGCACCAAAACCGAGTTTGCTAACGGTGGCAATTACTTTATCGTCAGGATTCTCGCCCTCATATTCAACCGCAAGGGTTTTATCCAATAAATTAACCACGGCACTGCGAATACCCGGTAATTTGCCTACCGCCGTTTGAATTTTAGCAACACAACCGGCACATTTTACGTTTTGTAGATTATATTCTTGTTTGTTCATAATTAATTTTTCACTTCAATATACCCTATAGCAGTATATCACAAACCACTATAATACCATACTTATGCTATACTCTTTATCTTTCAATACCACTAAAAGGATCATCAAGACCACTATGACTGCCAATAAAAAACACCCCAGCCATCAGGCAGAAATTTCGCGCCTAAACCGCATTAGCGGACAAATTGAAGGCATCAAGAAAATGATCGAAGATGAACGCTATTGTGTAGAAATTTTGATGCAGATTAAAGCAGCGCGCTCAGCAATAAAAACCGTCGAACTAAATGTCCTTGAACGGCATATGACCATGTGTTTGAATAAAGCCTGCTTAAGCAATGACAGCAATGAAGTTGCCACTAAAATTGCCGAACTTAACAAATTAATTAAAAACTTCGGCTAAGCAGTATTTTTATTGGCACCCCATCAAATGTAAACTATTTGAGCTGGCGTGCCATGGCTTTAATTTTCCAATGATAACGGACCACCATCACCACATTTAAACACAGGGCGATAAAAATTACCCACCACGAAGAAAAAAACAGCTGCAGTAATGCACAGGCACCAGCCGCAGCAAGCAAATAAAGGCCGCTAAGAATATTAACTGAGGCAATTACCTGTGCCCGAAACTCCGGATTGGATTTAACCTGAATCTCAGTATAACAGGTCAACGAATAAAAACCGCAACTAATACTGTAACAGACGATTAACAAGAGCGTTATTACCCCCAGTGGTTGCACTAAGAATTGCGCCAGCGAAATACCCCCCCCAGCCACCTGCTGATGGTGAAGAATCAATACCACCATCATCATTATTGAGGCAATAATCCCACCCAGCGGAACATAGCGATGAATTATTTGACCGCGCGAAATTTTGGCACATAGCCAGGTGCCAATCCCCAAGCCCAAGGAAAACAACCCCAGAATCACGCTAAATAAATGTCCGTCGCCACCCAAAAAATATTTGGTAAACACCGAAAATTCGGTTGAAGTAATTAAGCCTAGCGCCCAAAACCAGGCAATCGCATGTAAATTAACCCGAATTTGCCGTGGATAGCGGGTAACTTTAAAATACATTTCTTTGGCATCTTGCAACGGATTAACATAAAAGCGCGGACGTACCGGTGTAGTTGCCGGTGCCGGAAACAGCTTAAAGCTAAATAAAATTCCAAGCAGTGCCGAACAAGCCATTACCACAATTACCGCATTTTGCCAGTGGCTGGCAATTGCCCAACTACCAAAGCTTTGCCCGATTAGTATCGCCAAAAAAGTACCAAATTCAACATAACCAATTGCCAAGCCCAAATTGCGTTCCGAGAAATACTGCGGCAACATCGCATACTTAGCCGGCCCAATACAAGCCGCCAAGACCCCAAAAGCAAATAACGCAAAAATTAGTACCCCATCCCAATCAAAATACAACGCCGCACCAGCTAATAGTGCAAACACCAATTGTAGGATTTGGAACCGGCGCATCAGCCACACTTTATCGGCGGCATCGGCGAGCTTTCCGGCATAGGAAGAGACTAGCACCATCGGTACAATCGCCGCTGCCATCACCAGATTAATCAGCACACCATTTTTTATTCCCCACAAATTTATCTGCGAAAACACGATTAAAACCAAGATCGCATCGCGCAAGACACTGAAACTAAATAGTGACAGAAATTGCACGGTAAATAATGGCATTAACCGGCGATAGGGAAAGTTTTCGGCAATATTCATGGCAGCAAATTCAACATTTTTAAAATCTTACGGGCAATTTTACGATCCTTACCACGATACGGATAGGTATGAATGTGGATTGCCGGATTAAAATTAAGCTCAATTACCGCATAATTATTTTCCGGATAAGGATTATTAATATCGCGGATCATCATATCGACACCACAAATTTTGGCACCGGCACTCTCAGCCGCTTTTACCGCAATCCGCTTATAGGCTTTGGGCATAATATCGGTAAAATCCAGTGAATCACCACCGGTTGAAATGTTTGAATTCTCGCGCAAATAAATTTTATCCTCGGCTTTAGGGACTGAATCAAAAGTTAGTTTCTGCGCGGATAAAAACATTTCCTCGGCTTCACCCAACCGGATTTTTTCGAGTGGCGTAACGTAGCCATTGCCGCGTAAAGGATCCAGATTCTTTTCGGCAACCAATTCACGAATAGAATGAACTCCATCGCCAATAACATTGGCCGGCTCACGATGTAAAATCCCGATTACCGCACCATCAATCACAAAAAAGCGATATTCTTTGCCGGGAACAAATTCCTCAACCAAAACCTTACTATCATGATTAAAGGCAATTTTAAGCGCCCGGGTGTATTCTTCAATCGTAAAATCATGCTTGAAAATCGTAATTCCAATGCCGAAATTGGTTGAGTTAGGTTTAACCACAATCGCCCGATGCGCAAATAACGGATAGTCAACCAGCGCCAATTCTAAATTGGGATAACTTTCACCAACCGGCACAATCACCCGCCCACGTTCAAGTAAATCTTTGGTCACCACTTTATTTTCCATTGCCATAATCGTGGCATAGTTATCCAGCGACGTTTTGGTAGCCTGTTTGATTAACTGACTATTATTTCCCCGTGATAATTCAATAAAATTATCCTGGCGATCCAAAAAGCGGTATTTAACCCCGGATTTAATCGCCTCTTTAAGCAAAATTTGCGTGGATAACTCTAAATCCTCAAACCCGTGAAATTTATAATAGGTCTGTTGGCTTTGATAGAGATAATCATTTGCCTGCTGCATAAAATAGTGGCTATATCCATTGTCAACTACCTGAGTCGCAATAGTTTCAGCACTGCTGGCAAGCTGGTTACGAAGAGTGCTTTGATAATCATTTAGTACTTGCAATTGTTCGGCAGCAATCCCCAATCCTGACAGGGTGTCATGCACCTGTGCTAAAAATTCACAACCCCAGTCGCGTAAACTACGTTCCTCGGTCGGCGAAATGTGGAGCATAATTTCCTGATTCCGTGAACTGTCAGCCGCCAGAATTTGATTTTCATTCGCCAAACGGTATTCATCATCACTCATCCAAAAATCCTGCGCTACCAAAGCATACACCAGTAGCAAGTGAATCAACTCCAACGATTCCGGGGTAATTCCAACTTTAGTCAAGGGGTTTAAATCCAACGTACGAATCTCAACATAATTGATGCCATTATTGTATAAATCATCCAAAACCCCACCTTTGGTCTTACCTTTTAGCCGTAACTGCGAATAATACTCTTTGGCAGCAATAATATGACCATCGCAAATGGCCTGCTTGATATCGGCGATATAATCGTATAATGAGTTATAGGAAACGTAGAAATGCTCGAGATTGCGATAACCACTGACGCCATTTCTAAATGAGCAGGAACCATTGAATAAATAACTATCAGCAGTAATTTTTTCTTTCGGACGCTTGCAGCAGGCAATATATGATTCGTGTGCCACCGAATTGGCACCGGTTAAATAAATTACCAACCAGCAATATTTAAGGTAGTAACGGGCAACTTTCAGATATACCTGATCACGAAACTCACGATAGGAAAGGTTATCCGGATTGGCACAATATAGCAATTGTAAAAACTTATCGCTAAATGAAAAATTGAAATGAACACCAGATAATAATTGTTTGCGCTTGCCATATTTATGCGCCAGATATTCACGATATTCAGTTATTTCGGGATCAGTAAATTGAGCTTCGCGGATTAAATTATCATCTTCGGGAAGAACCGGCGGCAGTGAATATGGCCAAAGAACCTCATCTTTTAATTCCAAAGACACCAGATCATGGAGTGCTTCCATAAATTTTAACGATTCGCGCGCACTGGCAAAGGTTGGCGTAACCATCTCAACTTGCGCTTCGGCAAAATCAGTAGTAATGTATGGGTGCTTGGCTTTATCACCAAAAACTTCCGGATGTGGCGTCAATGCCAGGTGTCCATTGCGGTCGGTACGAAGATTTTCTTTTTCCAGTCCAAAATTGCCCTGTAGTAACAGACGGCTTAATCCATGCTCTTTGACCAAATTATAAAAATCCATGTTATCCTCCCTCATCTAATTTTATATCCTAGCAATGTAGTTTACTATAAAATGCAGAATACCTCAAAAAGACTTCACAACATTATGTAATTTGCCTGTCTTCCGAGGTATTTGTAACTGTTAGCCGCAAAAATTATTTATCTGTGACTTCAAGATAAGTCATCATCCCGCTAGCCATATGATAAAGCATGTGACAATGCAACATCCATTTACCCGGCGCATCTGCGACAAACTCAACCGTAACCTGACTATGCGGTAGCACCAAGACAGTATCACGAATGGCACCATCAATTTTTTTACCGTCAATGGCAACGATTTTAAAATCATAACCATGTAGATGTATCGGATGCGCCATCATACTTTGATTGTCAAAAGTCAAGCGCACCGTATCACCTTGTTTAACCCGCAAGGGAGTAATATTTGGCCAACTCTGCCCGTTTAACTGCCATTGGTAAGTAGTCATATTACCAGTTATCTTTAAATTCAGGGAAATTTTATTCGCCATTGGTTTAATTTTAACCAGTGAAACGAGTTTCTGTTCCTCGGCATAGTTTAATGCTGGCGCAGTAGTTGCCGCTTGCGATTCAATCATTAATTGCTGGGTCGAGCTTAAATTAGTAGTTAAAATAATCCCAGTTTGCGCAGTTAATCCCTCAACCTGTCCCAAGATTTTAAAATCGCCACCAGCTTTGGGGATTTTAACGATTATATCGGCACGTTGTCCCAATGCCAATTGAAATTTACTACCAGTTAACGGCTTAATATTCTGACCATCAACCGCGACTAAATCACCGGTTAATTTACCCAAATTTATCCAGAAATTAGTTGCTGAAGCACCATTGATAAAACGTAATTTAATTAAAGCACCCGGCTTAACCGTAACTATTTGCGGATTGGCATCGCTGTGATAATTGGTTAAAAAAGCATCATAAGCAACATCATTTAAATCCATCGCTGACATATCCATGTCATCCATGTTCATACTGCCCATATCCGCCATATCGGACATTGCCATTGAATGATTGGTTTCTGATGATTTATCAATCGATTCTGCCGCGTTAGCCGATACCATATGCCCATGGTGCCCCATCATTGCTGCAGCACTCTCATTACTGTGATTAAGCTGAGCCATAATCTGAGCCGGAGTTTTGAAACTAAAATCCTGAAACATTACCACTACCTGCTGATATTTCTGATCTTCAGCGGTGGTTAAAATCAACGGCGCTTCCACGCCTAATTGTTCCTGCATACCATAGTGCGAATGCATCCAATAAGTCCCACTTTGCTGCAGTTTAAATTTATAATGATATTCACCATTGGGCGGAATTGCCTGCGCCTGAGTAACTCCATCAACACCGTCTTCTTGATTAGGTAAAATTAATCCATGCCAATGAATCACTGTTGATTCGGCAAGTTTATTTTTCACCAGCACGTCAAACATGCCATTTGCAGGAGCAATATACCCCCATGTTCCATTTGGTTGTTCAATTGTCGCGGTTGTAATGGTTTTTCCATCAATGGTCTTGGTTGTATTTTTAACTTCCAGAATAGTCGGGGCAGCACTACAACCATAGCTAACCATCACAAATATCAATAATTTTTTCATGTATTGCTTCCAAAAATAAATTGTTAGCCGCTATTATATACCCTACCCCAGTATAATTGTAAATAATTTTGGTTCATGACACCAAAAAAGCAACACTCGCCGATGCCTTAAAAACCACTGCTAGTGCTGCACCGCCGTGATATAAACCCTAATCCGGCAAAAATAATCCACAAATAAATTATGGTTTTATTGCTTATCTTCGGCTCACCAGTTATAATGTCAATGTACAATAATTTTATAAGAGTCTTTATCATGAAAAATTCTACTTTATTAAATTTACTGGTAATAAGTACCGGACTGATTATTAGTGCCTGTAATGGCGGCGGCGGCGGAGGTTCCAGCTCACCGCAATCACAAGCCAAAGCATTACCAACTGGCTATCAGTGTAATCCAAGTAACTACCCAGGCAATAGCAGCCCAAATTCATTGCAAATCGCTTATGCCGCCAACTGTTCAGTAGAAAGCGCCGTTGAATCAGTCAATTTACAGCAATTGGCGGTAGCATTGGATTATTATCGCAGTGATGACCAATTTGGGCGTTATTGCACCGGTACACCAATTTATAAAAACCCAACCACCGGCGTCTATTTTATCGTTACCGCTGCGCACTGCGTAGTTGGTACCACCACTCAAAAAGCTGCCGGAAGTGCGATTACTGCTAATAATGTGAGCACATTCATTGCATCCAGGGGACACAATAGCGCGTGGGTTTATCAGGGAACCAATCCAATGGTTGCCGAATCTAGTGGTTTGACTGGACAGATAGTTGCGGTATATGTAAATTCTCAATACTGTCAAAATCCGGCATTTGCGTTGGATACGGAAGCGGGAACTTATGAATGTCCCAATGATCAACTTACTCAGATGAATGGTGATGTCGCGGTAATAAAAGTCCAAACCCAACCCGGAAAAACCATCAATATTGCGCCCAATGTAAAATTAGCACCAAGTAGCTTCTATATGTCACCAACCGCTGGCAGTAATATAACCAATTTATTGGTGCTAGGCTATGGCGGAACTAATCCTGATGGCACTGTAAGAAATAACAATCCCGACAATAACTATCTGAATTATATTGCCACCCAGTATTTTGGTGTCAATAATTATGCTGGAAACACTGCTGCAGTAACTAATTTTAATGGTTTTTATAGTAACAACGTGTATTACACCCTGATTTGCGGAGGTGATTCCGGTGGCGGCGATTTTGCGTGGGATGGTAGTAACTGGAACTTGGTGGGAATTCATTCATGGGGTAATACCAATGTTCCTCCCGGCGTAACATGTGGCGCATATATGACTAATGAATATATGATAAATGCCTCTGCCGATGTGCGCCAGTTAAATGGCTGGATTCAAAAGATTCTGGATCAAGACAATCTGGCAACTGGTTGTGCCAACTTGAGTGGAACCTATGTTTGCGCAGCAGGAAGCGGCCAATAGATTAAAGCCATTGATGAAATATAATCTAATTTATGTAAAAAAACTCCGGATAACTATCCGGAGTTTTTTTAGTGTATTACTAGACTAATTACATTACTTGCTTGAGCAATTGTATAATGTCCACGCCATTGAACCGGCAGTAGATGTATCTCCAGGCGCATATGCCCATTGCGCAGGAGAATTACACCATGCCGCCACCCCAGCATTACAAGTGTAAAACTTATGGTCCGCTTCAGACTGAACCACTGATCCGCTGGCAAATTTACCAATATCACTTGGGTATTGCAATGGATTGCTTGGACAAACATTGGTTGGCGTTGTAGGGGTTGCCGTTGGAGTCGGCGTTGGCGTCACACTACCACCAATCGTAACCTGCGTTGTTGCCGTGAAATTCATCTGCAGATTAGTTGCCAAGTTGTTAATCGCGGCATCCAACAAATCAAAGAATTTAGTTTTATCTGCGGCAGTTGAAATTTTCAATGAACTACTAATTGAAATGTTTTTAGCACTCAATGCTGCCTCAAAAGCTTTTTTAGCTTCGCTGTATGAAATGTAACCATAAACATTATTGCTATTTACATACGCCAAGGTGCCCATAGCATTTTCAAACACGTATTCAATATCCTGTACCGATAGAGCTATATTATTATTTCCGGTTATTGCTTTAGTTTTTCCATCCGGTGAGGTACTGTCAAACATTTCCTGATTGTAAATTTGGTCTAAATAAATCCGGATTTGCCGTGGATATAGAATAAATGTTGAACCGGCTGCTTCTTTAGTACCGATTGCAGACTGATATTGAGTATCAGAGAGACTGTAATCACCTACCGACGCAATTTGAGTTTTTTCCGGGCTGGTAGTGTACATACCGGCACAAATCCGGAAATAATCACCAATAATAGTCGAATACGTTCCGGCATTATAAGCAGCATTTAGGATTAAATCATACATATTGTATTTAAACTGTGACGCAGAACTATTTTGCAGATTAGTCATACATTGTGAAAAATATTTATACTGTGGTCCCCAAGTTTCGGAATTATTCTGCTCCAAGCGATTCATATCGTTATAATGAAAATAGGCTGCTGCCATTGGTCCAAAATACTTCTGATCCAATGAATCCGGTCCTTTAGATGCCGTTTGCGCACCGCTATCCTGAGCTTCCACGGTATATCCCAAACCTTTTTGCAGTGCCACAAAATTAATCAAACCAAACCCCGCCGAAGTTTCTAGGCGTTTTGAGTAATCATTAATCTGATATGGACCACCCTGACCGGATGCCAATAAACTTGCCCGCTCGTTGGCAACCGGGTTGATCCAGTCAGTCGCACTTTCGTAATTGGTAGTATTGATATTTTCCTGTAATAATTGACCAAACAATGAGCCGTAAATATAGTCACGGTTATAATTTAGTAATGGATATTTCTCATGCATCATTCGCCCAAGCAAAGCACCCGCGACATAGTTGGAAATTAATAAATCGGTATAATTTGCCGATAAAGTCATTTTTTCAACATTTCCCGAGCCAAATGGCAAATTTAAATGATAATTAATTACACCACTGGCACTACTGGTGTGAGTAAATTCCTGTGGGGTTGGTAATCCACCAGCCCCTGGACTCACCGTTGGAATTGGCGATGGACTACTTGTTGGCAATGGACTAGTCGTTGGCGCAGGGCTAGAGGTTGGTGTTGGTGTCGGAGCAACCCCACAACTAGTAACAAAAAACCACGGCATGCCTGAACCGCTTGAACCACTATTTGTTTCTGGATCATTGCCCTGTGTCCACCAGTTATTTTTATATTCTTTACCATTGCGAACGACCAAAGTTCCGGCATTGGCATAAGCTTTAGCTGCATCCCAGGCTGCAATATTATCACAAGTTGAACCAGTCAATCCGCTGGCAGTAAACTGTAAATTTTGATTTTGTGGAATAGTTGAATTACTACCACCGTTACAAGCGGTGAGTAAAACCACTCCCGCAGTTGCTACGCCACATAATTGTATTTTCTTTTTCATAATAAACCCTCATAATATATTGAAACGCAATAACCAATTGCAATCTAACTAACTTTATTATTATAGTTGAAACGACTTTATTCAGAAATACAAATCGGCTAGCGGTCATCGATTTTGATAACCGTGTAAACCAATTAGTAATCTAAATCAGTGTGCTAATTGACAAAATCAATAAATCACCGTTAATATTTGCCTAGCAGACTATACCCCTAGGTATGTATGTTAACATTAACATAACATTTAACACTATCAGCATTTTTGCTGGTTGCCATCAAATCCTAGCGATAAAAATCAATCAATACAGGATTCTAACAAATCATCCAAGCTAACCTATCAACTATTAATGTATAACAACTATACAAATTTGTATAAATCTGCTAAAATTTTGTCTTGGCGATGGAGTTCGCCATTTTCACAACCGCACTTTAGCTAATGACTCCTACCGAAATTGAACGCTATTCAATTAGGAGTAATCATGGCACATCGTTTCACTCATCTCAAAAATTCTTCAGCATTAAAGTTTATAATTTTTTTCGGTATAATCAGTTTTTTTGCCGACATGACCTACGAAGGTGCTCGTGGCATCATGGGTCCTTATTTATTGACACTAGGAGCCAGCGGTACCGCGGTTGGAATTATTGCCGGATTTGGTGAATTCATCGGCTATGCACTGCGCCTAATTTTTGGCTACCTTG
Source organism: Pseudomonadota bacterium (assembly GCA_052033675.1). Taxonomy (GTDB): domain Bacteria; phylum Pseudomonadota; class Gammaproteobacteria; order Burkholderiales; family UBA11063; genus Aquella. The sequence continues at coordinate 21,190 of JBPOJK010000083.1, forward strand.
CCGATAAAACCGGACGCTATTGGACCATTACCATCGCCGGCTACATGATTAATTTATTGGCGGTACCGGCATTGGCACTAACCAATCAATGGTATCTAGCCGCAGGATTATTAATCTGTGAACGAATGGGAAAAGCCATTCGTAATCCAGCTCGTGATGCAATGCTGTCTCATGCCGGAAGAGCAACCGGTATGGGCTGGGCATTTGGTTTAAATGAAGCCCTAGATCAATTCGGTGCTATGTTGGGTCCGCTAATCGTGATTGTGGTAATGTATTTCAATGGCAACTATCAACACAGTTTTGCCTGGTTATTAATTCCGGCAGTGTGTGCCATTTCCCTAGTCATTGTTGCCCGCCGGATTTACCCTCATCCAGAAAAATTAGAAACCGAATCACCATATGAGATTCATTATTCAGGAATGAACCGCAGTTACTGGTTATATCTGCTAGGAGCTGCGCTGGTTGCCGCCGGGTTTACTGATTTTTCACTAATGTCTTATCATTTTGAAAAAATCCACGAATTTAATAAAATCTGGATTCCGGTTATTTATGCCCTCAGTATGGGAATCAACTCAATTAGTGCCCCGCTGTTGGGACATCTTTATGACAAAAAAGGCTTCATAATTTTAATCATCGTTACGCTAATCAGCTGCATTTTTGCGCCATTGGTTTTTTATGGCAGCCTCAGTTGGATAATCGTTGGAATGCTGTTATGGAGTATCGGAGTCGGCGCGCATGAATCGCTGATGAAAGCCATTGTTGCTCACATGGTTGCACCAGAACAACGTTCATCTGCCTATGGAATTTTCAATACCGGCTATGGAATATTCTGGTTTATCGGTAGTGCATTAATGGGGTATCTATATGATCATTGGTTTTTAGGATTGATAATATTTTCAGTTACCATCCAACTTTGCGCCTTACCGATATTAGTAGCGGTCTACCGCCGGATTAAACACAACAAGCGTTAAAGCCTCATTCGAATTGTGCAGATCCGGCAATATTGGTCGCTGATCTGCATCATCATATTACCTTATATTAAACTGCGCCATCTTAAGTAATCACATGATAAAATGCACTCCTATAATTATTTAAAGTACAATTATCATGAAATATCGGGATTTACGGGATTTTATCAATCAATTAGAAGCCTTGGGCGAATTAAAACGCGTGTCGCAACCATTATCGCCGCATTTAGAAATGACCGCTTTTTGCGACAAAGTTCTCAAAAATTCCGGTCCGGCAATATTATTTGAAAATCCAACCGGCTACAATCTGCCAGTCCTTGGTAATTTATTTGGCACTACCAAACGGGTAGCGCTGGGAATGGGCTGTGAAAATTTGCAGCAATTGCGCGAAGTTGGTGAATTTTTAGCCGAACTCAAAGAACCTCAGCCACCCAAAGGCTTGAAAGATGCGTGGAATAAGTTGCCGCTACTCAAGCAACTGTACAATATGCTGCCTAAGGTAATCAATTCCGCACCGGTTCATGAAATAGTTATCGGCAAAGAAGATGTTGATTTAGGACAATTACCGATCTGGCATTGCCATAGTGAAGATGTTGCGCCATTAATCACTTGGGGATTGGTGGTAACCCGTGGTCCGAATAAAAAACGCCAAAATTTGGGAATCTATCGCCAACAGGTCATCGCCAAAAACCGCGTTATCATGCGCTGGTTGTCGCACCGTGGCGGCGCGATTGATTATCGCGAACATTGCCAAAAATTCCCCGATCAACCTTATCCGATTGCCGTGGTATTGGGCTGCGACCCAGCAACCATTTTGGCGGCGGTTACCCCAATTCCAGACACTCTCTCCGAATATCAATTTGCCGGATTATTGCGCAATTCACGCACCGAATTAACCAATTGTAAATTATCTGATTTACAGGTTCCCGCCTATGCCGAAATCGTGTTGGAAGGATTCATTTATCCCAATGATACCGCAGTCGAGGGTCCCTATGGCGATCATACAGGATATTATAACGAGCAGGATAGTTTTCCGGTAATGGCTATTGAAACCATTACCATGCGCAAAAACCCAATTTATCACAGCACCTACACCGGCAAACCGATTGATGAACCCGCGGTACTCGGTGAAGCGCTCAATGAAGTCTTCGTGCCGTTGCTACAAAAACAATTTCCGGAAATCGTCGATTTTTACTTACCTCCCGAGGGCTGCAGCTACCGCTTGGCAGTAGTCTCTATCAAAAAACACTATGCGGGACATGCCAAACGAGTTATGCTCGGCATCTGGAGCTACTTACGCCAATTTATGTACACCAAATTTATCATTGTTGTCGATGAAGATGTCAACATCCGCGACTGGAAAGACGTAATTTGGGCACTGACTACGCGGGTTGATCCATTGCGCGATACGACTATGATTGACCGCACGCCGATTGACTATCTGGATTTTGCCTCGCCGATTTCCGGATTGGGGAGCAAGATGGGAATTGATGCCACCAATAAAATTCATGGCGAAACTACCCGTGAATGGGGACGGGTTATTGTAGCCGATACTGAAGTCACTGCCAAGGTTGACCAATTATTCGAACAAATTTTTAATGCTGGGGCACAATGATGCTTAATGATGATTTGAATATATTTGTAGCATTGGTTGATGGCGGCAGTTTTAGTAATGCCGCAAAAAATCTCCATACCACCCAAGCTACAGTTAGCCGACGGCTCAAAGCACTGGAGGATGAGCTGGGAATAACCTTAATTACCCGCAATTCCCGGAATTTTGAAGTAACCGCGCGCGGAAACCAGCTATATGCGGCGGTAAAAGCCCAGCAAAATGAGCTAAATCACTTATTATTTCAATTAAAAAATGATGATAATACACCATCTGGTAAGGTCAAAATTTCATTACCAATTGGATTATCCTATTTTGTCGTTAGCCCCTATGTTGCCGAATTCATGCAGCAACACCCAAAATTGGAACTGGAATTAGTTTACCAAACCATGAATGTCGATATTATCAAAGATAATTTTGACATGGCAATTATTGATTACTTCCCTAATCAACAAACCACCTTATTAAGGAAATTGGCAACTTTTACCCCCAAGCTCTATTGCAGCAAGGAATATCTCGAACGCTACGGACCGCCACCAGATATTCATAGCCCGCACTCGAACTACCTTTCGGTTGGATTATCACACAATGCGATGTCAGTACGCAACCCGACCGTCGCCTACGGTGAGATGGCTGAATTTTTGATTGCCCATCCGCCACGGATATTATCCAATAATGGCTTACATAACAAAGCGATTGTCATGAGTGGGCATGCCATTGTTTATGGCTGGGATTTTATGTTTCAGGACGAGCTCGCCAATGGAACTATCATCCAAGTGCTTCCGGAAATTAATATCACTCCCTTTAATGTTTATCTGCAACGCCCAAATGTACACGCATCGCCGGAAGTAAAGTTAGTTATTGAATTTATTGAAGAATGTTTTAAACGTTTTTCTGAATAAAAAACCCACCGCTCAAATAACAAAGGATAACTGATGAGTAATGACACCCAAACCATTCATGAATTTGATTTGAACATCATCTATGATTATTTTACAGATACCGAGCGCCAAGGACCGGGAAGTCCCGAAGTTACGCTTAAAGCTTTAAGTTTCATAGATAAACTTAGTCCAGAATCTAAAATTGCCGATATTGGTTGCGGTACTGGCGGTCAAACCGTAGTATTGGCACAAAATACTGGCAGTAAAATCGTTGGCATTGAGTTATGGCCGGATTTTATTAGACAGTTTAACCAAAATATTCAGAAGCACAATCTACAGGATCGTGTCACTGGCACTATTGGCGACATGGGGAATCTCCAATTTGATACCGAAGAACTGGACTTAATCTGGTCAGAGGGCGCCATTTATAATATTGGCTTCAAACGCGGATTAAATGAATGGCGAAAATTCCTCAAAGTTGGCGGTTATATTGCAATTACAGAAAACACCTGGTTTAGCAATCAGCGTCCGGCTGAAATTGAAGACTTTTGGCAAAAGGCTTATCCTGAAATTGATACAATTTCCAACAAAGTTGCGCAAATCGAACAAGCCGGCTATCTTCCGGTAGCAACCTTTGTCGTACCGGAACAAATTTGGGTTGACTACTATGTACGCCAAACTCAGATGCAAAAATCTTTTTTAGAAAAATATAGCGGAAATCAATCGGCGGAAGAATTTATTCGTTACCAGCAACATGAAGCTGAGTTATACCGTAAATATCGTGAATATTATGGCTATGTGTTTTATATCGCCAAAAGAATAAAATAACCGCGGTTAAATAGCGAGCAAAGCATCACAATTGGCAATCAAACCCAAATATTAACTAGGAATTCAATTATGGCAAATATTTTATCATTACAATCACATGTTGCTTATGGTTATGTTGGCAATAAAGCCGCGGTTTTTCCATTGCAACGGCTGGGACACGAAGTCATTAATATCAACACTGTCCAATTCTCTAATCATACTGGCTATGGTGACTGGACTGGCGATATTATGAGTATCGAACATATTGACAATATCTTTAGTGGGCTCGCAAAAAGAGGCGTGTTGGATAATCTGGATGGTGTTCTAACCGGCTATCTCGGGGACAAAGCGCTAGGTGAAGTATTATTAAAATGGCTGCAGCTAATCAAATCACGCAATCCACAAGCACTTTATTGCTGCGATCCAGTCATTGGCGATACCGACCGCGGGATATTTGTCCGCCCAGGGGTACCGGAATTTTTTGCTCATCATGCGGTAAAACAAGCCGATATTTTAACGCCCAATCAATTTGAATTAACCAATCTTACTGGTATTGAAATCAATTCATTAGACGATGCCAAACGCGCCTGCTTACAACTTCACACGGAAGGCAGTAAAATTATTTTGATAACCAGTCTAACCCGCAATGAAGCGCCAGCCGATAAAATTGAAATGTTAGTGTCTACCGCTGGGCAAGCCTTGCTGGTGACAACTCCGCGGCTGCAAATGCCGATCGCACCGAATGGCTCTGGTGACATGACCGCCGCAGTATTTTTTGCCAAATACCTCGAAACCCGAGATCTGGCAGCCAGTTTGGCGCATACCGCAGCAGCCATTTATGCTGTTTTTTGTAAAACCCAGCAACTGCAACAACGCGAACTGGCAATAATTGCCGCACAGGATGAATTGGTGCGACCAAACCAACTGTTCACGATTGAAACCATCAAATAGGTGCAACATATGACATTACAAGCGCTACCAACCACCATCAATGACATCCCATGGGTTCGTGCCGCCGAAAGCCATCCGGAAAATCGCAATTATGTTTATCAATGGTCGGAGCAACAACATCAAGATTCGTTATCCGATCCCAACTTTGCCCATTATGTCGTTTATGATCAGCAACAGCCGATCGGCTATGTCATTCTGGAGGGAGTGCGTGATCCCAGTCATAATTTGAATCTGCGCCGGATCGTGGTTACCGCTAAAAACCGCGGTTATGGAACTCAAATTTTGCACTTAATCCAGAAGGTCGCGTTTGAATCACTACAAGCGCACCGCTTGTGGCTGGATGTTTTTTGCGATAATAATAAAGCCTATGCACTCTATAAAAAAGTTGGTTTTCGTGAAGAAGGCTTACTGCGTGAATCGTACTTACGCGATGGGCAGTATGCTTCCCAATACATCATGGCACTATTGGCACACGAATACTATGCCCGAGTCAATTCATAAGAAACGGTGACAGATAAGTCACAGTTTCTTCGTTTAATATTAGCCAGCGTTACAGTAACGATCAATTTTACAATAAGTTAGTTTATTATTGATAAACTTGCATTCCACCTGACATTTGGGACTGGTGGCATAAAACTCAAACTCCTGCTCCTGTTGTCCATCATCCATATCAGAGTCGGTGTCATAAACCTTGCAATTATTGCGAATTTCGCTAATTTTGGAATTATCATTAACCCGATACTTATTGCACATAATTTTTTCTTGCTGTAAATCAATAATTCGCCCAGCAAAACTATAACTACATCCCAAAACCACCACCAAAGTAAAGATAAGCTTTCTCATGATATGACTCCTGTATAAGTTAAAAAACTCTCAGTCGATATCTTAAACCAGGTTTGTAATTGAAGCAATCAGCAATTTTGCTTATTGACCGATGTTGTAACACACATAACTAAATTATCATTATTCTGCTACGGCAATTTTGACACCCTCACGTGTACTCATTTACTCAAAAGATTGAGCTTCTTACTGACTATTTTTGCTTAAATTCATTACGGCTAATGCGATGCAACACGTGGGGATTTAGGCGATGCGGTGCCACTAAACTAGGATGTATAAAATCCGCCAGAAAATCACGTTGCATGCCAATTTTCTCCATCACGCGTTGTGATTTCAGATTTATCGCGGCGGTAAAACTAACTATTTCCGGCAAATTAAACTCTTGAAAGCCAATTTCGAGACACTTACGCGCAGCTTCCGGAGCATAGCCGTTGCCCCAATAGCAGTGAACAATTCGCCACATGATTTCAACACATGGACTGAAACTAAATTTATCCGGATTAACTTGTAACCCAACCATCCCAATAAAATTGTGCACTTTATCGGTTACGGCATAAACACCATAGCCATATTCAATAAAATGTTCTTGAATTTTTTGCAATGCTTGCTGGGATTCTTCTGCGGTACGCACTTGAGGAAAAAATTCCATCACCAATGGATCTGCGTTCATGGCCGCAAACGGAATAGTATCTTCATCGCGCCATTGGCGTAAAATTAAGCGTTCGGTTTCATAAAGTAACACTCCACCTCTCCAATAGAATATCCATTAATGGTGGATTATAAATTATCTCTGCGCTTAAATTTACAAATTTTTACGCTGGCACTTGACTCTGACCTTAGGTCATGCCTTACATTATCGGCAGGAGGACAAAATGACTAAACAATATTGGCCAATAAAAGAATTTAGTAAGCTAACCAAAGTAACCATCCGCACGCTGCATTTTTATGATCAACAAGGTTTATTGATGCCGCACCATCGGAATGACGCGGGTTATCGTTTTTACTCTGCAGAAGATTTACAAACTTTGCAAAAAATTACCATCCTAAAATATATCGGATTTAATTTGAAACAAATCAAAGTAATTTTGGCAACCAATCAATTGGACTGGATCAGTTCACTAAATTTGCAAGCCAAAATGATCCGCGATAATATTGCTCAACTTGAGCGCGGATTAACTTTGATTGATTATAGCGTAAATCTATACTCACAACATAATGAAATTGAATGGCAAGCAATTGCCGCACTTTTAGAGGTATTTAATATGACTAATGATAAAATGGTTCAAGATTGGGCCACACGAAATTTTTCGGAAACCGAAATCAATTATTTTGCTGCACCGGAATTTCAGCAGCACAAAGTCGCTGGCGAGGAACATTGGTTGCAGCTTTTTAAAGAAGCCAAGACCTTAATGAACACAGCTCCCTCAGCAAAACCGGTACAGGAGTTAGCCAAAAAATGGATGGATTCGGCTAATTCACACTACAACAGTAATCCTGATTTAGGTAAAAAGATGTGGGAGCTGATGAAATCCGGTGATATTCCGGAAGGATTGATTCCCGGCTATGAACAAGAAATCGTGCTATTTATGGAAAAGGCGATTGAATATTTATTTTCGCAAAAAAATAACTAACGGCTAAATCTAACCGGCAGACTTCCCTGCCGGTTATTTGATTTTACAAAAATTACCACGGGTCAAAAATCGTAATACCGCGTATTTTATTGACGAACTAACCACTGGTGCGAAATTGTTTGGTAGCATTTTTTTTCCTTTAGAAACATTTACTTACAGTCCACATTATATCAGCCAATAAAAATAGCTTCAATTGATTATGTTTAATAATTTAATAGCTATTATCTATTAAAATTAATACTACTAGAACTTACGCATTGACAGATATTCATAATTGTGCATGTGCAATATCTGTAATGCTGTTATGTTTAATAAACTCAGCAATAATATTGTTAAATAATTGCCGCTGTACCTGATACCAATTGGTAATTACTTGTCTAGTTTTCATTATTTCAAGTTTGCAAAAGGCTCGGAGTGCACAATAAATGTGATTCCTAATCGCATGACTTTTACGAACTTGAAATCTTTCAATATTACAAACCTGTTTCAGTGCTCGATGATAGCATTCAATTTGCCAATGTTGATCATGAGAGTTTTTGAAATCCGCATAATTAATTGAATCTAAATTCTCTAAATTGGCAACACCCATAATGTAATAGCGATATGCTTCTTTGAATAACTATCTAAACAAGCGAACATTGCCATATTCTTTAAGATAGACAATTTTGCCATTTTCTGGATACTCTGCCATCTCAGAAACTTTTATATAACTGCCTTTTTCCAGCGAAATCAAGCGATCTTTTTCTATTCCAAATAAAAAATTCAACCCGCTTTTTCTTACGTGTTTTAAATTCATTAATCCAGAATACCAAGTGTCGCCAGTTACTATCCGAGGTTTTAATCCCCAGCTAATAACCTCAGTTAACATCTCGCGGAAGTAATCATTCTT
>JBPOJK010000190.1:0-18253 GCA_052033675.1 Pseudomonadota bacterium
CCGTATTTTCTTAATTTGGGTGTAAGGTTGTATTTTATTTATTATCTAAACTCTTATCTATATTCTATAGCGTGACATTTTCCGGTGGTTGTCCGGACAGTGTCCGCTTCTTGTCCGTTATTGGCAATTTCGGTTGTGCATTTTGTTTGGCGCGGGCAATGCGTTTGCGTTCTGCGTCAGGGGTTTCAGAGCCAACTAACTTTTGAACTTCCTGCATGAATAATGCACCATCATCCAGTACAGTAATTAGACCGAGTTTAGCAAAAGCATCAATTGCTACTCGCACAGTATCAATACTGGTATTCGTGATTGAAGCCAGCATTTCAGGGGTGTAGGGAATAGTATCTTTGAATAGTAATTTACCATTATCATTAATTGACTTAAGCATCAGCTTTAAGTAAAAAATGATATAGTCTTTACCGTTAGGTTGAGATTCGATAATGCGGATTTCATCACGATTGAAAAAGTCGTGATGAAGTTTTAGCCAGAAAAAGCGCTTTGTTTGGTTGTCTGGTTTTTTCATGTTATTTATCCTTTAGCTTGGGATAAATAAGATGGTAAAGATGATAAACCTTTAGTGAAATACTTGGTTAATATAGTTACTTGGGCACTGCGTGGGCACCACGGGAATTATACTGTTAATAAGATTGTTATAACAGTGTGTTACGCGGTTATCGGCGTACCCCTGTCGGGTGCACCACTTATTATTACATTTCTCATTCAGATAACGTATTCAGATCGTGGTACAAATATAATTGCGCTTCCGTTTAAGGTTTTCTCGGTTGATTTTTAACATACTTAAGCTAAAAAAAGCTAGTTATGGTAGAATTAGCCTATTGTGCCTATAAAAAAATAGAGGTTATTATGTATTTATGTGTCGATGTCGGCAACTCACAGATTCATTGTGGTGTGTTTACCACTAGGGGTGAGTTGCAGGTTCAGTTTCGTTATAACACTAGTCAATTTGGGTCATCGGATCAGTTTGCGGTGTTTTTATTGCAGGTTTTGCGCGAGAATGATATTGATCCACCATCAATAAGCCGCGTTGCAATTGCTTCGGTTGTTCCTTCGATCGATTACAGTATTGCGTCGGCATTTGTGAAATATTTTAACGTTACGCCACTGTTTCTTCAACCGGGAATCAAAACCGGTATAAAAATTTCTTCGAATAACCCTGCTGAAATTGGAGCCGATTTAATTGCTGGTGCACTTGGTGGCATTACTGCATACGCGGGGAAGCATTTGCTGATTTTTGATTTCGGCACGGCAACTACCTTGATCTACATTAATCCACAAGCAGAGTTTATTGGTGGTGCCGTATTACCAGGATTGCGGTTGATGATGGAGAGTTTGCAACATAATACTGCCAAGCTTTTTACTGTCAATATCTCTGCACCAAAACAAGCTATTTCTAAGGATACTCGTGCTGCTATTCAATCGGGACTTTATTATACTCAAATTGGTGCTGCTAGGGAATTGGTTAATCGGGTAATTAATGAAAATAATATCCCAAGGGATGAAATGGTTGTTATTGCAACGGGGGGCTTTGCCGGATTATTAAATTCCGACAATGTTTTTGATGTTATTATTCCGGAGTTGGTTTTAACCGGATTGTTTCAAATTATATTATTAAATAGTTAAGGTAGCGACAGAATGGGTTCAGATATTCTCATCGTAATTTTATTGATTTTAGCAAATGGTGTTTTCACCATTTCAGACATGTCAATTATTGCGTCTAAAAAAAATCGCTTACAAGCTTTGGCGGATGAAGGAAACCGCAAGGCCGAAAAAGCATTAAAATTGGCACATGATCCAACTCCGGTAATTGCGACTACTCAGATTGGTTTGACGGTGGTTACCCTAATGGAGGGGGCCTTTGTTGAGGCTTCGTTATCGGGGAAAGTTGCGGCTTTTTTACAGCAATTGGGCTATTTTCCGGGGCATGAAAAAGACGTGGCGTCAATAAGTGTTTTTATTATAGTGACTTTGGTGTTGATTGTTATCGGTGATATCTTGCCAAAACGGATTGCAATTTTATATCCCGAGCAAGTTGCGGTATTTTTGTCGCCACTAACAACCGCGATTATTAAAATTTTATTACCGTTTGTTAAAACATTTTCTTATATTAGCGATTCAATTTTACGCCTTTTTGGGCTAAACACTAAACGGGTTGAAGAGGTTTCTGAAGACGATATTACCACCATGATTGAAGCCGGTGCGCAGTCTGGGGTATTGGTTCAGGCAGAGAAAGATCTTTTTGAAAATGTATGGCGCTTGGATGAGAGTAAAGTCGGAGCATTGATGACTCCGCGAAGTGATTTGATTTATATTGATGTGGCGGCTCCAGTGACTGAAAATGTCGATAAAATATTAGCAAATCCATCGCAAAATTTATTGATTTGTAATGATGACTTGGATCACGTTTTAGGCTATATTCCAGCGATTCATATTATTAAAAATATTGTCAGTCAAGCTCATGAAAAAGGTATAATTTTAGATATAAATTGGACTGAGGGGCTAAAACAGGTTCATAATATTCCCAATAGTCTAACATTGATTGAGATTTTAGAATCTTTCCGTGCCTATAAAACCCATATTGCATTAGTCTATAATGAGTTTGGGCACGTGGAAGGATTAATTACGCTGGGTGACTTGGTTACGGCGGTGATCGGTGATATTCCTAGTGTCAATAGCGTAACAAGTCAGTTAATTGAAAAAGATCCATCCGGTAAATGGTTGGTTGATGGTTCGGCGGCAATTAATGATTTATTTGATGAATTGGAGCTTGAAGATTGGCCGGACGATTCCGGAAATTATCAAACTGCGGCAGGATTTGTGATTTCATTTATTGGGCGTGAACATGGTCGTCTGCCAAAAGTTTTTGATAAATTTGAATATAGTGGATATATGTTTGAAATTGTCGATATTGATCGCGATGGCGGTTATCGCGTAGATAAAATAATGATTCGCCGAGCAGAACCCGGCGATTATGAAAATCTTAATAAATAATTCGATTTATTTGTTAGAACCTGTTTGAGATCGTTAATAGTAGAGTTTCAAACCGGTTCTAAAGCAGTCAACTTATAAATTACGAACAAATTCCAGTACTTCTGCAGCATGATTATCGACTTTAACTTTTCGCCATTCTTTGATTAAATTATGGTTCTTGTCAAAAATAAACGTGCTGCGTTCAATTCCGCGTACCGGCTTACCATACATGGTTTTATCTTTCATTACTCCAAACAGGTTACAAACATTCTCATCAGGGTCAGCCAACAATTGATGGGTTAGATTATATTTTGCGGTGAAATTGCAGTGTGACTTATGAGTATCCCGTGAAATTCCAACCACTTCGTAACCCAATTGAATAAACTCGCTATATAGTCGACTAAAATCTTGGTTTTCAATGGTGCATCCGGGCGTATTGTCTCGTGGATAAAAGAATAGTACTAGTGGTTTGTCTAGCTTACTTAAGGTGAATTCTTGTCCATCGGTCTGAATTAAGGTAAAGTCCATGATTATTTCCTACTAAAATACTTGGTTATGCCGTTATTATAAATCGGTTAGCTTAAATTTGCTAGCTTATTGATAATTAATCATAACCGCCAGCATTATAAACGCAACGCTCATCAGCATCAAATAAACATAAAATTTAACAATGAATTTTACCCATACCGTGTAGTCAACCCGTGCAACACCGAGAGTTCCCATTAAGGCGGCGGAAGTTGGCATGATACAATGAGTCCAGCCATCGCCCAATTGAAATGCCAGAACAGCAATTTGTCGTCCAACACCGACTAGATCCGATAATGGAGCCATCAAGGGCATGGTTAAAGCGGCTTGTCCGGAACCGGAAGTTACAAAGATATTGAAAATTGACTGAAAAATAAACATGGCAAACGCTGAAAAATATTCATTAAGCCCGCCCACAACACCTGCTGATGCATGCAATACCGTATTTAGCATGGTAAATTGAGTTGCATCACCGCCACCCATCATTAAGATGATACCATGTGCCATGCCGACGATTAAAGCGGCAGGTAATAAATCACCGGCACCACTTTTAAACGATTTGGCGATGGTATTGACGGTCATGCCATTGATGCGCCCAATAACACTAATGGCACCGATAATTAAGCCCATGGTAAAAAATTGAGTGGCAATTTCCGGAATGTAATAGGCTTTTTCAATTACCCCATAGACCACCCACACAATCCCGCCAAAGAGTACTGCCAGAATCAACCACGAACAGATTCCAAAATGTTGATTGACATCAATTTCGGCAATTTGTTCGCGGAAATAATTGTCGCTGTTATAGCTCAATGATTTCTGTGGATTTTTTTGAATCGAGCGAGCGTAAACTACACTATAAATCATAATTGAACCAGTGAATATTGCCCACATTATAATCCTAAATAGTGAGCCGGATAATACCGGCACATTGGCAATTCCCTGCGCTACTGCAACCGAGAATGGATTCATCCATGACGTGGCAAATCCCACTTGTGTCGATAGGTAAGTAACCAAAACTGCTGTTAACGCATCATATCCCATTGCTACCATCATCGGCGAGAGGATTAATGCAAAGGCAATTGCTTCTTCACCCATGCCAAAGACCGCTCCTCCAATTGAAAAAAGTAATGCCATCACCGGTAAAATCAATATTCGCCGGTTTTTCATGCGCGCAATCATTTTCATCATACCCGCCTCAATTACGCCGGTACGCATAATGATTCCAAAGGCGCCACCAATGATCAGAATGAACGCCATTACACCAACGGCACCGCCATTCCTATCCCCGGAAGTAATTCCATCATAGACAAAATTAAAAAATCCAGGATTGCCATCGCTGGCAAAAAGTTTGGGTGGATTATAAACAACTTGTCCGGTCGCATCTTTTTGTACCTGATAGCTATCAGCAATTAACACACTACGGGTTTTGGTTACGGTTCCGGATTGATAACTGATTTTGTGAGTGTCGAACTTACCAGCGGGAACAAAGAAACTCAGAAGATAGACCAGTAAGACTACTCCAAATAGAATTACCAATGTATCCGGCATGGCGATATAGCGATTTTTTTTCGAGGTTGATTGAGTCATGGCATCACTTTCACGAGGTTGATTTTTTATTAAGCTTAATTGTACCTGACTCTTGTGCCGAAGATAAAGTTTAATTGTTGAAAATGGCAAATAAATATAGTAGTTATGGTTGGAATGTGATTTTTTGTGACAGTTTTCAGCGTGTTAATGGAGAAATTCTTGTGCAATGCACAAATTATTTTTCCAGAGGACTTAAAATTTGCTATTATTCGATATTGTGCAGGACATAAACATCGCTTAGAAAGGACGACGATGGATTTTTCAATTTTAGCCAATTCGCTGTGGGTAGCAATTTCGGCAATGCTGGTATTGCTGATGAACTTTGGTCTAGCGTTTTTTTATACCGGATTGGTTTCAGGTAGGAATGCCTTAAACACTATTAAAATGAGCATTATTACATTAGGTATAGTTCCAATTGTGTGGTGGCTGGTCGGTTATTCACTGGTCTTTTCCGGCACTGGTAGTTGGTTGGGAAATTTTAATTTGGCGTTTTTAAACCCGATTCATACCAATGATATTGTTGAAGGTACCAAGGTATTAACAATTTCTTTTGTCTGTTTTCAAGCGATGTTTGCCAGCATTGCCCCGGCAATTATTTCTGGTTCGGGGGTAGAACGGCTGCGTTTTCGTGCATATCTGATATTTATTGTGCTGTGGGTGATCTTAGTCTACTGTACATTGGCACACACGGTGTGGAATAGCAATGGCTGGGCATTTAAATTTGGGGCATTTGATTTCGCTGGTGGAGTCGTAGTTCATGTTAGTGCCGGATTTTCAGGGCTGGCGCTGGCGATGGCGCTACGTCCGCGTAAAGGGGAACATGCTCTTCATGGCGGCAAACACAATTTACCGCTAATGGTGTTGGGCTGTGGTTTACTATGGTTTGGCTGGTTTGGTTTTAATGCCGGCTCGGCACTGGAGATTTCTTCATTAGCCATTCAGGCAATCGCCAATACCTTATTTGCAACCGCCTCGGCAATGGTAGTGTGGATTATTTGCGATTCGTTGGGGCATCGCGCCCATACCGTTACTGGTATTTGTAATGCGCTAATCATTGGTTTGGTGGCAATCACACCCTCAGCAGGATATGTAAATATTGCTGCAGCAGTAACGATTGGTGCAATTGCATCGTTCTTATCATATTTTTTGATTATTTATTACAATCGAATTAAACATAAAGTGGATGATTCATTGGATGTTTTTACCTGCCACGGCGTACCGGGTTTTCTTGGTGGAATAATGGTCGGGATTTTTGCTTCACACTAGGTAAATCCGGCAATTCCTGATGGATTAATCTATGGACAATGGTCATTATTATATAAACAGATAATTGTCACTTGTCTGGCGGCGTTATTTAGTTTTTGTGCAACGTATTTAATTTTAATCCTCCTTCACAAAACTATTGGCATTCGGGTTCGCGAAGAAGAGGAGCTTGGTGGGTTGGATTTATCAGAGCATGGTGAAAAGGCTTATAACTAGATGTGCTGTTTTGTCAGTTAAGATCTGGCTGACCTTACACCCATGTTCGGTGTATAATATCACTTATGTTAACATGTGTTATTCTAAAGGAGGTTTCGTATGAGAAATAGCTTGTTAGTAGTTTTAACGGGGAGTGCCATAGTTGGCATTACCAGCATTAGTGGTTGTGCTCAGGCGATTGGACCAAGCGTAAATGGGGCATTGATTGTTACTGATCCGCGGCCAGTAAAAACGGTTGCTAGCGATGAAGAACTTGCACAGAGCTTGAATTATAACTATGCTAAAACCGGTAAATATCATGATTTGGAAGTAATGACCTATGATCATAAAGTCTTGCTGACTGGGCGGGTAAATACTAATAGTGATCGTAATCAGGCGGTTATGATGGCAGAAAATGAATCTGGTGTAAAACGGGTTTATGATTATTTGGTGGTTGAAGATGCTAAAGCTTATAAAAGTTCGACTATCAATGATTCTTATATTACCGCCAAGGTTAAAAGTGATTTCTTAACAACTACAGGAATATCTAGTAATGATACCAAAATAAAAACCACCGCTGGGGTGGTCTATATTTTTGCGCGAATACCTAAAGAACAAGCTGAGAAAATTTATAATCAAGCCCGCTCAATCTCTGGAGTAAAGCGGGTTGAAATGTTGGTTGAATATCAAAAGCCTGGTGAATGGTATTAGTTTTTAGCTAGTGCGCCTCACCCCAATTAGTTGCCGCTTTTACATCAACTTTTAGTGGGACTGCCAGTTTGGTGGTTTCACTCATTAGGCGTTCTAAATTTGCCTGAATAATTTCAACCTCATGATCCGGAACATGAAAAATTAATTCATCATGTACCTGCAGCACCATCACACTGGCAAGCTGGTGAGCCTCCAGGTAACCATTTACATTCAACATCGCGAGCTTGATTATATCTGCCGCACTGCCTTGCATCGGGGCATTGAGTGCCAGCCGCTCTTCAGCTTGGCGAAGAATATTGTTACCGGCATTGATATTTGGCAAGAAGATTTTCCGCCCATAAATGGTTGACACAAAGCCATCGCGATGAGCCTCGTCTTTGATGCGCTCCATATAGGCTTTAACTTGCGGATAGTTGGCAAAATAATTATCGATATAAAGTTTGGCTTCAGCGCGATCTATTTTTAATTCTTTAGCCAAACCGAAAACCGATTTCCCGTAAATCAAGCCAAAATTAATTGATTTAGCATATCGCCGCTCATCTTTGCTGATTTCGGTGAGTGGCTTGTTAAATATTTGACTGGCGGTTGCTGCGTGGATATCTGCATCTGAATTAAACGCGGCGATTAAGTTTTTATCATTGCTGATATGCGCCAATATTCGTAATTCGATTTGCGAATAATCGGCACAAATTAATTTGTAGCCGGGTGCAGCAATAAAACACTCACGAATGGCTTGCCCATAGTTACTGCGAACCGGAATATTCTGCAAATTAGGTTCCCGCGACGATAAGCGCCCCGAGGTTACCACCGTTTGCTCTAGTGTGGTATGGATGAAACCGTTGGCATCGGTTAGCTCCGGCAGTCGATCAATATAAGTATTTAATAATTTAGTCAAATAACGGTATTCAAGTAAATCATTGGCAATTGGGTAGCCTTGCTCAGCAAGGATTGATAATGCTTCCTCATTGGTTGAATAGCCGCTGGTATTTTTGGTGATTCCCACCACCGGTAGATTAAGTCGATTAAACAGAATATCCTGCAGTTGTTTGGGTGAATTAATATTGAAGACTTGCCCGCTGTGTTGAAAAATCTGGTTTTCTAAGTGATTTACTTGTGCATGCATTTCGGCTGATAAGCGCTTTAAGTGTGAAATATTCAATAAAATCCCGTGTTGCTCAAGTTTAAATAATAACCAGCTTAGCGGGAGCTCCATTTCGCGGTATAGCCGCAGTTCACCTGCAGAAAAACTACTAATTATCTGCTGTTCGGTTTCCAATAAATTATTCGTCATGTTGGTGGCAAATGCAATTTGTTCTGAGGTTGTTAAGCTGCTAAACAAGCGCCGTTTGGCACCTTTGCCTAATGCTTCCGTGATTGTTGGTAGTGAAGTAGCGGTTTCCCGATTGAGGATGGCTGCCAAATCATGGTTTTGCTGTGAGTTTTGGATATAGCTAGCTAATTCAAGATCACCACGAACGTTGGTTAATTGAATATCATGGCGGGCCAAAATTTGGCACTGCTGCTTATGACGATAGCAAATCTTTGCAATCGGGCTATGCCAGTATTGCGCCAAAAGGGCAATTTTTTGTGCGTAATCATTGTCTTCGCTGAATAGTAGTTCTTGGTGATTGCTGGCTTGTAACTGGATTAAATATAAATTATTTTCATTAGCAATGGCAACCATCGCGATTGCCGATGAATTATCGGTATAATCTTCCAAAAAAATATTGAATGCGGTAGTGCTTGTAATTAATAGCAGTTGTTCAACCAGCGTGCGTAATTCAGCTAAAGTTGTAATCTGGACAATATTTCGCGCCAGTGCGGTTATTTTGACTGGAGTGATTTCAGGCGGTTGTGAAAATAAATCATCATCCATAACTGGCAGGCTGGAATTTTGTACTGCGTTTATTAAAGTGGGCGTTGGTTCCGCCGCTTGCGGGAGTGTGGCTAATTGGGCTTCGGCTTCTTTTAACCAGTTGCGAAAATTAAGTTCGCGATAGACGGCAGCCAATTTTTGCCAATTACTCGGTTTTATCGATAAATTTTCGAGATTATGAATATCAAAATTATCTACTGAAACATTACAATCGATGGTAATTAATTTTTGTGCAGTTGGCAACCAATCAATGGCGCTGCGAAAATTGTCGCCGACCACCCCAGATAATTGTTCTTGGTTTATTATTAAATTAGCAATTGATTGGTACTCATTAAGCCACTTCTGCGCAGTTTTCGGACCGCATTTATGTACGCCAGGAACATTATCAATGGTGTCACCGATTAGCGATAAATAATCGATAAACTGTTCCGGTGTTACTCCGTATTTAGTGATAATGCCTTGCCGATCTAGCTGTTCATTGGTCATGGTATTGACCAAGGTGATATTGTCATCAACAATTTGGGCAAAATCTTTGTCGCCGGTCGCAATTAAAATCTTATGACCTGTCGCGGCATATTTTTTGGCAATGGTAGCAATGACATCGTCAGCCTCTACACCTTCCTGAATGATTACCGGAATCCCTAGGTCGGCAATGATTTCATGAATATAGGGGAATTGGACAATTAACTCTGCCGGCGTTTCCCGGCGATTGGCTTTATATTCGGAATAAATTTCATCGCGAAAGGTTTTGCCTTTGGCATCAAATACACAGACCCAATGAGGGGTAGTATATTTTTTTTGCATCTGTTTTAGCATATTAACAACGCCATAGATGGCATTAGTCGGCATTCCTGCGGGTGAGGTTAAATTTTTGACAGCATAAAATGCCCGAAATATAAATGATGAGCCATCAATCAGTAAAATTGGTTCTGCCATGATCGTTAATCCTTTGCTAAAACATACCTGCATTGTGTTACGAGTTTGTCAATAATAACAAAAGAGCCTTCAGACAATGAAGGCTCTTTTAAGCTATGTATCAGCAATTAGTCATTCAATAACAGGCTAATTGATTCTTCGTTATTAATCCGGCGGATGGTTTCGGCAACCAATTCAGCAATTGAACAAATCCGGATTTTTGAACTTGGTTGTGATAATGGAATGGTGTCACTAACGATAACTTCATCAATGATTGAATTTTCAATCCGCTCAATGGCATCACCGGAAAATACCGCATGGGTTGCATAGGCATAAACCTGTTTAGCGCCACGGTTTTTAAGTGCTTCGGCGGCTTTGCATAAGGTTTTAGCAGTATCAATCATGTCATCCACGATGATGCAGTTTTTACCATTGATATCACCAATAATGTTCATTACTTCGGCTTCATTGGCTTTAGGACGGCGTTTATCAACAATCGCCATCTCTGTTCCTAAGCCTTTGGCAAAAGCACGAGCACGCATAACGCCACCCATATCTGGCGAAACAATCATTAAATCGGGATAATTTTTTTGTTTAATGTCGCGCAATAAAACCGGCGAAGCATAAATATTGTCAACCGGAACATCAAAAAAGCCTTGAATTTGATCAGCATGAATATCTACAGTTAAAACTCGATCAACACCCGCCGAGGTGAGCATGTTGGCAACTAATTTAGCTGAAATCGGCACCCGTGCTGAACGTGGACGGCGATCTTGCCGTGCATAACCAAAATACGGGATAGCAGCAGTAATCCGCATGGCTGAAGAGCGTTTTAACGCATCGATTAGTACCAGCATTTCCATTAAATTATCGTTGGTTGGATTACAGGTCGGTTGTAATACAAACACATCGGAGCCACGGACGTTTTCAAGAAGTTCAACATTAACTTCGCCATCACTGAATTTGGTTACAGTTGCTTTACCGACACGGATGTCCAGACATTTTGCGACTTTCTCGGCAAATTCACGATTGGCTGTTCCGGTAAAGATCATCAAGTTTTTGCGCATATGCATTGCAAGCCTCTTAAAACGATTATTGACGGGGAAAACACATGATTTTATCATTCCAAAAAAAAACGCACAACATCGAACCTGATGCTATGCGCTTTTTTTAATTGGCTGGGGTGGTAGGGATCGAACCTACGAATGTCGGAATCAAAATCCGATGCCTTACCACTTGGCGACACCCCAAAAAAATCTTTACACATTAATGCAAGCTATCGGTGAAGCCGGTAAACTTGCTGCGAGGAAAGTATTATATCTTGCGGACAAAATATTTGCAATACTTTTTGCAAGATTTTTTTCAGTAAAGGTTAGGTAAATACAGCTTCCCGACCCAGTCATTACGGCAGTTCCATATTGATTTAATTCTGAAAAAATCGGGTTTAGTTCTGGGTGAATCGCCCGTGCAACACTTGCCAAATCATTAGGTTTTTCGGTTAATAATTGAGTAGTAGTAACCAATTCGGGGTTTAAACTGCTAAAATCTAGCTTCAAATTGGCAAAAATTTCGCGGGTTGGAATGTGAATTTGCGGCTTGATAATCACAAAATATAATTCCGGCAGTTCAATTGGCGTAATAATTTCACCAATTCCTTCCACCAAGGCATTGTTACCCTGAATAAAAAACGGTACATCGGCACCAAGCTGCAATCCCAGCTGCTTCAATTCGTGACAAGTTAGTCCGGTGTTCCACAATTGATTTAGCACGATTAGAACCGTAGCGGCATTTGAGCTACCGCCGCCCATACCGGCACCGGAGGGGATTACTTTCTTGATCTTAATATTTGCACCTAATTTGCAATTAGTGTGCTGCTGAAGTAATCCAGCGGCACGATACGCTAAATCTTTTTGGTAAAACCAGGCTTGGTTGTGTTCAATTAGTGAAATTTTACCATTATCGGTGATTTGAATTTCCATGCGATCGCACAGATCAATCAAACAAAAAATGCTTCTTAAAAGATGATAGCCATCCGGGCGTTTACCAACAATCTTTAACCCGAGATTAAGTTTTGCCGGAGAAAGAACATTATGAAATTGATAATACATATGCTGCGATTCATAAAAAAAGATATGGCGTAATTGTGCCATATCTTTTAACGGGATTTTATAATTTGAATTATTTGACCAATTCAATTAATTTATCAAATGCTTCAATGAATGACTGTAAACCATCCTTTTGGAGTTTTTCACCAAGTTCTTCTAGGTTAATTCCGTTTGCTTCAACTTGCGCCAAAATGGTTGCAGCATTTTGAATGCCATTAGTCAACCGACTTTCGGCAACACCGTGGTCACGGAACGCATCTAAAGTAGCATCAGGAACAGTATTAATGGTATCTTCGCCAATTAATTCTTCAATATATAAGACATCCGAATAATTTTTATTTTTGGTACCGGTACTAGCCCATAATAAATACTGACCTTTAGCGCCTTTTTCTTTTAATGCGGCAAAGCGCGCACCATTAAAAATTTTCTGATAATCAACATACGCCTGACGTGCCAAATTAATTGCAGTTTTACCTTGTAATTCGGTTGGTAATTTATCATCTACGGCACTATCAACTCGCGACAAAAAGAAGCTGGCAACAGCTTTAATATTGGTGACCGGTAAATCTTGAGCCGCGCGTTTGTCCAGAGCACTAATATAAGCATCCCAGACTGCGTTTACCTGAGGCAAAGAAAATAACAAGGTGATATTTACATTGACGCCCAAAGTAATTAACTGTTCAAAAGCGGCAATTCCTTCTTTAGTTGCTGGAACTTTTATCATCAGATTAGGGCAATTAACGGCATTCCATAATTCCAGAGCGCTTTTAACTGTTCCATCAACTTCATAACATAAATCAGGAGACACTTCCAAGCTGACATAACCATCTTCACCATTGGAAGAATCGTAAATCGGACGCATAATCCCACAAGCCTGACGAATATCAACAACTGCCATTTGCTCGTAGCGTTGCAACGGTGTAAGATTGGTTTTTTTCAGCTCAACTAGTTGTTCTTGATAACGATTATCAGTAGAGATGGCTTTGTAAAATATAGCTGGATTTGAAGTAACACCTGCAATACCATCGTTAGTGATCATTTTTTGTAAATCCCCAGAAGCTAGAAATTCACGAGAGATATTATCTAACCAAATTTTTTGACCCAACGGTTTGATTGCGGCAATTCTGCTTGACATAGCTGTTCCTTTTTTGAATGATGTAAATTACGCTGATTATTATACTAGCTTCAACTTATTTTGGTTAAGGTTTTTCTGTTGCAGCGCAACATATAAGTAATAGAGAAAACGTAAATTATTATGCTATACTAACGCCAGCTTTATTATAACTTTGTTTTGTCACACTAGTGACGGGAGTGTTTATATGAGTACAGATTTAGATCAATTGCAAACCAAAGAGTGGCTGGACTCGGTTGATAACGTAGTTGAATATGATTCAGCGGATCGCGCAGCTTATCTGGTTAAGACGGTAATAAAACATTTAGGCGATAAGACGGGAATTAAATTACAGCAAAGTTTGAATACCGATTATGTGAATACAATTCCGGTTAATAAGGGCGCAGTTTATCCAGGCAATAAAGATATAGAAAAACGTATTTCAGCATATATTCGTTGGAATGCGGCTGCCATTGTGATGCGTGCCAATAAAATTAGTAGCGAACTAGGCGGACATATTGCTTCATATGCCGGTTCAGCATATTTATATGAAATTGGTTTTAATCATTTCTGGCGTGCTCCACATGGTGACCAGCACGGTGATATGGTATTTATTCAGGGACATTCTTCTCCGGGGATTTATGCACGGAGTTTCCTTGAGGGGCGTTTTAGTGAAGATCGTTTGGATAACTATCGTCAAGAATCAGCAAAAGTTGGCTTGTCTTCTTATCCACATCCATGGTTAATGCCGGATTACTGGCAGTTCCCAACGGTATCAATGGGGTTGGGCCCGTTGATGGCAATTTACCAAGCTCGGTTCATGCACTATATCGATGATCGGGGAATTGCTAATACCAAAGGACGTAAAGTTTGGTGCTTTATGGGCGATGGTGAAACATCTGAGCCGGAATCTTTGGGTAATTTGAATATTGCTTCCCGCGAAGGTTTGGATAATCTGATTTTTGTAATTAGTTGTAACTTACAACGTTTGGATGGACCGGTTAATGGTAACGGTAAGATTATTCAAGAAATGGAAGCCTTATTTGCCGGTGCGGGTTGGAAAGTTATCAAAGTAATCTGGGGTAAAACTTGGGATAAGCTTCTAGCCAATGACACGAGCGGTAAATTGAAACAAATAATGATGGAAACCATTGATGGTGAATATCAGGATTACAAATCTAAAGACGGTAAATATGTCCGTGAAAAATTCTTCGGTAAAACGCCTGAGACATTGGCATTGGTTAAAGACATGACCGATGATGATATTTGGGCATTGACTCGTGGTGGACATGATTTGGATAAAATTTATGCTGCATATTATGAAGCAGTAAACAATCCAGAAGGCAAACCAGTCGTGATTCTTGCCAAAACAGTTAAAGGGTTTGGTATGAAGGGTGAGGGTGAATCGATGAATACCGCTCATTCACAGAAAAAAATGTCAACCGAAACATTGAAACATATTCGTAATAAATTTGATATTCCATTAACTGATGAGCATATTGAAGAATTGCCATATTTAAAACTGGAACCAGGTTCAGCAGAGTATAACTATTTGCACGAACAACGTGCAAAATTGGGTGGTTATTACCCAGTACGTAAACCGGCAACTACAACTTTGCCGATTCCGGAGTTGAGTGCTTTTGATGCGATGTTAAAAGATAGTGGTGAACGTGAAATGTCAACCACCATGGCATTTGTGCGGATTTTAAATACCTTAACCAAAGATAAAGCAATGGGCAAACATATTGTGCCGATTGTTCCTGATGAATCACGGACTTTTGGTATGGAGGGAATGTTCCGTCAACTGGGTATCTGGTCACATGTTGGACAAAAATATACTCCGGAAGATGCTGGTCAGCTGATGTATTACAAAGAGTCAGTTACTGGTCAAATTTTCCAGGAGGGTATTAATGAACCAGGTGCTATGTGCACATGGATTGCGGCCGCAACTAGTTATGCTAATCACGGCGTGCCAATGATTCCGTTTTATATCTATTATTCAATGTTTGGTTTCCAACGGACTGGTGATTTGGCTTGGGCGGCTGGTGACATGCGCTCACGTGGCTTTATTATCGGTGGTACTTCCGGACGGACAACGCTTAATGGTGAAGGCTTGCAGCATGAAGATGGTCATAGCCATATTCAGTCGGATTTGATTCCAATTTGTGAGTCATATGATCCGACTTTTGCCTATGAGTTGGCGGTTATTTTACATCACGGTATGAAAGAAATGTATGTAGAAAATAAAGATAAATTCTACTATGTTACTGTAATGAATGAAAATTATACTCAACCGGCATTGCCTGAAGGTAAAGAGCAAGATATCATTAATGGGTGTTACTTATTTAAAACTGTTGGCGTTGGTGCAACTAAAGTTAACCTGATGGGTAGTGGTTCGATTTTCCGTGAAGTTATTGCTGCAGCTGATTTATTGAGTCAAGATTTTGGTTTAAGCGTTAATTTGTATTCAACTACTTCGTTTAGCAAATTGCGCCGTGACGGCGTGGCGGTTAATCGCCATAATATGCTTAATCCAACAGCAACTCCGGCTAAAGCCTACGTTAGCAAATTGCTGGAAGAGTCAGGCGCCAGTGTTACGGTTGCTTCAACTGACTATATTCGTGAATTTGCCGATAAAATTCGTGAGTTTGTACCAGGCAAGTATGTGACATTGGGTACTGATGGATTTGGACGTTCGGACTATCGTGTTGCATTGCGCGAATACTTTGAAGTAAATCGTTACTACGTGGCAATTGCAGCATTAAAAGGTCTTGCCGATGCCGGACAGATTCAACCGGAAGTAGTGGCACAAGCGATTGCAAAATATGGTATTAATACCAATAAAGCTAATCCTTGGGAAGCATAACAAGATTGCCGAACCGAGTTGGGTCAAAAATTACTCAGTTCGGTAATTTAAACTTTCTGTTGTAAGGAAATAAATTATGCGTAAACTGTTATTGATTCTGTTGATTGGTGTTGCGGCGTGTAGTTATGCTGACACCGGGCGTAATCAGGGTGCGGTAAATAATTTATGCCAGAATTTATCTGCCGCATGTAGTGAGGGCGATCAGTCGTCTTGTGAAGCAGTTAAAACAACCGGATGTGCGTGCGACAAGGATAGTGGAACCTGCCTTCGCGGCGATTATTCTGAACAATCTAAACAATCTGATTAATTATAAAGGTTAAGCAATGAGCGTAATTGAATTAAGAATTCCAGATATTGGTGGTCACAGTGATGTAAATGTGGCTGAGGTGTATGTAAAAGTCGGTGATGTTATCAATATTGATGATAATTTGTTGATGTTGGAAACTGATAAAGCGACGATGGAAGTTCCAGCGGAGTCTGCCGGAAAGGTCGTTGAGGTGTTGGTTCAACCAGGATCAACTGTTAATGAAGGTGATGTGGTAGTTAAACTTGAAGCTGTTGGTGCTGCGGTAGCCGCGGCTCCAGTTGCAGCCGAAGCACCTGCTGCCGTAGCTACACCAAGTGCACCAGCAAGCGCTACGCAAATAGTTCCGATTATCGTGCCGGATCTTAGCGGACATCATGATGTAGCAATTATCGAAATAAATGTTAAAGTTGGTGATACTATTGCTGAGGAAGATTCGTTAATTACTTTGGAAACCGATAAGGCGACGATGGAAGTTCCAGCAACCCATGCTGGTGTAGTGAAAGAAGTTAAAGTTGCTTTAGGTGGCAAAGTTAACCAAGGTGATGTGATCTTGCTGGTTGAAACGACAGCCAGTGCGTCTGCTCCTGCGGTGGCGGCAACGCCGGCTGCGGCACCAGTAGCCGCTCCAGCACCTGCAGCAGTAGCGGTCGCAGCTCCTGCTCCGGCAGTAGTGAATGCACCTGCAGCGAAAGTCGATGAAGTTGCATTTGCCAAAGCCTTTGCTTCGCCATCAATCCGTAAATTAGCGCGTGAATTTGGTGCTGATTTGGGTAAAATTAAAGGAACCGGTCAAAAAGGTCGGATTACCGAAGATGATTTGAAAGCCTTCATTAAAGGGGTGATGACCGGACAAATTAGTTTTGGCAATGCTCCGACTAATGGTTCAGGTGTTGGCTTGGACTTATTGCCATGGCCTAAAGTTGATTTCGCTAAATTTGGTGAAGTAGAGCGCAAAGAAATGTCACGGATTAAGAAAATTTCCGGTGGCAATATGGCGCGAAACTGGGTAATGATTCCACATGTAACGGTTTTTGAAAATGCTGATATTACCGATATGGAAGAATTCCGTAAACAACTCAATGAAGAATACAAAAAAGCCGAAATCAAAGTTACGCCATTGGCATTCCTGATTAAAGCTGCAGTATTTGCTTTGAAGAAATTCCCGGAATTCAATGCCTCAATCGATGGTGATAGCATTGTTTACAAAAACTACTACAATATCGGTTTTGCCGCCGACACGCCAAATGGCTTGACGGTACCGGTAATTAAAGATGCGGATAAAAAAGGTCTGGTGGCGATTGCTCAGGAAACTTCAGCTTTGGCAAAAGCCGCACGGGATGGCAAATTAAAACCAACCGATATGCAGGGTGGTACTTTTACCGTTTCCAGTTTGGGTGGCTTGGGTTCAACTGCATTTACCCCAATTATCAATGCTCCGGAAGTTGCAATTTTGGGTGTCTCTAAATCCTCGATTGCACCGGTATGGAATGGTAAAGAATTTGCGCCGCGCTTGATGTTGCCGTTGTCATTGTCTTTTGATCATCGGATTATTGATGGTGCTTTGGCGGCTAAATTTACGACTTATTTGTCACAAATTTTGTCGGACTTGCGTCGCTTGGCATTGTAAGATAATGTTTTGAATAAAAACAACAGGAATCAATGATTCCTGTTTTTTTATGGTTAAATGATGTTATTGAGCAAGGGTAAGGATTTCTTTTACTGCTTGTTTATCAATTACTTGTTTCTCACCCAAATTTCCAGCGGCAAATTTAAATAAATTCTCAGTAATTTTTTCACCATCGAC
>JBPOJK010000178.1:0-1906 GCA_052033675.1 Pseudomonadota bacterium
ATACATCTGCACATCCTGGATAAACGGCTTCCAGATTGGGCCATCTACGGCGTGAATTTGAATGCCGTTGCCTTTAGACCATTCACCTTTATTGGGCTGAAAATAAATCATCAAGTCTCGCAACCCAAACCTGCCGATAGGTCTTGAATTACGGTTTTCTGCGGCAAATGCATTAAAATCGCCGACAGGAATAAGTCTGGTTTGAGCAATACCTTGGCCTACAATTGATAGCTTATTTCCAAATTTAACTGTTCTGGCAATTCGAAAATCACCAAATCCAATCTGGAGCGTTGCGCCATCCTTGCTTGAGGCCCACTCCAATGCCTTTTCAAAAGCAATCGAAACCTGTTCAGGATCAGTTCCCTCTCTACTCTGGGCCAACTTGTTCTGCTGCTCCCCGAGAAAAAAACTTAGGCTCAGCGTATCAGCGATGCTGCTAGTCTGTAGTGCAGGCGCGCCTACAGAACTAGAAGCATCTGCAGCAGATAACGCGGCAACAGGCAAACCAGACAGAAAGAGCCTTCGATCCATTACAAGTCTCGATTCATAATGATTCTTACGCGTTGAAATACATCGTCACTTAGCATAGCCATTTAAAGTAATGCTAAGTTTATCATCGGTTAAACCAACCCAGTTAGACGGCATGATTGGTGAACGCTTCCCTCTCAATGAGAAAATGATTTCATCACCTTGGTCAACTCGGATATTCGAAAAATTGAAATAATCCAGATTTAATTTAACAACTCCCGTATACGGCTGATTTGCCTGTGGATTGGATACCGTCTTATGATAAATAACCTCATAAGATGACGAGGAATGGTCATATTTCGCAACCACTACGTCAATATCCACATCCGGCGAATACGTCAATTTATGGCCATTCCACGTAACATATGACTGACCAGTAATATTAATCAAAGCGCCATCACCGGCAGGGTTAATCCATTTAACGACAGGAACATATATCCAAGATTTGGTATTTTCGCTCAAATCATGAATCATGTTCATTCGTGAAATCGGTGGATTGGCATCTACCTTATAGGTCGCACCAATATATTTTCTAGCCCATGCCACATTCCCGACGGTACCAGCCCAATAATCATCCCAAAACTGAAGTTGTGTATGATTTTTGTACCAAGGGTCATTGCTATACAAATCCCCACCCTTGGAGTTTCCATACAACCAAACTGGATTCCCCTTTGCATCATCATCAGGATTTCCCTTGATGCTTCCCGGTTTTCCTCCAAGCGTCCAATCCTTCCATCGGCTCCAAATATGTCCGGACGGATAGGTTTCTGAAAATGCATTCGTGCTTGAAAAGAGCAGCACGCCAAGTAGAATCGAATTACGAATACACAGTTTCATAAAATCCACCTTTTCCATAAAAAATCTAGCTTGCCTGTGCCGATTTACTTCCATTTATAATAATTACACCCAATAAAACAATCGTTAATATTGATGAATTAATGCAGTTTTCCTGCAAAAATGTATTAATAAACAATGCTGCACAAATAGAGAATATGAAATTATTTGGCTCGAAGAAATTACTCTGTCCCGAGTATTTTCTTGCCATTCGCAAAAACAATAATTGAACGATCACGAATAAAAATATGGCTGGCAATCCTAGCTGGTATGCAATCACGCCGATACCGCTCTCTGAGCCAGAGCCAAGCCATCCTTCTGACAAGGCACCGCCAACCAGATCTTCGCGCGCCAGATTGCCGCCACTACCGACACCAAACCCCAGCAACATAGATACAATTCCACCATTTATTACTGATTTCAGCCCACCAATCAATCCAAGCAAGTGCATTTTATTGCTGGCATCCAAAATACCAGCCACTGCAAGCTGCAACAATAGAAAAAATCCCGCTAACAATAGCGCGCGTTTTGGGCGAGAAATCGA
>JBPOJK010000145.1:0-11254 GCA_052033675.1 Pseudomonadota bacterium
TTTTCCTGACAGTCTGCTAATTTACCCGGTAAGCCCATCCCATCAAGAATACCTTTACGACGGGTTAGATCCCGTGCTTTTCTGGCGGCTTCGCGTGCTCGTGCCGCTTCAACAATCTTGCCACAAATAATTTTGGCATCCAGCGGGTTTTCCAGTAAATAAGTTTTAAGCGCATCGCTAATGAGTTCTTGAACAATTGGTGAAATTTCTGATGAAACTAACTTATCTTTGGTTTGTGATGAAAATTTCGGATCCGGTAATTTTACCGAAATTACACAGGTCAAGCCTTCACGCATATCATCACCGGAAGTAGTTACCTTGGCTTTCTTAGCCAATTCCTGTTCTTCAATATATTGATTAAGCGTCCGAGTCATTACGGTACGCAAAGCCGATAGATGTGAACCACCGTCGCGTTGCGGAATATTATTGGTAAAACACTGAATATTTTCGCTATAAGAGTCATTCCATTGCATCGCAACTTCAACCCCCATCCCCTCTTTCTCGCCATTACAGTGAAAAATCTTTTGATGAAGCACGGTTTTGCTGCGATTCATATAGGCAACAAAACCGGCAACGCCGCCGGAAAAGGCAAAATTTTCCTCTTTACCATTACGAAAATCGGTCAAAACAATATTTACACCATTATTTAAAAATGACAGTTCACGGATTCGTTTAGCTAAAATATCATAATGATACTCAACTACACCAAAAGTTGCCGCACTGGCCATAAATTGAACTTTAGTACCCTTTTTACCTTTTGGCGCCGGTCCCATTTCTTTCAATGGCGCAACGGCATCACCATTATGAAACTCAATCCAATATTCTTTGCCATCACGCCAAACGGTCAAACGCACCCATTCAGACAAGGCATTAACTACCGAAACCCCAACCCCATGCAAACCACCGGAAATTTTGTAGGAATTATTATCAAATTTACCACCAGCATGTAGTATCGTCATAATTACTTCGACAGCGGAGCGACCTTCTTCCGGATGAATATCCGTTGGCATACCGCGTCCATTATCTTCAACTGAAATCGAATTATCTTCGTGTATCGCAACTTTAATAGCATTACAATGTCCAGCTAAGGCCTCATCAATAGCATTGTCCAAAACCTCAAAAACCATATGATGCAAGCCAGTTCCATCCTGCGTATCACCGATATACATTCCCGGACGTTTGCGAACAGCATCCAATCCTTTTAAAACCTTAATACTACTACTATCGTAATTCTGTTGTTGTTCTGACATATCCAACTTTTACCTTTAAAATTTTCTACTCACCGACAAAATTCGTCAATCAATATTTTTTAGATCATGCCCGCAACGGCATAATTACATATTTAAAATCAATCTGATTTGGCACTGTTACCAAGACACTGCGCTGATTATCAAAAAACGCCCATTGTAAATTTTCTTCAGCACTATTATTTAGCACATCCAGGATATAGGAAATATTGAAATTCAACCGTAATTCACTGTCATTGCCATATTGAATTGCCAATTCATCACGCGAATCTTCCTGCTCTTCATTGCGGCAGCTAATTGTCAATAAATTTGGTTTTAATTCGAGGGTAATGGTTCGCAGCTTGTCAATCCCAATTACCGCTACTCGTTGCACTGCTTTTAATAATTCTTCACGATTAATTAAACACAGTTTATCATTGGTCAACGGAATCACTCGTTCATAATCCGGATATTTACCATCGATTAATTTGGTAATTAACTGTTTATTTTGGGTCTCAAAAATCACTTGATTCGGATATATTTTGATATTGACTGTCTCTTCGCTATCTTCCAGCAGGCGGTACAATTCAAGAATAGTTTTACGCGGAATAATCGCACTGATATCCGGTAACATATCGGCAAGGGTATAACTAACATAGCTCAAACGATGGGCATCGGTTGCCACCAAATGTAACTCATTATTCTTGACTTCCAGGAGCATACCGTTTAAAAATATCCGCGCGTCATTTACTGCCATCGAATATTGAACTTTGCCGATCAATTCTCTCAAGTCTTGTTGCGCCAAACTAAACTGACCAATACAATCTTCATTTACCTTCAGTAATGGATAGTGATCAGCGGGTAAACTTTGCAGTGTAAATTTACTGCGTCCAGATTTGACGGTAACTTTATGTTCATTAACTTCTAGGCTGACACTGCTTTCCGGCAAGGCTTTTAAAACATCCTGCAATTTCTTTGCCGGTAAGGTAATTGCAAAATCATCGCCGTCAATCCCACCATTAACCAGTAGCGTTGCCTGAATTTCCATATCATTGGCAACTATCGTCACCAACTCCCCATTTTTTTTCAAATAGACATTGGATAAAATCGGCATGGTCTGTTTTTTCTCAACAAAACCGGTAGTTTGAGCCAAAGGTTTTAACAGCGTATCACGCTGGAAGTTTAACAACATAATTTACCCTCTTTAAAAACAGGATGTTTAGCCATTTAATTTATGTTAAGTCTCTAATATTGCGCAGTTTACTTATTATCACTGGCTACAACATTATTAATAAAAACTAGTTTTGCAGCATCTGCACCAATAATTTATACTCACGCTCAATCTTTTCATCTTTTGTCCGTAAATCTACCACGGTTTTTTGCGCATGCAAGACCGTCGAATGATCGCGTCCACCAAAGGCCTGCCCAATTGCAGGTAAGCTGTATTGGGTTAGCTCTTTACAAATAGTCATAGCAATTTGCCGCGGTCGCGCAATAATTTGAGTACGCTTACTCGACAGCAAATCGGAAATTTTAATCTTGTAAAAATCGCATACCGTTTTTTGAATATCGTCAATTGAGACCGTCCGCGATTCTCCGGCAATGATATCCATCAACGCCTCTTTCGCAATCGCAACACTCAAACCTTTACGTGAAAATTTTGCATGGTAGATAACTTTGTTTAACGCACCTTCCAATTCCCGGACATTCGATTTGATATTTTGCGCCACAAAAAATGCCACCTCGTCATCCAAGTCAACTTTATTCCGCAAAGCTTTATTTTTTAAAATTGCCACCCGCATTTCCAGTTCCGGCGGTTGGATTTCCACGGTTAAGCCTGAAGCAAAGCGCGAAATCAAGCGTTCATTCAAATTACTGATATTTTTAGGATAGGTATCGCAGGTCATGATTACCTGTTTACCTTTTTCCAGTAAATTATTAAAGGTATAGAAAAATTCTTCCTGAGTCTTGGTTTTGTCACCGGCAATAAACTGAATATCATCCATTAATAATAAATCCAGTCCGTTATAATATTTTTTCAGCTCATCAAAACCCTGACGCATCGCGGCTTTTACCACATCTTGAATATAATCGTTGGCGTGTAGATAGCGAATCTTGGCATTAGGATTTTTGCGATGAATTTCATTACCGATGGCCTGCATCAAATGGGTCTTACCAAGCCCTACACCACCATAGATAAATAGCGGATTATGATTACGATTACCGGGATCTTGGGTTATGTGCATTCCAATCGCATACGCTAGTTGATTGGAATTACCACGTACCAGAGTATCAAAACTATAGTCTTTGTTAAGTTTGGTCGATTGATGCAATTGTGCCAGAACTTCTTTATCCGCCTTGGCACGCGAAACTGATTTCGTTGGTTTGGCGACGGTTGTAGGTGCTGAATTCTCATTCACCGCCGCCGAAACCTTAGCTATGTTTTCAGCCGCATTCGGAGCGTCACCACCAGTGGTTGCTGACACCTCAAGATTAATTCCCGCCGGAGTACTGGCAACAACTAATTCCACCACGGCACCGCCACTTAACTCATCCAAAAGATTTTTAATTTTTGTCCAGTATTTTTTTACCACAAAATCGTGTACCAGCCGATTACCGGCAACGACTTCCAACTTACCATTTTCAATCCGTAGCTTTAAATTTTTAATCCAAGCGTTATATTCAACCTCAGATACAATTTTTTGTTCCTGAATCAGCATCATACATTGCTGCCAGATAATTTCCAGTTCATTCATATAGTTCTTAATTCGATTCTGTGTGTAATAGATAAAATTATTGCAGTATTTTACCAGAAAGCATCACTATACATGAAACAATAAAAAACCCGCACCAATCGGTGCGGGTTTTGATAATTTTACTAGAAAATTATTTCTTAGCAGCAGCTTTCTTAACAGCTGAAACTGTTGCAGTTGTTGCTGCATTTAAGTTGCTGTTAGCAAATTCTGAAACTTGTGAGGCTACTTTATTCATTGCTGCCAAAGCTTGATTAGCGCTATTGATCCAGTTTTTCAAAGAATCACCAGCTACTTGCGCACCACTTGGGTTATATTGAGATAAACCATCAACAGATGATAAAGCTGCTTGTTGCAAATTTTGCACGCTTTCTTCTGCTACTTTGTTGATTTTAGCTTGAACTTCGCTAACTACATCATAAACATCGCGAGCTGAAGCAATATTTTTTTCAACCGCTTGAGTAGCCATTGTATTTACACGGTTAATGATTTCTTTAGCATCAGTAACAGATGAAAGATCTTTAATTGCTTTAGAAGTTTCTTCCATAATTTGACGTGAAGTTTCTAATTGAATGTGCGTTAATTTTTCAACTGAGTGAATAGACGCAGTAACTAAATCCATCGCAGTATCAATTGCTTTTTGAGCTTCAGTAGTCAATTTTTCATTTTTTGTAAACATTTTTTTCTCCAAATTAAAAAGTTAGTTTATTAAATTTTTGTGCAGATGCTCAATACTATGCTATAATAAATTTTTGAGTGCAAGACAAAGATTTAATCTGTACAGGCGTTATTATTGTGCAGTGCAGCATAATTTGTCAAGTGTTATTTCACTAATTAATGTAAATTTATTTTGGGGGCATATGAAAAAACCTGCAGAACCAAGGATTCTAAAGAAATATCAAAATCGCCGTTTATATGATACCGCAACCAGTACTTATGTAATTTTAGACGATATTAAGCAAATGATTATGGATGGAGATGACATTCGTGTTGTTGATGTTAAAACCGAAGCCGATGTCACCCGCAGTGTATTATTACAAATAATCCTAGAAGAAGAGGCTAGTTCAACACCGATTTTAACCAATGAATTTATTGTTCAAATAATCCGTTTCTATGGCAAAGCCTTTCAGCCAGCGATTAGTCCGTTTTTGGAACAAGGTATGGATGTCTTAAAACAAACGCAAAAACGCTTTTATGCACAAATAAAAGCCGCTTATCCTAAAGATGCTATTCCCAGTGGAATTGATCTGTGGAAAGAGTTTTGGCACGAGCGCGGTCCACAAGTGCAGCAAAATATTCTTGATTATCTCAATAGTAGTGCCAGCAGCTTTTTGCAAATTCAGGAACAGGTTCAGGAACAGATTCAGTCGCACACCGAAAGCATTTTTAATATGATGCAATTCCCATTTAATACTACCCGGAAAAAATAGAATGGCAAAAATTGGATTTATATCATTAGGCTGCCCCAAAGCACTAGTTGACTCGGAAAATATTCTCACCGCATTAAAAGCTGAAGGTTATGAGATTGTTAACGAATATAACAACGCCGAATTGGTGGTGGTTAATACCTGTGGTTTTATTGATTCGGCAGTAGAGGAATCTATGACTGCGATTGGTGATGCCTTAGCCGAAAATGGTAAGGTAATTGTAACCGGTTGTTTGGGTGCTAAAGAGGGTGTCATTACTACTCAATATCCAAATGTACTGGGCGTTACCGGACCGCATGCGACGCAGGAAGTGCTGAATTTAATTCATCAACACTTACCCAAACCACACGATCCGTTTAGTGATCTATTGCCGCCACAAGGAATAAAATTAACCCCGAAACATTATGCATATTTAAAAATTTCCGAAGGCTGCAATAATTCCTGTTCGTTTTGTATCATTCCCTCGATGCGCGGCAAATTGGATTCTTATCCGGTTGGTGAGGTTCTCTCACAAGCACAAAAATTGGCAGCCGCTGGGGTCAAAGAATTACTGGTGGTATCCCAAGACACCGGAGCCTATGGCAGTGATAAAAAATACCAGACTGGCTTTTATAATGGGCGACCACTTAAAACCAAGTTTCTCGATTTATGTCAAGAATTAGGCAAACTGGGCATCTGGATACGGTTACATTATCTTTATCCATATCCGCATATTGATGAAATAATTCCGTTAATGGCAACTGGTGCGATTTTGCCTTATCTGGATATTCCATTTCAACATGCCAGTCCACGGATTTTAAAAGCAATGAAACGCCCGGGTAACATTGATGGCTTATTGGAACGGATTAGCAATTGGAAACAACAATGTCCGGATCTAGCCATCCGTAGCACTTTTATTGTCGGCTTTCCCGGTGAAACTGAGGAAGATTTTCAATTACTGCTCGATTTTTTAACTACGGCACAATTGGACAAAGTTGGCTGCTTTAAATATTCGCCAGTTGAAGGCGCTACTGCCAATGAGCTGGAGAACCCCGTCGCTGAAGAAATAAAGGAACAACGCTATCATCGCTTTATGCAACATCAACAAGCGATTAGTCTTGCCAAATCACAAGCAAAAATTGGTTTAACTCTACCGATTATCATTGATGAAGTTAGCCGTAAAATTATCACTGGCCGCAGTAAATATGACGCTCCGGAAATTGATGGCTTGGTATATATTAAAAATATGGGACAATACCCAAATATTCAAGTCGGGAATATTATTGATGTAAAAATCATCGATGCCAAAGATTATGATCTCTATGCCATACCGGTATAAGCGCCGTATTACTGAATCCCTATGACATTTTAAATAAAAAGCTCATCAAATACGATGAGCTTTTTTACCGCCAAAAGTTTATTTACCAACACTAGCTGCTGATTTCTTCTTAACTACCTTTACTTTACATTTCTTAAGTACATTATTTTGATAATAACAATACATCAACTGCCCATTATCGGTAGTAAATATAACCTTCTGCAAATTAGCCACATCTGGATCATCATCGGTAACTACAAGATTATTATTACCTTTAATTGAGGTAACTGTCCGTGACACCGGCTCACTGGACTGTTTAATCTTCTTAACTTTACAATTCATTTCAATCACTGATTCCGGCGTAGCCAAAGTAATTCTTTGTCCATTGCAAGTATAAACTTGCTGGCTAAGATTAACCGTTTTAAGCGCAAAACTGCTGCTGCAAACACCAACCAATAATAACAATAATTTCTTGTTCATAATTACATCCTCTGCGAATGGGGTTTAATATAAGTAACTAACAAATAACTGGGTAACATAACTACTTCCTGGTAAACCATCACCACTACCCTGACTAGCAAAAGGCACGGATTGATAAGCATAGGCGGCAAACAAATTCAAGCCCTTAACTTGCGGAACAGAATAGTTGACAGTCAAATCATATTCTTTGGTACCATAGAACGGTGAATTCGGATTGGTATAAAACTGGGTAAATGCCGGTGAAATAGTCATATTTCCACTTAAAAAAGTTAATGGCACACTAATTTTATAAGCACTACCACCTGTGCCCATATCAACCAAACCCATCATATAGGGTGTGCTATATAACGGATCAGTCGCTGCACCATATGAATAAGGCGAAATAATCGCGCCACCGCCCCAAGAATTATTCTGGTTTGCCCAAATGGTATTATAGGCTAAATTGACACCCAGCCATTTATAAGTTAAACCACCCTGAACCCCAGCAAAACTGCTGGAAATTTGTCCAGTTGGTTGCAATTGATCTGCCGGATTACTAAAGGCATTACTATTGCTACCGCCAGTCATGCTATTGTCAGTTCCACCCTGTAATGCTACCGAGAAACCCAAATCTTCAACCGGATTAAATTTAATACTGGTATCACCATAAAGCAAAGTACCATAATTATCAAACTGATAACCCCACAAGCGCAAATTATAATTATTGTTCCATGCCGAATAGTTGGCACCCAATGCGACCGTACCATTAGAGGTATCAGATTTGGTTGTTGGTAGAAACACTCCACCCACCGAGTAACTCTTATTATAAAGCGTCCGTCCGGTAAAACCGCCGTTTTCACCAATAAGGTTGGCAGCATTAAATCCCAATACAGTAATCAACCAGCCACCGCCAGGGTGAATATTAACTAACGCGCCTTGATAGGTTGCCAGCGGCGCTGCCATATTGCCAATATAATTCGGTGCCAGCCACGGGCTATTATTTATTCCGATTAGACCAACGTCAGCTTGAACAATATTTGAGTGTTGATATTCAAGGAAGGCTTCGGTCATATTAACTTCGGAATTTGAGGGAATAAATAGACCAACCTCGGTATAAGCACCATTCATATTGGTAGCACCCCATGGATTTTGAATGGTAAATAAGCCACCGACCGAGAACCCGGCAAGTTGTCCGGTTTGCCCAAAAATATTGGCGCCATAGCCATAATTCGGTGCAACTAACGCGCTGCTACCGGAATACTGGCCGACGGCAGTCCCATAGACATTCCACGTTCCATCATTAAATAATTTTTGCGCGGCATTTTGGGTTGCAACCTGACTTTCGCTAATTGAACGCAGACCACCACCACTAGTTAACGAAATATATGGATCTTGGATGAATGCCGAGGAATTAATATAAGCTGCGTTAACATTACCATCGGCAAAGGCAAATGGGACATAAATACCTAAAATAGCTACCAGCAGTTTTTTCATGCAATTCCCCCTAAAATAATTTATTAATTGGTAACAACAGCTATTTTAACCGCAACAATTATAAATACTAGCAAGATATTTAGATGAAAATTAAAAAACTCGCTGCAAGAGCAAGCGAGTAATTAATTTTAGTCAATCATTTCAGCGTATTATCAACCATAGTAAACAAATAGACCTTGTGATAAATAGCAACAATATACCAAAATAAAATCCGCAATTAGTCAACTATTCCCGCTTTAATTCACGAAGTTCACGTTTCAAAATTTTACCGGTAGCATTGCGGGGCATTTTATCAATAAAATAAATTTTGCGTGGTTGCTTAAATGGCGCGAGTAACGGTTTTAAAAAAGCTTTAATTTCTTTTTCAGTTGTAGTTTCGCCTTCTTTCAACTCAATATAGGCAACCGGATCTTCATTGGCTTCAATATCCTTAACCCCGATTACGGCACAGGCATTTACCTTGTCATGGGTATATAAAAATTCCTCGATTTCACGCGGATAAATATTCATACCTTTATGGATAATCAAATCTTTTTTACGATCAACAATAAAGACAAAACCATCGTTATCCACATAGCCAATATCGCCAGTCTTGAGCCAACCATTCACCAAAGTTTCGGTAGTGTCCTGCGGTCGATTATGGTAACCAAGCATAACACAATCACCCTTGATACAAATCTCACCGGTCTCACCGCGTGGCAACTGAGTCATCTCGTCAGTAAAACATTCGATCTGAAAATCAAGCAGAGCCGTACCGACCGAGCCAAACTTATTTGCCCATGGCTTATTTAGCGAAACTCCCGAAGCACACTCGCTTAAGCCGTAGCCCTGCAGCAATGTCCCGCGCTTGAAATTGGCACTAAAGCGCTTGATAACATCTTCCGATAACGGTGCCGCTCCGGAAACAAAACCGCGCACCTTATGAAACCAGTGAAAATACCAAGGTAATTTGGCGCGCGCCATCGCGCTAAAAATATCCGGAACACCGGCAAAATAACGTACTCGATGAACCAAGACTAATTTTAATAAATTCTTAAAATCTTTTTTCGAACTGATTGAGCGGACAATGACTACCCCGCTTTTGTTGGCTAACGGTAATAATAAAGTTACCGCCAAGGTAAAAGAATGGAACATCGGTAAATAGCAAATTAATTTAGCCTGACCGTCTTTAAAGCGATAATGTTCGATGCCGCCATACATGATCGATAACAAATTACGATAACTAAGCATTGCGCCTTTTGGTTTGCCGGTGGTACCGGAGGTGTAGATTAAAATTGCCAAATCATCCAACTGCGGCAATTCATTAGTTGGTTGTGGATAATCTTTTTGATAAATCTGGTTATAATCTAAATTGCGCTCATTGGTTAATGGCGCACCATCAACCCAAATAATTTTCTCAATTTCAGTGGCGGTTAACAAATCGCGAACTTCCGGCGCATATTTAGCTGAAGCAAACAATAATTTAGCTTGTGCATCATTTAAAATGTATGCCAATTCGTCATGTTTCAGAAAATTATTGATGGGAACAGCAACAGCGCCTAAACGGCTCAAGGCAAAATAATTAACGGCATATTGCCAGCAGTTACTCATTATTAGCCCAACTTTATCGCCTACCCTAATTCCTAGCGTATTTAAAAATCCCGCAACTTGATCAATTTTTGCTAAAAACTCGCGATGAGTTATTTTTAGCTCTTCCTCATAGATTGCGACAGTATTGGGCACACTGCGAGCATTATTTACTGCCAATTGGTAGAAATTATTTACCGGATAATTGTAACTCATATTTAACCTACTGAAAAACAACAAAAAAGACTTTTAACAGTAAAATAAGCATATTTTTTACCACATTTTATGGATAGTAATTATACCGAAATTTCGCTAATAACGACCAGTTATCGGAATAAGTCTCAAACCAAGCTAGACTAGAACAAAGGAGAATATCAGTGCTATCTTTATGAAATACATTTAAAAATAACCACAGAGTTGA
Source organism: Pseudomonadota bacterium (assembly GCA_052033675.1). Lineage (GTDB taxonomy): Bacteria > Pseudomonadota > Gammaproteobacteria > Burkholderiales > UBA11063 > Aquella. The sequence continues at coordinate 10,644 of JBPOJK010000145.1, forward strand.
GAAGTTGAAATTGATAGACTTGTGGCAACTGGTAACGTTTTTACATCACCTATCCCAAAGAGCCTTGTCACAAAATGTTACAAATTTAGGATTGTGTTATTGAATGGAAAGCTGACGGTTTTAGTGGTTATTTAAGACCGACTAAAACCATCAGCTAATAGATGAAAGTCAAATAAGATATTAATTTTTACATTTTACCCACTTTAAAATGGTAATCTGGAATAGAACTTTAATTGTAATGCAAATATCATTTATATTCAATATATTACATCAACCACAATTTATGTTTTGTAAATTTAAAATAATTTTTAAGCCAATTTAAATAAATAAAATTTATACTTTCAGCTTATGTAAATATTTTGTAATGTTATTAACTTTACAAAATATTTCTCTTAATAATAAGTAATCTTGCTACCATACTCATTCTATAGAAAATTTTTAGATGTTTTTCGGAAGTAAAATTAGTAAAAACTAATGTTTCACATTAAAGCACATTATGATTTCTCTATTGCACTTTAATTAACACGATAAATACAGTATGTTAAATCGCACCTTCAACATAAATTATTTTCAAATAATTTTAACTATACAAATTACCTACAGCTCTAATA